>NZ_JBDPLV010000006.1:0-227242 GCF_039871605.1 Acrocarpospora sp. B8E8 | reverse complement strand
CAATAAGGGTGGGTGGGTGGGAGAACCACGCCTAACCGTATTCGGCGCCGCCGCTTGGACCACGAGCGGCGGCGTTGTCATGTGCGCACATTCGGAGATGTCTCGCGCACGTCAGGAGAAGCGTTGGCGTGCGGAGGCGGGGGATTGTGTGATTGACGCGATCCGAGGAGGGGCGATGCCTACCACGATTGGTTCGTTGCGCAGGCTGGTGTTGACGCCGGCGTTGCGGGAGGTGACGTTTGCCGCGAGGGGGTTTCCGGCGGCGCCGCCGGGGGCGACGCGGCATCTGGAGGCGATTCCGCAGGCGGTGATCTGCGGGTTCGAGTGGGGGATCGACGCGCGGGATCAGTGGGAGGTGGAGCGGCGGCTGGAGCTGGTGGAGCCGGAGCAGCGCGGGTTCGCCTACGAGGGGGCCACGATGGCGTTCACGGTGGTGGACGCGATGGGCGGGGGGCGCGGGAAGCGGACCAGGGACCTGTTGATGGGGCCGGGGCGGCCGCACATCTTCCTGACCTACATCGGGATCGGGTTCGCCATGGCGCGGCTGCCCAGGGTGCTGTGGAAGAAGGTGATGCCGGATCTGAGCGGCACGCCGTACTATCCCGCGATGACCTGGCTGGCCGTCGACGGGTACGGCTTCGACCGGGCCTACTTCGAGACCAGACGCTGGGTGGACGAGCAGCGCATCCCGGCCGCCTACCCGTGGGAGGGGCGGGCGGACTACTTCCCGCGCGCCATCGACCAGGGCATCGGCCGGGCGCTGTGGTTCATCCACGGCGGGCAGGTGCCGGGCGTGGCCGGCGCGGTGCGGCGGTTCGCGGGGGACCGGCAGGCCGACCTGTGGAGCGGGGTCGGGCTGGCGGCGACGTTCGCGGGCGGCGCGGACCCGGCGGCGCTGGCGGCGCTGCGGCGCGAGTCGGGGGAGCGCTGGGCGCAGCTGGCGCAGGGCGCGGTGTTCGCCGCGAAGGCCCGGCACTACGCCGGGCACGTGCCCGAGCACAGCGCGGCGGGAGTGTCGATCCTGGCCGACCTGACGGTCGACGCGGCGGTCGCGGTGGCCGACGACTCGGCCGTGGATCCCGCCGGGAAGGCCGATCTCCCGGCCTACGAGTTGTGGCGGAATAACGTCCGCACCCGGCTTAATTCGCGTGAGCAAGTTTGAAGTAGACGCACCTCCACAGTCAATGGATATTTGATATGTGGCTAATATGGTGCGTGCGCTGAGGCGCAAAATACTAACCCCGGACATGTCCGCCACAAGGCTCGACGTGCGGGGCTTCCACGAAAAGAGCCCAGCCGCCAAAGAATTACTCGAAACGGTCGGGCGATCATTTCTCACCGGATTCGCCCATGCCGCCGAGGCGCGCACACCCGCCGACGCGGAAGAATTGCTGGAGAGAATTACCGAACGATTCCGCGGATTCGCCTACGAGGGCGCGGCGATGGCATTCACCGTCGTCGACGCGTTGCCATTCGGCGGGCGCGGAAGGCTCCAGGGATTCCTCGAAGGGCGCGGCAAGGACCACGTCTACATGGTCTATGTCGGGGTCGGCTGGGCGATGGCCCGGCTGCCCCGGATGGTGTGGCCGCGCGTCCAGGCCCCCGACCCGCTCCTGCGCTGGCTGGCCCTGGACGGCTACGGCTTTCACCAGGCGTACTTCCAAACCGCGAAGTACGTGCACCAGCAGTTCCAGGAGCCGCGCTTCCCGTGGCCGCGCGGCGACCACGGCGGCTACCAGAACCGGGCCATCGACCAGGGCATCGGCCGGGCCATGTGGTTCGTCGGCGGAACCGAGCCCGACCTGGTCGCCTCGATGATCGAGAAGTTCCCGCAGGCCCGCCGCGCCGACCTGTACGCCGGCACCGGCCTGGCCGCCACCTACGCGGGTGGCGCCTCGGAAGCCGAACTACGCGAACTCTGGGAACGGGCGGGACAGTACCGGCCGCAGGTCGCGCAGGGCAGCGCGTTCGGCGCGACCGCCCGGGTGCAGGCCGGGCTGCTCGGCCCGCACACCGAGCTGGCCGTCCGCGTCTTCTGCGGGATGACGCCGGAGAAGGCGTCCCTGATCTGCGCGGAGGCCCTGCCCGACGGGCCGCTGGACGGGGTGCCGCCCGGCTACGAGGTGTGGCGCCAGCGCATCGCCGATGAATTCGTATCTCTTGGGAGGTGTTAGTCAGTGGCACGCACAGCTGGCTGGGTCCGCAGGCAACTGCCGGGAATTGTGGCGTTGGTGCTGCTCGCGGTGGCCTTCGTGATTGTCAAACTGCCGGCGGCGTCGTCCGCCGAGCGGGCTGAGATCGCGAGCACGTACGCGTTCAAGCCCATGAACATCGCGATGCCGGGAGGCTTCAAGAACCAGACCATCCGCCGGGTCAACCAGGACTACACGCACATTGACGCGTGGATCTCCTCGGTCGGCTCCGGCATCGCCATGAACGACCTGGACGGGGACGGCCTGGCCAACGACCTGTGCGTCACCGACCCGCGCATCGACCAGGTCGTGGTCACCCCGACGCCGGGCCTGGCGGCCGACCGGTACGCGCCGTTCGCGCTGGTGCCGTCCGGGCTGCCGATGAACGACGTGATGGCCCCGATGGGGTGCGTGCCCGCCGACCTGAACGAGGACGGCCGGATGGACCTGCTGGTCTACCTGTGGGGGCGGACGCCGATCATCTACCTGGCCAAAGCGGATGCGAAGGGCTTGAGCGCAGAGGCGTACCAGGCGATCGAGGCCGTGCCGCCGCGGAGCAGCACGCCAGGTTACACCGGGCCGCAGTGGAACACCAACGCCGTGGTCGTCGACGACTTCGACGGCGACGGCCATGACGACGTCTACGTGGGCAACTACTTCCCGCACGGTCCCGTCCTGGACGACAAGCTGAGCGGCGGGGTGGCCATGAACCACTCCATGTCGCACGGCATCAACGGCGGCGAGGACTACTTCCTGCGCTGGACCGCGTCCGGGCCCGCCTCGGTGAGCTTCCAGCAGGTCGACGACGCGATCCCGGTCAACGTCTCCAAGGGCTGGGTGCTGGCCGCCGGGGCCACCGACCTGGACGGCGACATGCTGCCCGAGATGTACCTCGGCCACGACTTCGGCCCCGACCGGATGATGCGCAACGCCTCCAGCCCCGGCCACATCAAGTTCACCGTGGTCGAGGGCACCAGGACGCCGCTGATCCCCAAGTCCAAGGTGGTCGGCCTGGACTCGTTCAAGGGCATGGGCGTCGACTTCGGCGACCTCAACGGCGACGGCCTGTACGACCTGTTCGTCAGCAACATCACCACCACGTTCGGCATCCAGGAGAGCAACTTCGCCTTCATGAGCGACGCGAAGGACAAGAGCCAGCTCCGCGCCGACCTGAACGCCGGCCACGCCCCCTGGGAGGACCTGAGCGCGCCGCTCGGCCTGGCCTGGTCCGGCTGGGGCTGGGACCTGAAGATCGCCGACTTCAACAACAGCGGCGACCTGGCCATCGCGCAGACCACCGGCTTCGTCAAGGGCGAGGTCAACCGCTGGCCGCTGCTGCAGGAGCTGGCCACCGCCAACGACCAGGTGCTGCAGTACCCGGTCTGGTGGCCGAACGTGCGGGCGGGCGACGACGTGGGCGGCAGCCAGACCTTCGCCTTCTACGCCAAGCGCGCCGACGGCACCTACAGCAACGTGGCCGGCGAGCTCGGCCTGGCCATCCCGGTGCCCACCCGCGGCGTCGCCACCGGTGACGCGGACGGCGACGGCCGCCTCGACATGGCGATCGCCCGGCAGTGGGACGAGCCGGTCTTCTACGCCAACGCCAGCACGACCAAGGGCGGCTTCCTCGGCCTGCGCCTCACCCACGAGGGCACCGCAGGACCCGGCTCGCCGGTGGTGGGCGCGCAGGTCACGCTGACCATGCCCGACGGCGGCAAGCAGATCGGCAGGGTGGACGGCGGCAGCGGCCACTCCGGCAAGCGCAGCAGCGAGGTGCATTTCGGCCTCGGCGAGAACGTGACCGGGCCGGTCCAGGTGAACCTCTGCTGGCGCGACCGCACCGGCGAAATCCACGAACAGAACCTTCAGCTGACCCCGGGCTGGCACAACATCCAGCTGGGCGCTCAGGCAACGGAGAGGTGACTCCCATGGCTGCACAGAACGGATCCGCGAACGGCGCACATCCGGTGGCCGAGCCGCCGCGGCACGACACCAAGGTGATCACCGCCCTGCGCCGGTTCGCCATGTCCATCACGATCTTCAACATCCTCGGCTACACGGTGCTGGGCTTCGAGCAGCCCTACGTCTGGCCGTTCATCGCGCTGGCCACCGGCTACACGGTGGAGATCGTGCTGGAGATGATCGGCGCGCGGGTGGAGCACCGGGCCCCGCGCTACAAGGGCGGCGGGGCCAAGGGGCTGATGGAGTTCCTGCTCCCCGCGCACATCACCAGCCTGGCGATGAACATGCTCATCTACGTCAACGACCGGGTGCTCGTGCTGATCTTCGGCGTGATGGTCGCGGTCGGCGCGAAGTGGATCCTGCGGGCGCCCGTGCGCGGGCGGCTGCGCCACTTCATGAACCCCTCCAACTTCGGCATCACCGTGATCCTGCTGCTGTTCCCGTGGGCCAGCATCGCGCCGCCGTACCACTTCACCGAGCACATCGACGGGCCGCTGGACTGGCTGATCCCGCTGGGCATCGTCATGGCCGGGACGATGATCAACGCCAAGCTGACCGGGCGGATGTGGCTGATCATGGCCTGGGTCGGCGGGTTCGCGCTGCAGGCCGTGGTGCGCGGGGTCATTCTCGACACCAACATCCTGGGCGGTCTGGCGACCATGACCGGGGTGGCGTTCGTGCTGTTCACCAACTACATGATCACCGACCCGGGGACCAGCCCGTCCAAGCCGGGCGCGCAGGTCGCGTTCGGCGGCGGGGTGGCGCTCACCTACGGCGTGCTGACCGGCATGAGCATCCCCTACGGCATCTTCTTCGCGACCGCGATCGTCTGCCTGGCCCGCGGCGGATTCCTGTGGTCGCTGCACTTCACCGAGAAGGCCAGGGCCGAGCGGGAGGCCGCCACGCTGTCGGCCGCCCAGGCCGCGCTGGCCCAGCCGGGCAGGGAGGTCGCGCCCGTATGACCAGGATCGCCATCGTCGGGATGGCCTGCCGTTACCCGGACGCGGACTCCCCGCGCGAGCTGTGGGAGAACGCCCTCGCCGGGCGCCGGGCCTTCCGGCGGCTGCCCGACCAGCGGATGCGGCAGGCCGACTACTGGGACGCCGACCCGGCCGCCCCGGACCGGTTCTACGCCCGCAACGCCGCGGTCATCGAGGGGTACGAATTCGACCGGATGGCGTACAAGATCGCCGGCAGCACCTACCGCTCCACCGACCTCACCCACTGGCTGGCCCTCGACACCGCCGCCAGGGCCCTCGCCGACGCGGGGTTCCCCGGCGCCGAGGGCCTGCCCAGGGAGCGCACCGGCGTGATCGTCGGCAACACGCTGACCGGGGAGTTCGCAAGGGCCAACGTGATGCGGCTGCGCTGGCCGTACGTGCGGCGGACCGCCGCGGCGACGCTGAAGGAGCACGGCTGGGACGACGCGAAGGCAGCCGCGTTCCTGCGCGACTACGAGACCGTCTACAAGGCGCCGTTCCCCGGCATCGACGAGGACAGCCTGGCCGGCGGCCTGGCCAACACCATCGCCGGGCGGATCTGCAACCACTTCGACCTGAAGGGCGGCGGCTACACCGTCGACGGCGCCTGCTCCTCCTCGCTGCTCTCGGTGGCGACGGCGTGCCGGTCGCTGGTCGACCAGGACGTGGACGTGGCCATCGCGGGCGGCGTGGACCTGTCCATCGACCCGTTCGAGGTGATCGGCTTCGCCAAGACCGGGGCGCTGGCCAGGGGTGAGATGCGGCTGTACGACAAGGGCTCCAACGGCTTCTGGCCCGGCGAGGGCTGCGGGATCATCGTGCTGATGCGGGCGGCCGACGCCGAGGAGGCGGGCCGCCGGATCTACGCGACGATCGCGGGCTGGGGCATCTCCTCCGACGGCAAGGGCGGCATCACCCGGCCCGAGGTGGCCGGATACCAGCTGGCGCTGCGCCGGGCGTACGAGCGGGCCGGGTTCGGGATCGAGACCGTGCCCCTGTTCGAGGGGCACGGCACCGGCACCCAGGTGGGTGACAAGACCGAGCTCACCGCGCTGTCGCTGGCCCGCAGGTCGGCCGACCCGGACGCCGCGCCCGCGGCGATCAGCTCCATCAAGGGCATGATCGGGCACACCAAGGGCGCGGCCGGGGTGGCCGGGCTGATCAAGGCGGCGATGGCGGTGCACCAGCAGGTGCTGCCGCCGACCATCGGGTGCGTGGACCCGCACCCGGTGCTGGCCGAGGAGCCGGTCGCGCTGCGGGTGCTCCGCAAGGCCGAGGCGTGGCCGAGCGGCCAGCCGGTCAGGGCCGGGGTCACCGCGATGGGGTTCGGCGGGATCAACACCCACCTGGTGCTGGAGCGGTCGGGGGCGCGCAAGCGGGCCCCCTTCGATCCGCGCACCAAGGCGCTGGCGGCGTCCGCGCAGGACGCCGAGCTGCTGCTGGTGGACGCCGGATCGCTGGCGGAGCTGCGGGAGCGGGTGGCCGAGTTGGTGGGCTTCGTGCCCGCCTTGTCGTACGCGCAGCTGGGCGACCTGGCCGCGGTCCTCCAGCGCGACCTGCGCGAACTGCCGTACCGGGCGGCGGTGATCGTCTCCTCGCCCGAGGACGCCGAGACACGGCTGCGGCGCATCCTGGAGGCGCTGGACGCGGGCGAGACCAGCCTCCTCGACGGGCGGGCCTTCCTCGGCCACGTGACCGGCATCGGCAGGGTCGGCTACCTGTTCCCCGGCCAGGGTTCCGGCCGGGGCCTCAGCGGCGGCGCGCTGCGCCGCCGGTTCGCCGAGGTCGACGAGGTGTACGCCAAGGCGGCCCTGCCCGCCACCGGAGACGTGGTCGCCACCGCGGTGGCCCAGCCCAGGATCGTCACCGGTTCGATGGCGGGCCTGCGGGCGCTGACCACGCTCGGCATGGAGGCCACCGTCGCCGTCGGGCACAGCCTGGGCGAGATCTCCGCCCTGCACTGGGCCGGGGCGATGGACGAGGAGACGCTGCTCAGCGTGGCCGCCGTGCGCGGCCAGACGATGACCGAGCACAGCTCGTCCGGCACGATGGCCGGTCTGGCCGCGTCCCCCGACGCCGCCCTCGACCTGATCGGGACCGACCCGGTGGTGATAGCCGGATACAACGGCCCCGAGCAGACGGTCGTCGCCGGAACCGCCGAAGCGGTCGAGGCGGTCGGCCGCAGGGCCGCCGCGGCCGGGGTGACCTGGACGCCGCTGCGGGTCTCGCACGCGTTCCACTCGCCGCTGGTCGCGCCCGCCGCGGCCGCGTTCGCGGCGAAGCTGGACCGGGGCGCGTTCGGCCAGATCGGCGCCAGGATCGTGTCCACGGTCACCGGCGACGCGCTGGCCGCCGACACCGACATCCCCGCGCTGCTCCGGCTGCAGATCACCGAGCCGGTGCAGTTCGCGCAGGCCGTGGAGCTGGCGGCCAAGGACATCGACCTGTTCGTGGAGGTCGGGCCTGGCCGGGTGCTCAGCGGCCTGGCCACCGGCGTCACCGGCGTGCCCGCCGTGTCCATGGACACCGACGACGAGTCGCTGGCAGGGCTGCTGCGCGTGGTGGCCGCCGCCTACGTGACCGGGGTTCCGGTCACGCCCGAGGCGCTCTTCCACGGGCGGCTGGTCCGGCCGCTGGAGATCGGGCAGGAGTTCTCGTTCTTCGCCAGCCCGTGCGAGCAGGTCCCCGACGTGGACATCGCCGCCGCCCCGGTGCTCGCCGTCGCCACGGCGACAGTGGCGGCCGAGGCGGGCGAGTCCGTCGTGGACCTGCTCAGGAGGCTGGCCGCCGAACGGGCCGAACTGCCCGTGGAGATGGTTGCCCCCGGCAGCCACCTCCTCGACGACCTGCACCTCAGCTCCATCACCGTCGGCCAGATCGTCAACCAGGCCGCCCAGGCGCTCGGGGTGCCCCCGGCCACGGCGCCGATGAACTTCGCCACCTCGACCGTGAGCGAACTCGCCGAAGCCCTCGGCAGCCTCGCGGAAACCGGCGCCCCGGCGGCGCCACGCGAGATCGCGGGCGCGGCCGCCTGGGCGCGGCCGTTCGCCCTCGACCTCGACGAGACCCCGTTGCCCCCGATTACACCCAGGGTCCCCGGGGGCAACGGGCCCTGGCGAGCGTTCGCGCCGCAGGGCCACCCGTTCGCGGAGCACCTGCGCGAACAGCTGGAACAGGCCGGAGTCGGCGGCGGCATCCTGGTGTGCCTGCCGGAATCGTGCCAGGAGTCCGACCTGGCGGCGGCCCTGACCGGCGCCAAGGCCGCCGCCGTCTCGGCCCCCGGCACGCGATTCGTGCTGGTCCAGTCGGATCCGTACGGCGCCGCCGGGCTGGCCAAGACCCTCTCCCTGGAGGCGCCGCACCTGCGGGTGACGATCGTCCACATCCCGTACGGGCCGGACGCGGTCGCGAAGGTGGTCGCCGAGGTGGCCGCCACCGACCGCTACGCCGAAGTCCACCTCGACGGCGTCCGCAGGGTGCCCACGCTGCGCGCGATGCCCGTCACCCCGGCGGTTACGCGACACCCGCTGACCGGCGAGGACGTGCTGCTGGTCACCGGCGGCGGCAAGGGCATCACCGCCGAGTGCGCGATCGCGGTCGCCGCCGACAGCGGCGCGAAGCTGGTCATCATGGGCAGGTCCGCGCCGGAGGGGGACGCGGAGCTGGCCGGAAACCTTCGGCGGATGAGCGACCTGGGACTTTCCGTGCGCTATGTGAGGGCGGACGTCACCGATCCCGGGCAGGTCGCGGCCGCCCTGGCCGAGCTCGGCCCGATCACCGCGATCCTGCACGGCGCGGGCCGCAACGAACCGGCCGGGCTGACCTCGCTGGACGCGGACGCGTTCCGGCGTACCTTCGCCCCGAAGATCGACGGCCTGCGCGCCGTGCTGGCCGCCGTCGACCCCGACCGGCTGAAACTGCTGATCACCTTCGGCAGCATCATCGGCCGGGCCGGGCTGCGCGGCGAGGCGCACTACTCCACCGCCAACGAGTGGCTCCGCGCCCTGACCGAGCAGTTCGCCGCCGCGCATCCGGACTGCCGCACGCTCTGCATGGAGTGGTCGGTCTGGTCCGGCGTCGGCATGGGCGAACGGCTGGCCGTCGTCGAGTCGCTGACCAGGGACGGCATCACCCCCGTCACCCCGGACCAGGGCGTCGAGATCATGCGGCGGCTGGTGTGCGACCCGGACGCGCCGGTGGTCACCGTGATCAGCGGCCGTACCGAGGGCATCGAGACCGTCCGCTACGACCGGCCCGAGCTGCCGCTGCTGCGGTTCGTGGACCGGCCGCTGATCCGCTACCACGGCGTCGAGCTGGTCACCGAGACCGAGCTCACCGCCGGCAGCGACCTCTACCTGGCCGACCACCTGCTCGACGGCAACCTGCTGTTTCCCGCCGTGTTCGGGATGGAGGCGATGGCGCAGGTGGCCACCGCCGCCACCGGCTGGACGGCGACCCCGGTCATCGAGAACGCCGAGTTCCTGCGGCCGATCGTGGTCCCGCCCGACGGCGCCACCACCATCCGGGTGGCCGCCGCCGTCACCGGCGACGACCTGGTGGAGGTGGCCATCCGCAGCTCCGAGACGGGCTTCGCGGCCGACCACTTCCGGGCCCGGCTGCGCTTCACCGGCGCCGCCGTCCAGGACGGGCCGCCCGCCCAGGTCGCAGGCGGCCTGCCCGCCGTCCCGCTCGACCCGGTCACCGACCTGTACGGCGGCATCCTCTTCCAGGGCGAACGATTCCAGCGCCTGACCGGCTACCACCGGGCCGCCGCCCGGCACGTGGACGCCGACGTGGCCGCGATCGACGCGTCCGACTGGTTCGCCGCCTACCTGTCCGGCGAGCTGCTGCTCGGCGACCCGGGCATGCGCGACGCCCTGATGCACGGCAACCAGGTCTGCGTCCCGCACGCCACCCTGCTGCCCCAGGGCATCGACCGCGTGCACGCCACCCCGGCGTCCGGGCCGATGCGCTACAGCGCGGTCGAGCGGGAACGTGACGGCGACACGTATATATACGACATCGTCGTCCGGGACACGTCCGGGCGCCCGGTCGAACGCTGGGAAGGGCTGCGGCTGCGTGCCGTCCGCAAGAGCGATGGCCGCGGTCCGTGGGCGCCCGCGCTGCTCGGGCCGTACGTCGAGCGCATGCTGGACGACCTGATCGGCGCGAACGTGGCCGTGGCGGTCGAACCCGGCGGCGAGCGCCGCGCGGCGACGGCCGTGGCCGTCGGGCGCGCGTCCGGCGGGCCCGTCGAGATCAGGTATCGCCCCGACGGGCGCCCCGAGATCGACGGCGGCACGATCTCCGCCGCGCACGGCGCCGGGCTCACGCTCGCCGTCCGCGCCGACGGCCCGCTCGGCTGCGACGTGGAATCGGTCGCGGAACGTTCCGCCGAGACCTGGGCCGGGCTGCTCGGCGGGCACGCCCCGCTCGCCGGCCTGGTCGCGGCCGAGACCGGCGACAGCGCGGACGCGGCCGGAACCCGGGTCTGGTCCGCCCTCGAATGCCTGCAGAAGGCCGGGCTCACCCCGGCCGCCCCGCTCACCCTGGCCCGCGCGGGCCGGGATCCGTGGGTCGTGTTCGCGTCCGGATCGCTCAGGATCGCCACCCTCGTCACCAGCGTGCGCGGCCAGCACGAGCCCGTGGTGCTGGCCGTGCTGGCCGAAGGGCGCTGACCGTGGGCAACTACTTCGAACACCTGCACACGGTCGGCTTCGAGGAGACCAACATCGTCGGCAACGTCTACTACGTCAACTACCTGCGCTGGCAGGGGCGTTGCCGGGAGATGTTCCTCAAGACCCACGCGCCGGACGTGCTCGGCGAGCTGCAGGACGACCTCAAGCTGTTCACGCTCAAGGTCGACTGCGAGTTCTACGCCGAGATCACCGCCTTCGACGAGCTGTCCATCCGGATGCGCCTCGTCGACCTGGCCCAGACCCAGCTCGAATTCAGCTTCGACTACGTCAAGCTCGACGCCCGGAACCTGGGCGTCGGCGAGACGCTGATCGCCCGCGGCCGGCAGCGGGTGGCGTGCATGCGGGGGCCCAACACCCGAACCGTGCCCGCCCGCGTGCCCGAGTCGCTGGTTCGAGCGCTCCAACCTTACGTGCCGTAACCCCCGGGGGATTGACCATGGCAGACCAGAAGATACTTCGCCGCGCCTTCGGGAGGTTCGCGACCGGCGTCACCGTGGTGACCGTCGGCGGGAACGCTCCGCACGGCATGACCGCCAACTCCTTCACCTCCGTCTCGCTGGACCCGCCGCTCGTGCTGATCTGCGTGGACCGCAGCGCGATCATGCACGGCATGCTGCCGGCCGCGGGTTCCTTCGGGGTGAACGTGCTCGCGGCCGACCAGGAGGCGCTGGCCAGGCACTTCGCCGACCGCTGGCGGGTGCCGGGCCAGGCCCAGTTCGCGGACGTGGACTGGTTCCCCGGCACGCTCACCGGCGCGCCCATGCTCAACGCCAGCATCGCCAGGTTCGAGTGCGAGGTCTGGCGGACGTACGACGGCGGCGACCACTCCATCTTCATCGGCAAGGTGCTCTCCCACGACGAGGAGGCCGAGGAAGCCCTGCTGTTCTTCAACGGCGGGTTCCGGCAGATCGAATTGAGCGCAGCGACATGAATGAGGTGAAGACATGACCGCGACAACCGGCGGGCGGTCCCGGGCGGTTCCGCCCGGGCCGCCCCGGCGGGCCGCCCCCGGCCTGTTCGTCAAACTGGCCACCGACCGGCTCGCCCTGATGCGAGCCGCCGCCGACCAGTACGGCGACGCCGTGAAGATCTCCATGGGTCCCAAGACCCTCTACTTCTTCAACCACCCCGACCACGCCAAACACGTGCTCGCCGACAACAGCGGCAACTACCACAAGGGCATCGGCCTGGTGCAGGCCAGACGCGCCCTCGGGGACGGCCTGCTGACCAGCGAGGGCGACCTGTGGCGCAAGCAGCGCAAGCTGATCCAGCCGGCCTTCCAGGCCAAGCGCATCGCCGCCCAGGCGGGCGTGGTCGCCGAGGAGGCCGCCGCGCTGGTCGGGCGGCTGCGGGCCGCGGCCGGGACCGGTCCCGTGAACGTGGTGGACGAGCTGACCGCGCTCACCCTGGGCGTCCTCGGCCGGACCCTGCTCGACGCCGACCTGGGCGTCTTCAGCGGGGTCGGGCACGCCTTCGAAGCGGTCCAGGACCAGGCCATGTTCGAGATGGTGTCGCTGGGCGCGGTCCCGATGTGGGTGCCGCTGCCCAAGCAGCTGCGGTTCCGGCAGGCGCGCAAGGAACTCCAGCACGTCGTGGACCGCCTCGTCGCGGAGCGCAGGACGCGCACCGGCGACTGGGGCGACGACGTGCTGTCCAAACTGATCCAGTCCACCGCCGAGGAGCCCGACCCGAAGGTCGGGCGGCAGCGCATGACCGACGAGCTGATCACGCTCCTGCTGGCCGGGCACGAGACCACGGCCAGCACCCTGGGCTGGACGTTCTACCTGCTGGACCGCGATCCCGAGGTGGCCGAGCGGCTGCACGCGGAGGCGGTGGAGGTGCTCGGCGACCGGCCGCCCGTCTACGAGGACCTGCACCGGCTGCGGTACACGTCCATGGTGATCGAGGAGGCGATGCGGCTCTACCCGCCGGTGTGGATCCTGACCCGGCAGGCGCTCGCCGACGACGAGGTGGGCGGGTATCACGTTCCAGCGGGGTCGGACGTGCTCGTGTGCCCGTACACGCTGCATCGGCATCCCGAGTTCTGGAACGAGCCCGAGAAGTTCGATCCGGAACGGTTCGATCCCGGCGTGCAGTCCGGCCGGCCGCGCTACGCCTACATCCCGTTCGGGGCCGGGCCGCGGTTCTGCGTGGGCAACAACCTGGGGATGATGGAGGCCGCGTTCGTGACCGCCTTGGTGGCCAGGGATCTGCGGCTGACCCGGGTGCCCGGCTACGAGGCCGTTCCTGAGCCGATGTTGTCGCTGCGGATGAAGGACGGCCTGCCTATGACCGTCACACCGCGCTTTAACTAGAAAGTCGTGATCTAGACAGCCGCAGCGGTGAGTCGCCTGGTCGGCGGCTATGCGGGTGTCTATGGGACGGGTTTCTGGTTAACCGGAGATGTGAGGGGCCACGGTCGTCCTTGACCGTGGCCTCGTCGTGCGTCCCCTGCTGTCACCCGGCTGATCTGAGCGCGACCTTGCGTACGTCGAGCAGTGCCATCAGAACGGGTGGGTCAAGGGGATGCGCCGGCCTGAGGTGCAGGTCGGCGGTCGTGATCCGGGTGTCGGGACCGATGGTGATCGGGCCGACCCCGGCGACCGACGGCGCGTGCGCTCGGCTGAAGGGGTCACCGATGATCTCCTCTTCCCCAGGGGAGACCGCGTGCGAGAGCAGATGCCAGGCGCCCGCGGGCACGTCCTCCAGCAGGTACGGGCCGGGGTTGTGCAACACCGTGCACCGCACCGGCCTGCCCTGGGGCACACAGGTGGGGAAGAGCCCGACGAAGATAAGCCCCAGCCTGGCCGTCGAGGGCGCCCAGACCTCGCCCTGGATGGTGGCTGACCTGATCTCCGTGCCGATCGAACGGCTGTCGGGCACGATGCGGGTGGCGAAGCCGCCGTACTGCCGGTAGGTGGTGGGGGCGATGCCCACGCTGCTCTTGAAGCGCGAGCTGAAGGTTCCCACGCTCGTGTAGCCGACCCGGTTGCTGATGTCGGCCACGCTCAGCGAGGTGGAGATGAGGAGCCGTTTGGCCTCCTGCAGGCGGAGGGCGGACAGGAACCGCCCGGGGGAGATCCCGGTGGCCTGGCGGAAGACGCGGGAGAAGTGGAACTTGCTGAACATCGCGGTGCGAGCCATGTCATCGACAGTCAACTGCTCGCTGAGATTCTCATGCATGGTCTGAATAACTCGTCCGACGGCTCTTTCGATGGCCTCTTCCATTGTTGCTTCCCCTTGGCCAAAACGTCTTATGCGACTAACACGTAGTCGGACGTTTGAAGATGTCACAGGTCCAATTATTCCCCACATGAATAGAGCTCGAATTCGCGCGCGTCCTCGGTGAATTCGGTTTCCTTCTTCGGGGCAGCCTCCATTCACGCGTCGATATGAGAGAGGTTGGGCGGTGCCTTCTGAGAATCACCGCACAGCGTTAAGAGACAATGGGTTGCCCGGTCCTGTCAACCTTTCAGATTCTGAACATGAAAGTTTCCGGGGGGCCTTGCCGTGAACATTCGCGGGGGGTGCCCGAGCCGGTGCGAGACGTAATCGCACCAGGCCATGGGCGTATGACGACCGGCGCAGGGCCGTCGATCAGCCGGGATTCTCCCGGCGCTGGAGCTCGGCCGCGAACTGGCCCCACGCCTCGGCGCAGTCGCGGGCCAGCCTCGCCACCGAGTCGGCGCAGTGCGGGGGCACCGCGTCGACCAGGTCCTGCCAGTCCCCGACGGCGATCGACCGGGAGTGCAGCAGCCGCAGCAGCTCGCGGCCCGGGTCGGTCAGCCGCAGGGACGGGTCTTTCCGCAGCGTCTGCAGGATGCTCGGGGAGTCCTTCGGCTCCGGGCGAACCGGCGCCGGCGGTATCCTGGCCGGCCGGGTCAGGGCCGGGTCGCTGCCCCTGAGCAGGCGATGGCGCACGTCGTGGGCGGTGCCGAGGGACACGCCCGCAGCCCTGGCGATCTCGCGGATGGACGCGTCGGGATTGGCCGCGATCACCTCGGAGGCCCGGCGCCGGCCCGCCCCGCCGTCCAGCGGGCGCAACCGCCCGTCCACGCCGAGCCGCTCGTTCGACCGCGGCGAGTCCGCACTCGAACGGCGGCGCACCGCGCCGACCGTCTTGGCGGCCAGCCCGGCGCAGGCGGCGATGGCACGATCGGAGAGCATCGGGTGCGAGGCGATGATGCGCTCCGCGGCCGCCTTCCGGTCGGCCAGCGAGAGCGGCAGCCCGTGGGCCACGTTCTCCTGGACGGCGCGGACGAACGCGTCCGCCTCGCTGCCGTCGAAGAAGCGCACCTCGATGGTGTCCTGGCCGCGCATCGCGGCGGCTCGCACCCGGTGCATGCCGTCGATCACGCGCATCGTCTGCCGGTGCACGAGGATCGGCGGGAGCGCGGTCTCCAAGCCCGCGAGCCGGATCAGGTGATCCGCGTCCTCACCCCCCAGCCGGGGCGAATCCGCGGGGCGGAGCGAAGCCAGCTGGACCAGGCAGGGTGCGTCGAGCCCGCCTGCCGGAGAATCAGGCGCACGTATCATCGGCCACCTCCACCGGCACGCGGCACACGTGACGGTTCCGAGTAGGACGGGTCCCCGGCCCCTCCCCACGGGGGGCTGATCTTTGCAAAATACCCCGGGCTCGCGCGCATCGGAACCCCGGGAGCCGCAGCGGTCTGAACGCTCGGTGAGGACGGCATTTCGGAAGATGCATCGCAATCGGTGCTGAAACGACGATGTGGGAGTTCGATCGCGCGCGTCCACATGCCGACTCCACGGTACAAACGGGAGTAACCTCATGCGATCCGACTTATCCCATCAAACCCACCAAAACATGACGCTAGAGGCGTTCGCCGACACGATCGTTCCCGGTGAGAAGCGGTTTCCGGACGACATCGCGGTGGCCGGCGCCTCCTCCGGCGGCGGCGCGGTCGCGGCCGGCGCGCTCGAACTCCTGGCCGACCCGGCCACCGGCATCGCCGACGACCTCGGCGCGTTCGCGGATCTGATCAACGAGCACGCCCGGGCGTACGCCGCCGAGCACGGCCTGACCCCCGACCCGGAGCTGCCGCCGCTGGTCGGCCTGTCCTTCGCCGACCGGACCGCGCTGATCCGGCACCTGACCTCGCCCGTCCACCCGGAACGCGAGATCTGGATCCTGGTCGCCCTGTTCAGCAACATGGCCTTCGACACCGGGGCCCACCTGCACACCGTCGACGCGATGGCGGCCGGTCACCCGGGCCTGGCCGCGATGGGCTTCTCCCAGCCGGACGCCGACGGGCTGTGGCGGTTCCCGGACTACTCCTACGGCCGCGAGCTGGCAAACCTCCATCCGGGCACGACCTCATCGGGGAGCCCCGCATGACAGAAAGTAACGGCACGGAACGTGTCGACGTGCTCATCGTCGGGAGCGGGTTCGGCGGCGCGATCGCCGCCTACCACCTGGCGGCGGGCGGGGCGAGCGTCCTGGTCCTGGAACGCGGGCCCTGGCTGGAGGGCGAGGACTTCGACCACGACTTCAAGCTCGGCTCCTCCTACACCAGGATCTTCGACTTCGTGGTCGGCGACGGCATGAGCCTGCTCGGCGGCAACTGCGTCGGCGGCGGCAGCGTGGTCTACTTCGCCGCGATGCCGCGCGCCCCCCGGTTCGTCTTCGACCGGCAGGGCTCGATCGGCCGCCGGATGTGGCCGGCCTCGGTGACCAGGGACACCCTCGACCCTTGGTACGACCGCGTCACCGAATCCCTCCCGGTCACCCGCCAGGACTGGAACGACGTCACCTACTCCGGCGGCCTGTTCGCCGCGGCCTGCGCGCACGCCGGCCGCACCGCCAACCCGGTGCCGGTGGCCATCGACGCGAGCAAGTGCACCAACTGCAACTGGATGATGGCGGGCTGCAGGTTCGACGCCAAACGGTCGCTGCTCTTCAACTACCTGCCCGCCGCGCTCGCGCACGGCGCCCGGATCCGGCCGATGCACGAGGTGCAGAAGCTGACCCGCAACACCGACGGCGGTTACCGGGTGCACTACAACATCATCGACGACTCCGACTACCGGATCACCGCCGGGAGCGGCAGCATCGACGCCAAGATCGTCGTGCTGGCGGCCGGGGCCGGGGCCACGCCGGTGATCCTGCAGCGGTCCGAGCCGGAGCTCGGGAAGATGCCGCACGCGGTCGGGCGGTACTTCTCCGGCAACGGGGAGCGGCTGAACACCGCGATACTCGACGAGGATCGGGTGCGCGACCTGCTCGGCCTGGCCAAGGCCGACGGCGTGCCGTACGCGGCGTCCCAGGTCGGGAAGGGTCCGTGCGTGGCCAGCTGGGACCGTCTGGACGGCGCGCGGCCCGAGTACACCCGGTACTCGCTGGAGCAGCTCTACTTCCCGCCCGGGTTCGGCACCATCCTGGCGCAGGTCCCGGACGCGACCGGGCCGAGCTGGTTCGGGGCCGAGAAGAAGGAGATCGTCCGGCGCTGGCAGTCCTGGCTGACCATCTTCGCGATGACCGAGGACGACAACGAGGGCGTCTTCGGCCCGCCGCCGGCCACCGGGAACGCGATGCGGATCTCCCAGCAGATGCTGGGGCGCGGTCCGATCCGGTACGACCCGACCCCGAACACCCTGCGGGGCTGGGCGCTGGCCGACGCCGACGTGAAGGACATCATGGAGCGGGACGGCCTGTCCCGGGTGATGCCGTGGACCAACGACGTGGTCGGCGCGTACACCGTGCATCCGCTGGCGTCCTGCCGGATCGGCGACGACCCGGCCACCTCGGCCCTGGACGACCGCCACGAACTGCGCGGCCATCCGGGCATCTTCGTCACCGACGGATCCGCGGTGCCCGGCGCGCTGACCGTCAACCCGGCGCTCACCATCGCCGCCCTGGCGGAACGGGCGATGCCCGGCATCGTCGCGGCGGCCCGGGCCCGCGGCGTGAACGTGAGTTACGGCGCCCCCGCTCCGGACGGCGCCACCTCGGCGCGCAACGCGGTGCTCCCGCTGCTCGTCCGGGACTGAGCAAAGCAGAAGACCGGGGGCAGCACTCACAGAGATGCGGCCCCCGGTCACGGATGGCAACGTCAAAAGAGACCACCCCACCGAAAGGCACGACAATGACCACTGCCCCATCCCGTGGCGCGGAACAGGCCCCCGGCAAGATCGTCGCCGCGTGGGCCAAGAACGACGGCGACGCCTTCGCGGCCGCCTGCACCGAGGATGCCAGCCTGATCCTGCCGGGCGTCTACCTGAAGAGCCGCGCGGAGATCCGCGACTTCATGACCGCCGCCTACGCCGGCCCGTTCAAGGGCACCCGGGTGCACGGCGACCCGCTCAGCCTGCGCTACCTCAGCGACGACGTCGCCGTGATCGTCACCCAGGGCGGCGTGCTGCACCCGGGCGACGAGAAGGTCACCCCCGAGCGGGAGATCCGGGCGACCTGGGTGCTGACCAGGAAAGACGAGGGCTGGCTGATCGCCGCCTACCAGAACACCCCCACCGCGGCCTGACCGAATCCTGGAGATCACGATGCAGGAGAACAAGTGCCCCGTCGCCCTCGACCCGACCGGCCGTGACTTCCACGGGGAGGCGGCGCGGCTGCGCGCGCAGGGCCCGGCGACCCAGGTCGAGCTGCCCGGCGGCGTGGTGGTGTGGGACGTCAACAGCTACGCCGTGGCCAAGAAGCTGCTGGCCGACCCGCGGGTGACCAAGAGCGCCCGCAACCACTGGCCGGCGTTCTACACCGGGCAGGTCCCCCAGGACTGGGAGCTGATCAGCTGGGTGGCGATGGACAACATGGTCACCGCGTACGGCAAGAACCACCAGCGCCTGCGCAAGCTGGTCTCCAGGGCGTTCACCCCGCGCCGGTCCGAGGCCATCCGGCCGAGGATCGAGGAGCTGGTCGGCGAGCTGCTCGACGGGCTGGCCGCCGCCGCCCCCGGCGAGGTCGTGGACCTGCGGGAACGGTTCGCCTACCCGCTGCCGGCCCGGCTGGTGGCGGACCTGATTGGCCTGCCGGAAGCGGCCCGCCGCAAGGCCAACGAGGTCATCGACATGATGGTGAACACCACCGTCACGCCGGAGGAGGCGCAGGCCACGCTGATGGGCTGGCGGATGGCGATGGAGGACCTGATCGCGGCCAAGCGGGCGACGCCCGGCGAGGACATGACCAGCGACCTGATCGCCGCCCAGGAGGAGGACGGCTCCCGCCTCAACGACGGCGAGCTGGCCGACACCATCTTCGCCATCCTGGGCGCGGGCTCGGAGACCACGATCAACTTCATGGACAACGCGGTCACCCTCCTGCTCACCCACCCCGAGCAGCGCGAGCTGCTCATGTCGGGCAAGGTCACCTGGAACGACATGATCGAGGAGACCCTCCGGGTGGAGTCGCCCCTCGGCCACCTGCCGCTCCGGTACGCGGTCGAGGACATCGACCTCGGCGACGGCGTGGTGATCCCGCAGGGCGACCCGATCCTGATCAACTACAGCGGCGCCGGGCGCGACCCGGCCCTGCACGGCGACTCGGCCGAGGCGTTCGACCTCACCCGCGAGAACAAGGAGCACATCTCGTTCGGGTACGGCGTGCACTACTGCCTCGGCGCCTCGCTGGCCCGCCTGCTGGCGACCATCGGCCTGACCCGGCTGTGGGAGAGGTTCCCCGACATGACCCTCGCGGTCGAGCCGGACGAACTCCAGCCCCTGCCCACGTTCATCATGAACGGCCACCGCTCGCTGCCGGTCCGCCTCAGCCGCGTGCCCGCCACCGTCTGAAGAGCCCACGTCTAGGGAGTCCAAACGTGCACACAACGGAGATACCCCAGCGCGCGGAGATGCTCCGCCGGGCCACCGACCTGGTCCCGCTGATCAGGGACCGCGCCCCCGGCGCCGAGCACCTGCGGCGGATGGACGACGACGTGGTCAACGCGCTGATCGAGACCGGCATCCTGAAGATGCGGGTCCCGGTCCGCTACGGCGGCTTCGAGTCCGACACCCGCGGCCTGGTCGACGTCGGCATCCAGCTCGGCCGGGGCGACGGCGCGGTCGGGTTCACCGTCGCGCTCTGGTGGATCACCTCCTGGATCGTCGGCCTGTTCCCCGACCCGGTCCAGGACGAGGTCTGGGGCAGCGACCCCGACGTCCTGGTCTGCGGCACCCTCGCCCCGACCGGGATGGCGACCGCCGTGGACGGCGGCATCCTGGTCAACGGCCGGTGGGCGTTCAACAGCGGCGCCGCGCACAGCCAGTGGAAGATGTTGTCCGCGGTGCTGACCACCCCGGACGGCGGCGGCGAGCCGGTCATGGCGCTGGTGCCGATCAAGGACATCCAGGTCGTGGACGACTGGCACGTGGCCGGGCTGCGCGCCACCGGCAGCGTGTCGATGGTGGCCGACAACCTGTTCATCCCGCAGGACCGGGTGATCGCCATCGCGCCGCTGATGATGCAGCAGTACGCGTCCAAGCTCAACGCGGACCGGCCGATCTACCGGTGCCCGATGATCCCGGCCGCGTCCGCGTCCACGATCGGCAAGGTGGCCGGGCTGATGATGAACGCCAGGGAGGCGTTCTTCGAGCGGCTGCCCGGCCGGGGCATCACCTACTCCGGCTACGGCGACCAGCGGGAGGCCCCGCGCACCCACCACCAGGTGGCCGAGGCCGCGATGAAGATCGACGAGGCCGAGTTCCACGCCTACCGGCTGGCCGACCTGGTCGACGCCAAGTGCGCCGGCGGCGAGACCTGGTCGGTGACCGAGCGGGCGCTGGCCCGGGTCGCGATGGGCCGGGTCTGCCAGCTGGCCCACGACGCCATCGGCATCTACAACACGGCGAGCGGCGGTTCCTCGATCTTCGAGTCGGTCCCGATCCAGCGGATCGTCCGGGACATGGAAGCGATCAACCTGCACGCCCTGAACCACCCGAACACCAACATGGAGCTGTACGGCCGGGTGCTCTGCGGCCTCGAGCCCGACAGCCCCTACCTGTAGAAACGAAAACGACGAGAGTCCAGGCCCGCCGGTGTGGGTCTGGACTCTCGCCGTTCGGGGATTTCCAGGCGTGGCTTCAGCTGTACGCCCTCGCTTGCAGGGCGAACAGTTCGGAGTAGAGGCCGCCGGAGGCGGCCAGGTCGGCATGGGACCCGGACTCGACGACCCGGCCGTCCCGCACGACGATGATCAGGTCGGCCATCCGGACGGTGGAGAAACGATGCGACACGAACAGGGTGATCGCGCCGGTGGCCGCGCCGACCCGCCTGGCCTGCTCGGCGTACTGCTCGAACAGGGCGTGCTCGGCCTGCGGGTCCAGCGCCGAGGTGGGTTCGTCGAGCACCAGCAGCAACGGCGCGGACCGCATCAGCGCCCGGCCGAGCGCGAGCTTCTGCCACTGGCCGCCGGACAGCTCGGCGCCGTCGGCGTAGGTCTTGCCCAGCTGCGTTCGCAGCCCGTCGTCCAGCTGCTCCAGCACGTCGTCGGCCTGGGCGCGGGAGAGCGCCGCCAGGATCGCGGCCTCGTCACCGGCCCGGGGCAGGTCGCCCACGCCGACGGTCTCCCCGGCGGGGAACTCGTAGCGGATGAAGTCCTGGAATCCGGCCGCGACCCGTTCCCGCCAGGCGGGCATCGGGACCCGGCTCAGGTCGACGCCGTCGGCCAGGACCTGGCCGCGGGTCGGCTGGTAGAACCCGCACAGCAGCTTGACCAGCGTGGTCTTGCCCGCGCCGTTCTCGCCGACGATGGCGACCGTGCTCCCGGCGGGCAGCCGCAGGTTCACCTCACCCAGCACCGGGGTCGCGGTGCCGGGGTAGGTGAACGACACGTCCCGCAGGGTGATCCCGTCGCGCAGCCGGTCGGGCGGCGACTGATCGGGCCGGCTCGGTCCGGTCGCGGTGACGACCTCGGTGAGCCCGGCCAGCCTGCGGTACGCGGCGGCCATGCGCTGCAGGTCCTGCAGCAGCGTGACGGCGGTGGTGACCTGCTGGTTCACCTGCGCGGCGAGCGCGATGACGAGCACCACGTCGCCGACGCCCCGCCGCCCGGTGATCGCGTCCCTGACCACCAGGAGGACCGCGCCGACGTAGGCCAGCGCGAAGATGATCTGCCCGGCCGCGCGCACCCAGGTCGCGGCCAGATGCGCGCGGACCAGGCCGCGCGTGGCGGTCGCCCACAGCGTGCGGTGCCGCCCGCGCAGCTCGTCGGCCAGCCGGAACACCCGCAGCTCGCCCGCGAGCCTGGCCGAGGTGGTCAGGTGGAACAGGTTGAGCGCGACCCGGGTGGGTTCTGCGGTGCCGGTTCTGGCCCGGTCGCTGATCCGCTCGGCGATCCGGCCGGTCAGCAGCGGCGGGAAGGCGGCCAGCGGGAGCAGCAGCAGCCACGGGTTGACCTTGGCCAGCAGCACGGCGGTGAGCGCGACGGCCAGCAGCAGGCCGGCGCTGTTGAGCAGGGCCTCCAGGCCGACCCGGAACTGGCGGGCCTCGCGCTGCAGCACGGTGAGGGTGTCGGCGTGCTCGGGCCGCTCGTGGTGCTCGATCCCGGCCGAGCCGTTGGAGAGCGTGATGAGCTGCTCGGCGAAGTCGAGCTCGGCCAGCTCGGAGAGCTCGAAGTAGGCCAGGTGGGCGAAGTGCCCGAAGGTGAGGGCGGCGACGGCCAGCGCGGCCACGCTTACCCCGGCCCAGGCCGCGGCGGCGGTGTCGCCCGCGATGACCGCGCTGGTCATCCAGGCCAGGGCGGCGGCGAGGGCAGGCGCGGCCACCGCGCCGGACACCATCAGGATCACCGAGACGACCGTCTTGCGGCGGTCCATCCGCCAGGCCGTCGTGATCATCTTCGCCGCGCCGATCCGCAGGTCTCTCATGCCGGCACCTCGCTGCCGGTGAACCGGTCGGCCTGCAGCCGGAACAGGGTGGCGTAGCGGCCCTCGCGCGCCAGCAGGTGCTCGTGGGTGCCCTGCTCGACGATCCGGCCGTGTTCCAGGACGACGATCAGGTCGGCCTGGCGGACGGTGGAGAAGCGGTGCGAGATGAGCAGCGTGGTCGCGCCCTGGGTGAGGTCGGCGAAGGTGTCGAAGAACTGGGCTTCGGCGCGCACGTCGAGGCTTGCCGTGGGTTCGTCCAGGACCACGATGGGGGAGCCGTGGCGCAGCGCGAACAGCGCCCGGGCCAGCGCGACGCGCTGCCACTGGCCGCCGGACAGGTCGGTGCCGCCGGTCAGGTGGCGGGCCAGCGGGGTGTCCAGGCCGAGGGGGAGCGCGTCCAGGGTCTCGGTGAGGCCGACCGCCTCGGCCGCCGCCCTGATGCCGGCACGGTCGTCCATGGCGGCCACCGCGCCGAAGGCGATGTTGTCGGCGGCGGGGGCCTCGTACTTGGCGTAGTCCTGGAAGATCACGCCCAGTTTGGCGCGCCACACCTCGATCGGGTAGCTGGCGATGTCCACGCCGTCGGCGCGGATGGTGCCCGAGGTCGGCTCGTACAGGCGGGCCAGGAGCTTGACCAGGGTGGTCTTGCCGGCGCCGTTGAGGCCGACGATCGCGGTGCAACGCCCGACCGGGAAGGTCAGGTTCAGGTTCTCGAAGATCGGGCGGCTCTGGCCCGGGTAGCGGAAGGTGACGTCGTCGAACTGGATCGTCCAGACCGGGTCCGGGATGCGGGACGGCGGCCACGGTTTCGACGCCGGTGCCGGCGGCGTCTCGATCCTGCGGGTGAAGCGCAGGACCCGCTCGTAGGCCTCCATGCCGACCGCCGTCTGGAGGTCCGCCTCCGGGTAGTACTCCGACAGCCGGAGCGCGCCCAGGCAGGCCTGCATCACCAGGATGAACTGGGTGAGGGTGAGGGTTCCGGCCGCTCCCGCCGCGCCGAACACGGCCGCCATCACGGCGAGGGTCCACAGCGCGAACCCGACGAACGGCCACAGATAGACGCGGCGGCGTTCCGCCCACATGGGTTTCAGCCAGGCCAGGTAGGACTCCCGCAGGCGGTCGCGCAGCCAGCCGGCCAGGCCGAAGACGCGGATCTCCTTGCCCGCGGCGGGCTGGATGGCCAGGTCGCGGAAGTAGTCGCCCTTACGTTCCGCCGGGCCCAGGGCGAAGCGGACCTTGACGTACTTGCGGAGGCCGCCGCGCTGGCCGTACCGGAACAGGAGCACGGCGACGGCGAGGCCCGCGGCGGCGAGCCAGGAGAACATGACGCCGACCACGACCGCGTAGCCGGTCAGCTGGGTGTAGCGGGCCAGCAGGGCGAGCAGCCCGGCGCAGGCCTGCCCGGGGCTCTGCACGCCGAACTCCAGCTCGCGGGCGGCCGTGCGGAGGGCGTCCACCGACTCCTGGTCCTCCAGCGGCGCGATGCCCTCGCTGCGCAGCGCGGCGGCCATCAGCTCGTCGTAGATCTGCCCGTCGATCCGGCGGGCCAGCAGCTCGCCCAGGGTGGACTGCAGCGGCGCGACAACCTGCTGCCCCACGAACGCCGCCGCGGCCACCACGAACACGGCGACCAGCGAATCCCACGCGGCCGAATCCAGCCCATCCTGTACGGCAGCCGGCACCCGGCCCAGCACCACGCTGGTGGCCACCACGAACACCACGGGCAGCAGGCCGAGCACCAGATTGACCAGAGCCAGCAGCGGGACGAGCCCGCCGCCGCGCGGCACCTGCCGGGCGATGAGCCACCGGGCCGCGAGCAGCTCACGCGGCTTGGACACCACGCGCATGCCACCTCCAGATCTCCGACGTCACACATACAGACCAGGCACACGTCTAAAACTCATCGCACCGACTCGAAGATCAGGTAGGGACAACCACGGGAAGGATGATTACGGTGGGATCTGACAGTCTTGGCCGCCGGAGCAAGGAGTGTCAGATGGCAGATCGTGAGGGTGACTTCACCCGCCTGGCCGATCCCTTCCGGCGCGAGCTGCTGGCGCACTGTTACGGCATCCTCGGCTCGGTGGACGAGGCCGAGGACCTGGTCCAGGAGACCTATCTGCGGGCGTGGCGGGCCTACGAGCAGTTCGAAGGACGCTCGTCGATCCGTACCTGGCTGTACCGGATCGCCACCAACGCCTGCCTGACCGCGGTGGAGCAGCGCAACCGGCGGCCGATGCCCACGGGGCTCGGCGGGCCCTGTGAGGACCCGGAGCGGCTGCCTCCGGCCCAGCCGGAGATCCCCTGGCTCCAGCCGTTGCCGGACGCGCTGCTGCGCCCTGAGAGCGAGGACCCGGCCGCGATCGTCAACTCCCGCCAGACGGTGCGGCTGGCGATGGCCGCCGCGCTCCAGCACCTGCCGCCCCGGCAGCGCGCGGTGCTGCTGCTGCGCGACGTCTTCGAGTGGCGGGCCAACGAGGTGGCCGAGCTGCTGAACACCACCACGGCCGCGGTCAACAGCATGCTGCAGCGGGCCAGGGCCCAGCTCGGCGAGGTCTCGGCCGACGACGACTACGCCGAGCCGGCCAGGAGGGACCAGCGGGAGCTGCTGGACCGGTGGGCCGCCGCGATGGAGACCGCCGACGTGGCCGCGCTGATGCGGCTGCTCGAGGAGGACGCGGTCTGGGAGATGCCGCCGTTCACGGCCTGGTTCAGCGGGCGCGAGGCAATCGGGCGGCTGATCGCCTCCCAGTGCCCGGCCGGTCCCGGCGACACGGTCATGGTGCCCACCCGGGCCAACGGGCAGCCCGCGTTCGCCTTCTACCTCCGCCAGGACGCGCAGGTGCACCGCGCCTACGCCATGCACGTGATGAGCCTGCGGAAGGGTTACGTCCACCGGGTGTCCGTTTTCTTCTCTCCCGAGCTGTTCGGCTCTTTTGGCCTGCCGATGGAGTACGCGGCGACCGGCTGAGCCCCCCGGACGGCAATTCAAAAGATGCGTCGCGGCCCTGTCCAGCCGACGATGAATAGGCGATGCCCGAAATGTCATGGCCTATTCTGGAAGGTGGCAGGAAATGCGTCCTTTTCGCATTGAAATCCCGCAGGCCGATCTGGACGACCTGCACGACCGGCTGGCCAGGACCCGATGGCCCGCCGAGCCGCCCGGCGAGGGGTGGAGCCGCGGCGTCCCGCTCGCCTACCTCAAGGAACTGGCCGAGTACTGGCGGACCGGCTTCGACTGGCGCGCCGCCGAGGCGGCGCTGAACCAGCACCCTCAGTTCGTCACCGAGATCGACGGCGCCAACGTGCACTTCGTGCACGTGCGCTCGCCCGAACCCGACGCCATCCCGCTGATCATCACGCACGGCTGGCCGGGCTCGATCGCCGAGTTCATGGACGTGATCGGCCCGCTCACCGACCCCCGCGCGCACGGCGGCGACCCGTCCGAGGCCTTCCACGTGGTCATCCCGTCCCTGCCGGGCTTCAGCCTGTCCGGCCCGATCCCCGACACCGGCTGGGACTCCTGGCGGGTCGCCCGCGCCTGGGCGGAGCTGATGCGCGGCCTCGGTTACCAGAGGTATGTCGCCCAGGGCTCCGACTGGGGCATGATGATCTCCTTCCAGCTGGCCCAGGTGGCTCCGGAGAACGTCATCGGCGTGCACGTGAACATGCTGGTCACCTTCCCCTCCGGCGACCCGGCCGACATGGCCGCGCTCACTCCTACGGAGCTGGCGGGGCTCGGTCGGCTGCTCAACTTCGACCAGGAGCTGTCGGCCTACTTCAAGCTCCAGGCGACCCGCCCGAACACGCTCGGGTACGCGCTGACCGACTCGCCGGTCGGCCAGCTCGCCTGGATCGCTGAAAGATTCATGGACTGGACCGACGCGGAGAAGGCCCCCGAGGACGCCGTGGACCGGGACCAGATGCTCACCAACGTCTCCCTCTACTGGTTCACCCGCACCGCCATCTCCTCCAGCTCGCTCTACTACGAGAGCACCGACCGGACCGCCCAGAACGTGGCCGCCGGGTTCGGCGGCCCGTGGCCGGTCACCATGCCGGTCGGCGTGGCCGTCTTCGCCGGTGACGCCACCGCCCCGATCAGGGCCTGGGCGGACCGGATCGTCCCCACCATCACCCACTGGAGCGAGCTCCCGCGCGGCGGCCACTTCGGCGCGATGGAGGAGCCCGACCTGTACGTGGGCGACGTCCGCGCCTTCGGCCGGTCCCTGCGCGCCTGAACGTTTCATCCGCCGGCCCGGGGGCGCCCCCGGCCCGGCAGGCTCGCGGCGGTGAATTCCGGCGCGAATTCCAAGGCCGCGCAATTAGCGCGGAGCGCGTTTTCCGGGCGCCCCGGAAAACGCCACGCATCGTTATTCGCACCCATTTAGGAGGCCCGGGTGAAACACGCCCAAGCGCCAGCCCAGGAAGAGCTCGTACGGCGCGCGGCGGAGCTGGTTCCCCTGCTCCAGGCGAACGCGCTCGCCACCGAGGACGGCCGGCTGCTGACGCCCGACTCGCTCGACGCGCTCCGCGACTCCGGCGTCTTCCGGATGCGCGTCCCCGCCCGCTACGGCGGCTACGAGAGCGACGCCCGCACGATGGTCCGGGTGGCCACCGAGCTCGGCCGGGGCGACGGCTCCACCTCGTGGACCGCGTCCGTCTGGTGGATCACGTCGTGGATGGCCGCCATGTTCCCCGACGAGGTCCAGGACGAGGTCTTCGACTCCCCGGACACCCGCCTGTGCGGCACGCTCAGCCCGACCGGCATGGCCGTACGGCAGAACGGCGGCGCCGTCCTGAACGGCAAGTGGGGCTTCATGAGCGGCGCCCGCCACAGCCAGTGGCAGGTGATCGTCGCGGTCACGCCCACCGCCGACGGCGGCCACGAGCCCATCATGGCCCTGGTCCCGCTGTCCGACCTGCAGATCGTGGACGACTGGTTCACCTCGGGCCTGCGCGGCACCGGCAGCATCACCACGATCGCCCAGGACGTGTTCATCCCCGAGGAGCGCATCCTCTCGATGGGCGCCATCCTGCACGAGCAGTACGCCTCCAAGCTCAACACCGACAGCGCGATCTACCGCAACCCGCTGCTCCCGGTGGCCTCGGCCTCCTCGGTCGGCACCGTGGTCGGCATGGCCAAGGGCGCCTGGGACGCGTTCTTCCGGCGGCTGCCCGAGCGGCACATCACCTACACCGCCTACACCAGCCAGAAGGACGCCCCGCTCACCCACTTCCAGGTGGCCGAGGCGGCGCTGCTGATCGACGAGGCCGAGTTCCACGCCCTGCGCCTGGCCGGCCAGGTGGACGAGAAGTCCGGCACGGAGTGGTCGGCTGAGGAGCGGGCCCGCGCCCGCGCCGACATGGGCGCGGTCTGCGACCTGGCCAAGCGGGCGGTGGACCTGCTCACCACGGCGAGCGGCGGCTCGTCCATCTACAGCGACGTGCCGATGCAGCGGATCCAGCGCGACATGCAGGCGGTCAACCTGCACGCGCTCATGCATCCGGACACCAATCGGGAGCTCTACGGCCGCATCCTGTGCGGGATGCCGCCTAACACCTTCTACATCTAGAGGAGCTGACCATGCGGAACCGCGCGGTGGTGCTGGGCGGCGGGATGGCCGGCCTGGTGGCCGCCAAGGTGCTGTCGGAGCAATTCGAGCAAGTCCTGCTGGTGGACCGTGACCAGCTGGCCGGGGTGGACGAGCCGCGCCGGGGCGTTCCGCAGGGGGCGCACGCGCACGGCCTGCTGGCCAAGGGCCAGGAGGTGCTGGAGGGCATGTTCCCCGGCCTGACCGGGGAGCTGGCCGACGCCGGCATCCCCATGGGCGACATGGGCGTCAACCTGCGCTGGTATTTCAACGGCCGCCGGCTCCAGCCGTACGAGACCGGGCTGAAGGTGATCTCGGCCACCCGGCCGGAGCTGGAGAGCGCGGTGCGGGCCCGGGTGCGGGCGCTGCCCAATGTCACGTTCCTGGAGAACCGCGCGATCCTCGCTCTCACCGTCACGGCGGACCGGAGCCGCGTCACCGGGGTGACGATCGAGGGCGAGGAGATCGCCGCCGACCTGGTGGTGGACGCCACCGGGCGCGGTTCGCGCACTCCCGCCTGGCTGGCCGAGCTGGGCTACCCGCGCCCCGAGGAGGACCGCGTCAAGATCGGCCTGTCGTACACCACCTGCCATTTCCGGCTGCGCGAGAACGTGCTCGGCGAGGACATGGCGATCCTGTGCGTGGCCACCCCGGAGAACCCGCGCGGCGCGTTCTTCTCCCGGCTGAACGACCGCTACCTGCTCTCGCTCACCGGCATGCTGGGCGACCAGGCCCCGACCGACCAGGAAGGCCACCTGGCCTTCGTCAAGTCGCTGGTCGTGCCGGACATCTACGACGCCGTGCACGACGCGACGCTGCTGGACGAGCGGGTGGCGTTCCGCTACCCGGCCAGCGTGTGGAAGCACTACGAGCGGCTGGCCCGCTTCCCGCAGGGGCTGCTGGTGGTGGGCGACGGCGTGTGCAGCTTCAACCCGGTGTACGGCCAGGGCATGACGGTCGCCGCGCTGGAAGGGCTCACCCTGCGCGAGCACCTGAAGGGCGGCGGCCTGCCGGACGCCAAGGCGTTCTTCACCGACGTGGCCAAGGTCATCGAGGCGCCCTGGGGCGTCTCGGTCGGCGGCGACCTCAGCTACCCGGGCGTGGAGGGCGAGCGGAACGAGCAGGTGCGGATGGCCAACGCGTACATGGACCGGCTGCGGGCGGCGGCCGAGCACGACGGGACCATCACGGCCGCGTTCCTGCGGGTGGCCGGGCTCATCGATCCGGTGGAGAGCCTGATGAGCCCGGAAATGGCGGAGCGCGTCTCCCGCGCCGCCGAGACCCAGAACGCGTAGTCCGGTGGTCGTCAAGAAGGCGTTGCGGAGGTCCCTCGCCCAGGTCCGGCATGTCACGCCGGTTCCGCCAGGGGCGGCGAGGGGGCTGGTGGCGGACGTGTACGCCCAGGTGGAACGCGACTTCGGGATGCTGGCCCCGCCGGTCGCGCTGCATTCGGCCGCGCCCGAGGTGATGGCGGGGGTCTGGATGCTGCTGCGCGAGTCCCTGCTCGCCCAGGGGCTCGTGTCGCGCGCGGCCAAAGAGCTGGTGGCCACCGAGGTGTCCCGCGCCAACGCCTGCCCCTACTGCGTGGACGTGCACGGCGCGACCCTGCGCGGCCTGGGCGGGCCCGCTCCGGCCGCGCCGGAGCCGGGCCCCGAGGTCACCGGGACGCGGTTGACGTTCCACTACCTCAATCGCATGGTCAACGTGTTCCTCGGCGAATCCCCGCTCCCGCCCGCCGTGCCCGGGGCCGTGCGCGGCGGCGCGCTGCGCGTCCTCGGCTCGATGATGGGTTCGTCGGCGCGCCGGTCGCGGCCGCCGGGCGACTCGCTCGGGCTGCTGCCGGACGCACCGCTGCCAGACGATCTGCGCTGGGCGGAAGGGAACCCCTACGTGGCGGGCGCGGTCGCCCGGGCGACCGCGGCCGTCTCCCAGGCCGGGGAGCGTTCGGTGCCCGAGCCGGTCAGGGAGCTCGTCACCGCCGAGGTGGCGAAATGGGACGGGACCCCGCCGGGCCTGAGCCGCGCGTGGTGCGAGGACGCGGTGGCCGCGCTCGCGCCCGCGCACCGGCCCACCGGCCGCCTGGCGCTGCTCACCGCGATGGCCTCCTACCAGGCCGGGACGGCGGTGGACGACGTCCGGACGGACGACCGCGGGCTCCTCGAAATCACCGCCTGGGCGAGCATGGTGGCGGCCCGCGCTCGCTCGGGCGGTTCCTAGGCGGTCTTGAGCGGCCTGGCGGTTCGTGGGCGGTTTGTAGGCGGCGGCTTTGGAGGGATATGAACCCCTGGCGCGCTCTCGCGGTGTTGTGCGTGACCAATTTCCTGATCCTGGTCGACACCACGATCGTGAACACGGCCGCCCCCTCGATCATGACCTCGCTCGGCGCGGGCGTCGGGCAGATCGTCTGGATCCTCAACGGCTACCTGCTCGCCTTCGCCTCGCTCCTGATCGTCTTCGGCCGCGTCGGCGACCTGCTCGGCCCGCGCAACGTGTTCGCGGCGGGCCTGGCCGTCTTCACCGGCGCGTCCCTGCTGTGCGCGCTGTCGGCCGACCCGGGCCTGCTCATCGCGGCCAGGGTCGTGCAGGGCGTCGGCGCGGCGGCGCTCGTCCCGCAGGCCCTCGCGCTCATCTCGGCGATCTTCCCGGCCGACCGGCGCGGCCTCGCCCTCGGCGTCTTCACCGCCGTGGCCGGGGTCGCCTCGGTCGGCGGCCCGACCTTCGGCGGCCTGCTCGTCACCCGGTACGGCTGGCAGTCGGTCTTCCTCATCAACCTGCCGGTCGGCCTCGCCGCGCTGCCCCTGGCCCTGCGCCTCATCCCCGACCTGCGCCCGCCCCGCCCGCAGCGCGTCACCGCCGTCCCCGGCCTGTTCCGCCACCGCGACTTCACCCTGGCCGTCGCGATCACCGCGATCACGTCCTTCTCCCTGTACGGCCTGCTCCTGGTCTACGTCATCGACACCCAGACCGTCCTGGGCATGACCCCGCTGATGTCCGGCGTGACCGCCCTCCCCATGACACTCGCGCTGACCGCCCTGGCGCCCCTGTCGGGCAAGCTGGCCGACCGCGTCGGCGGGCGCGTCCCCTTGGCGGCCGGGCTCACCCTCTACGCGCTCGGCGTCCTCGCCCTGGCCGTCCAGAGCACGTACCCGATCCCGCTCGCCGTCATCGGCACGGGCATGGGCCTGGCCTTCGCGCCCGCCACCATCGAAGGGCTGCGCGCGATCCCGCCGCACCTGGCCGGGGTGGCCTCGGGCACGCTGAACACCGCCCGCCAGCTCGGCGGCGCGCTGGGAGCCTTCACGATCGGCGCATTGGACGCCGCCAAACCGGCACTCGGCCTGGTCGCCGCGCTGATCGGCGCCGGCGTCGTGCTGGCCCTGTTCATGTCCGCGCGCGAGGCCGCACCACCGCCCGGGCCGCGTACGCCGCGTACGCCAGCAGCCCCGCCCCCAACAGGAGCAGCAGCCCCGTGAACACCCACTCGTTCGACCCGCCGGGCCCGTAGACCCAGTACGTCCTGCCGATGTCCACCGCCCGGGTGGTCTGCCCGGCGAGCATGGTCCCCCGGTCGCTGCCGTACAGGGAGACGCGGTCGCGGACCGCGCCGGACGGTGCGGCGAACGCGCCCGTCCAGGTGCAGCTCTCGTGCCCGGGATGCTGCACGCAGACCAGTTCGGTGGCGGTGAAGACGCCGGAGACCCCGTCGGCCCGCGCGGCGCGAACCGCGGGGCCGATGCCGGGGACCGTGAACCAGAGCAGGACGAACCCGGCGAGCGCCGTCACCACCGAGGAGAACGGCAGACCCCGCCGGCGGCTCATACCGGGACGGGGACGGCGCAGGTGCAGTTCATCTGGGCCCGCTCGACCCGGTTCGGGCGGCGGTGCAGGATCATCGCCACCACCATCGGGGCGAAGACCACCGCGTTGTAGAACAGGTGCAGCTCCACCCGGGGCACGATCAGCTGCAGGATGCTGGTCGGGGCCGCGCGGCCGAACAGATTGGCGGCGAACAGCGCCTGCAGCAGCAGGATCAGGTGCTCCAGGTGGTGCCAGACCTGGATGCCGAGCGAGATGTTCCACCAGGTCCTGGCCCGGCCGGTGAAGCCCTTGCGCAGGATGATTAGGCCGACCAGCATGAACAGGGCGTACCCGTAGTGCATCCACTCGGACTTGACCAGCCACGGGAAGGGCACGCCCAGGACGCCGCGCGCCTCCGGCAGCGGCCAGCCGAGCGCGTACACCTGGATCGCCTGGGCGACGTGCTCGGCCCAGTGGGCGATGACGATGAACAGGAAGATGTTGAGACCGAGCTTGTGGTAGCGCGTGTTGAGCGCGCCGTTCTGCACCGGGAACGAGCCCGCCGCGGCATGGGTTGCCATCGATGCCCTCCGACTCTCTGGAGTGTGCCCTCATCGTTTCGCGCAGGCGAGCGCGTTTCTTCTTCCAAAATGCTGCGTTAGCGCACGTTGAGAGAAGACACCTGGATCAGCCCCGGGGGACGCTGGTGGCCGACGAGGGGGGTTACAGATGCTGGTGTGCGTGACCGGCGGCACGGGATTCGTCGGCTCCCATTCGGTCGCGGCCCTCATCCGGGCGGGTCACCAGGTCCGGCTGCTCGCCCGGGATCCGTCCGGGGTCGAGCACGAGGCCGTGGCCGGGGACATCACCGATGAGGCCGCCGTGAGCCGGGCGGTGCGCGGCGTGGACGCGGTGCTGCACGCGGCCGCCGTCTATTCCTTCGACAGCAGGCGGCACGCGGAGATGCGCCGGGTGAACACGCGCGGCGCCGAGGTGGTGCTGGGCGCGGCCCGGCGGGCGGGCGTCGGCAGGATCGTCCACGTGTCCACCGTGGGAGCGCTGTTCCCCGCGCCGCTGGGCGTGATCGGCCCGGCCACACCGGTCGGGCGGCCACGGGAGACCTACCTGGCCAGCAAGGCGGGCGCCGAGGAGGTCGCGCGCGGCCACCAGCTGGACGGCGTGCCCGTGGTGATCACCTACCCGCCCGCGCTGGCCGGACCCGGCGATCCCCGGCTCGGCGACCAGAACGCCCGCATCCGGGATGTGCTGCGGGGCCTGATGCCGATGTGGCCGACCGGCGGATTCCCGCTGGGCGACGTCCGCGACACCGCCGAACTGCACGTGCGCGCCCTCACCGACCCGGACCTCACCGGGCGACATTTCGGACCCGGGCGGTACGTGGCGACGCGGGAGTTCCTCGGCGCGCTCCGCGAGGTCACCGGCCGCCCGCTGCGCACCGCGTTCCTGCCCGCCCGGGCGATGCTCCCGGCCGCCCGCTGCGCCGACCTGGCCCAGCGCTGGTGGCCCTGGCACATCCCCGCCCAGTACGGCGCCGTCTACACCTGCGCGGTCGCCGCCCCCGTCGAGGAGCACGCCTCCACGCTCGGCGTCCAGGCCAGACCGCTGGCCGAGACCATGCGCGACACCGTGCGCTGGCTGCGCGACACCGGGCGGATCACCGCCCGCCAGGCGGGGACCGACCTGGTGGCGGTCCGATGACGGTCTCGCGGGAGGACCTCAGACCGCTCCCGGAACCCCCAGGAAGGGGCGTGCGTGCCGTGGGCAGTTCGGTGCGGAGGGTCAACGGCCGGTCCGTGGTCGACGTGCCCGTCCCGGACGTCTTCGCCGACCCGCCACCGCCGGACCCGCGCACCATGGCCGGCCTGCGGCGCGAGCACGGCACCCTGCGGGACCGGATCGCGGCGGGCGACGCCGCGGCGGCGGCGCGGCAGCGCGCCCTCGGCAAGCGCACCGCCCGCGAACGCCTCGCCGCGCTGCTGGACGAGGGCTCCTTCGACGAGCTCGACCGCTACCGCCGCACTCAGGCACACGGCCTGAAGATCGGCGAGAACCGGCCGCACACCGACGGCGTGATCGCCGGATCCGGCACCATCGCCGGCCGCCGGGTCTTCGTCTACGCCCAGGACTTCACCGTCTTCGGCGGCTCGCTGGGCGAGGCGCACGCCGCCAAGATCCACAAGGTGATGGACCTGGCCATCGCCACCGGCGCGCCGCTGATCGCGCTCAACGACAGCGGCGGCGCGCGGATCCAGGAGGGCGTGCTGGCCCTGCACGGCTACGGCGGCATCTTCCACCGCAACGTGCGGGCGTCCGGGATGATCCCGCAGATCAGCGTCATCCTCGGGCCGTGCGCCGGGGGCGCGGCCTACTCGCCCGCGCTGTCGGACTTCACGTTCATGGTCCGCGACATCGCCAAGATGTACCTGACCGGCCCCGACGTGGTCGCGGCGGTGAGCGGCCAGCGGGTCACGCACGAGCAGCTCGGCGGCGCGGACGTGCACGCCGGGACCGGCGTGGCCACCTTCGTCCACGACGACGAGGACAGCTGCTTCGCCGACGTCCGCTACCTGGTCTCGCTGCTGCCCGGCAACAACCTGGAGCCGCCGCCTGGCGGCCCGGCGCGCGGCGCGACCACCGAGCTGCGCCCGGCCCTGGCCGGGATCGTCCCGGTCGAGCCGAACAAGCCCTACGACATGCGCGCCGTCGTCGCCGAACTGGTCGACGACGGCGAATTCATCGAACTGCACGAGGACTGGGCGCCCAACGTCGTCTGCCTGCTGGCCCGGATCGACGGCTGCACCGTCGGCGTGGTCGGCAACCAGCCGATGTCCCTGGCCGGCGTGCTGGACGTGCAGGCCGCCCAGAAAGCCGCCCGGTTCGTACGGTTCTGCGATGCCTTCGGCATCCCGCTGGTGACCCTGGTGGACGTGCCAGGATTCCTGCCCGGCACCGACCAGGAGCAGGCGGGCGTGATCCGGCACGGCGCCAAACTGCTGTACGCCTACTGCGAGGCCACCGTCCCCCGGATCTCGGTGATCATCCGCAAGGCCTACGGCGGGGCGTACATCGTGATGGACTCGCGGTCCATCGGCTGCGATCTGGCGCTGGCCTGGCCCACCAACGAGATCGCGGTCATGGGCGCGGAGGGGGCGGTGAACGTGCTGTTCCGCAAGGAACTGGCCACCGCCGCCGACCCGGAGGGCCTGCGCGCCGAGCTGGTCCACGAATACACCGGGCAGCTCATGCATCCCTACTACGCGGCCGAGCGCGGCCTCATCGACGACGTCATCGACCCGGAGCAGACCCGCGCGGCCATCGCCCGCGGCCTGGAGATGCTGCGCGGCAAACGCGCGGACCCCGTCCAGCGCAAGCACGGCAACGTGCCGCTGTAGCTATTAACCTTCAAACCCGTCCCATAGACAGCCGCCGACCAGGCGATTCACCGCTGCGGCTGTCCAGATCACGACTTTCTGGTTAACACATCTAGATCTCGTCGATCCGCTCCCGTGACCGCGCCACCGACTCGGTGGCCGCCTCCCAGGCGTCGCCCGCGCTCACCATCAGCCCGACCAGCTGCTCCTCCACGCAGGCGTCCGCGTCGTACGGCGGGATGAGGTAGCCGCCGAGCTCCAGCGTGACCAGACCGTGGACGGCCATCCACATCTGGTGCGCCACCAGGATCGCGTCGCCCGGCCGGAACCGCCCGCTCGCCAGGCAGCGCTCGGCGCACTCGGCCACGTTGCCCAGCGTGTAACGGCCGTGCTGGCGATCCTCCTCCGACAGCGAGAACCCGGCCAGCGAGGAGCCGCCGAACATCACCGCGTAGAGATGCGGGTTGGCCAGGGCGTTGAAGCGGTAGGCGCGGCCGAGCAATGCCATGTCGGCCACCGGATCCGAAGTCGCCCGCACGCTGGTGAGGCGTTCCTGCAGCCGGGCGAAGCCCTCCCTGACCATCTCGCGGACGAGCCCGCTCATGCCCCCGAAGTGGGTGTAGACGGTCATCGTGGAGCTGTCGGCCTCGGCGGCGATGCGGCGGGTGGAGAGCGCCTGCGGGCCGTTCTCGGCGAGCAGCCGGGCCGCGATGTCCACGAGGGCGGGCTTGGTGGCGGGGTCCGATCGTCGAGGGCTCACCTTGACATTGTTGCATAACAGCGATATCTATTAACCACAACACTGTTATGTTTTCGGGAGGCGTCGGTCATGACCTCGCGCGGCGTCGCACTACTGGTCGAGGATCAGCTGGTGGTGGAGGGCTGTCTACCGGCCGAGCTGACCGGCTCACTGGTCCACGCGCTGCCCAACCCGCGCGCCGCCCACCCGCTCGCGGGGCCGCTCGTGCACTCGGGGGTACGGCTCCGCGACGGCGTCGCTCGCTGGTATCGCGCGCCGGCGCCCTTGTGCGGCAGGCCGCCGTTCGGGCCGATTCCCGCTCTTGCTCCCGCGCTCTGGATGTGTCCTTCCGGCGGGCCGGACATCACTGTGGCCCGCCCGGCACGGGACGCGCGGACGGGATGCTGGCACACCGTCGTCACGTACCCGGATCTGGGCTGCGCCGAGCATCTCACGGCCGAGCCGGACGGCACGGTGGTGCGCACGGTGCCGTTCGCGCTTGCGGACCCGGCGCCGTTCATCAGCGCGGTGGAGCTCACGGAGCGGTATCTGGTGATGATCCATCCGCCGGTGGCCTATCACCGGGCGGCGGCCCTGTTGAAGACCCGGCTGCCGTATATGGCGCAGCCCGGGCGGGGAACCCGGGTGGGGCTGCTCCCGCGCTGCGGAACCAGGGAACCGTTCTGGCTGCCCGCCGGCCTGCCGATCCTCGCGCTCGGGCACCGCCGGGTGGACGTGGGCGCGGGCTGGCAGGCCGGGCGGCCGGTGCCGGTGGGGGAGTGGCTGCTGGTCTTCGGGCACGACCCGGTCGCCCGGCGGGGGGCGCTGTTCGTCTTCCAGATTGCTGACCTGGCCCACCCGTGCGCGGTGGTCCAGCTGCCGGTCAGCGTGGGTGTGAGCGACCGCGCGGCCTGGCTGCCCGAGTAGGTGCGCACGGCAAAAGGTGCGGCGGCAGACGCCTCTCGTGACGATGAAACGGACGGGTCTTGCGACATCCGGGCGAGAGGGCACCGACATGACCGACCTGAACCTTGTGATCGCCGCGCTCACCGCGGACGGCGACGACGTGGACCGCATGGTGGCCGACCTGCCCGCGGCGAAGTGGGCGCTGGAGACGCCCTCGCCGGGCTGGACGATCGCGCACCAGATCGCGCACCTGTCGGCGACGTTCCGGATGGCGGGCCTGGCCGCGTCCAACGCGGAGGCGTTCGCCGCGCTGGCGTCGAAGCTCTCGCCGGACTTCGACGCCAATGTCCGGCACGCGATGGCGGGCTACCTCGCCGAGCCGCCGGACGTGCTGCTGACCCGGTGGCGGACCGAGCGGGATGGCGCGATCAAGGCGCTGGCCGCCGCGCCGCCGGACCAGATGGTGCCGTGGCTGGTCAATCCGCTGCCTCCGGCCGTGCTCGGGATGGCGGGCATGATGGAGCTGTTCGGCCACGGCCAGGACATCGCCGACGCGCTGGGCATCAAGCCGGAGCGCACCGACAGGATCCAGCTCATCGTGGCCTTCGCCATCCGGACCTGGACGTTCGGGTATCTGGCCCGGGGGCTGACCCCGCCGGAGACGGAGTTCCGGTTCGAGCTCAGCGGGCCGTCCGGGGCGTTGTGGACGTTCGGGCCCGAGGATTCGCCGAACAGGATCACGGGATCGGCGGCGGACTTCTGCCTGCTGGTGACGCGGCGGCGGCATCGGGACGATCTCGACCTGGCGGCGGCGGGTGCGGAGGCCGATCGCTGGATGGACATCGCGCAGGCGTATCGGGGCCCGGCAGGGGATGGCCGTACTCCGGGGCAGTTCAGGTCAACGACCTGATCGATGTTCGCGAGAAGCGACCGCACTTTGGCGGCTGCGGGTCTGCGGGCCGAGGTTGTTTCGGCGCCACCGCGGACGCCGGTCTCCGCCTGGTCGTCGCCCCCGCCATGCGGCTCACGTATGGTGACGAGTCGCTCATCCTGGATCGCGCGGCTCGCGGCGATCCGGATACTGATCCAGGGCCAGACTGTGGGCCCGCCGCGTCTGCGCTGTGGCAGATGTGTGCTTCCAACGTGGGTAGGCGGTTGTATGGTCGACGCCTTGATCGGCGGGAGGGCGGCGGCAGAGCATGCGGGTGGCGATGACGAGCGTGGCCGCGGGACGGGCCGGCCGCGTTAACGAGGACTTCACCGGCGCCGTGCCGACGGCAGCTGTGCTGATCGACGGCGCCGGCATCCCCGGCAGTGAATCGATCTGCCGGCATGGGGTGGCCTGGCACGCCAGCCGCCTGGGAGGCAGCCTCCTGAGCCTGTTGTCACTCGTGCGGGACCGCAGTCTTTCGGAGCTGCTCGCCGAGGCCATCGAGCGGGTGACGGACGATCATCGGGACACCTGCGACGTCGCCGACCCCATCAGTCCGTCGGCGGCCGTCGCCATCCTGCGCCTGTCCGACGGCCTCATCGAGTACCTGGTGCTCGGTGACTCGGTTCTCGTCCTGGACAGAGCAGACGATGCGCCGCTCGTCGTCTCCGATCCGCGGGAGGTGATCATCAGCCGGTCGTACCAGCCCGCGCTCGAGGCCGCCGCCGCGGGTAGCGAGGAATACCAGCGGCTCCTGCGAGACTTGCGCGCCAACAGGAATCGGCCGGACGGCTTCTGGGTGGCCAAGGACGACCCGCGGGCGGCAGAGGAGGCGATCACCGGAAGCTGCCCGATCTCCGAACTAGCCGGTGCCGTCCTGCTCAGCAATGGAGCCAGCCGCATCGTGGACCGGTTCCAGCTCGCCGGCTGGCCGGAGGTCATGACCGTCCTAGCGACGAGCGGACCCGCCGAAATCATCCATCGTGTCCGTCAGGCGGAGGCGCGCCACGCGGTGGCGGCCGACGATGCGACGATCGCCCACTGCACCGACCTCGGCGAGGCCTGACCGTCGCCAGCCGAGCCTGGGCCGAACGTCTCATGAGCCCTAAACGAGCGTTGCTGCGGGAGCAACGACCACCTGGACCTACATTTCCCGCCGGTCAGTGATGCCAAGACCCCCGGATGCCCGGATCAGGTTTCCATCCGTTCCTACAGCGCCATGTCATCGTGGCGCCTCGACCGCGACGTATTCAACACGTCCGACCACACGGCATCTCACGTTCAGGGCGGCCCGCGCGTCTTCACAGCAGAGAGAGCGAAAGGAACCGACATGAGCACTCGCCACACGGTGCGGAACGACTCGGCGACCGCACCCTCGCCTACCGCGTCGGTCAGGCGGTCGGCGCGAACCCGCTGTGCATCTTCGTGCCGTGCCACCGAGTACTCGGCGCGAACGGGTCCCTCACCGGCTACGCCGGCGGACTGAAGCGCAAGCAGGCACTGCTGGAGCTCGAGGAGCCCGTCCAGGTCCGCGCCGGACGGTTGTTCTGACGGGTCTCATGGAGAACCTGCGTCCAGCGATTCAATGGGATGAAGATGAAACAAGCGTTCGAGAAGGTGGTCGCGCGGCACGGCACCACCGTGCTGCGCGTCTGCCGCGCGCTCCTGGGCGTGCATGACGCCGACGACGCCTGGTCGGAGACCTTCCTGTCAGCAATGCGCGCCTACCCCGACCTGCCGGACACGGCGAACGTGGAAGCTTGGCTCGTGACCATCGCCCGCCGCAAGGCGATCGACGTGCACCGGGCCGCGAAACGGAGCCCGCTGACCATCGAAGCCCTCCCAGAGGCGCCGACCAACCTCGGTATCCCCGGAGCGGACGACACGAACCTTTGGGACGCGGTGGCGAAGCTGCCCGACAAGCAGCGCCAAGCCATCACCTTCCGATACCTCGCCGGGATGTCGCACGCGGAGATCGCGGCGATCCTCGGCGGCACCGTCGACGCGGCCCGAAGAGCCGCAGCCGACGGGCTGAACAACCTCAGAAAGAACTATCCGGGCGCACATTCGAAAGGAGCCTCCTCATGAGCGACATCCGGCGCGATGACGACACTCTCAGCGTGCTGTCGGCGCCCATCGACCCTGACACTCTCGCCCGCCTCCACGCCCGGCTCGTACGTGACGCCGAGGCCAACGGGCTCGTGGACGTCGCGTACACCACCATCGACTCCCCGGTCGGGAAGCTGCTTCTCGCGGCAACCCCGAAGGGCCTGGTCCGGGTCGCGTACGCGAACGAGGACCACGACCGCGTGCTGGAGACTCTGGCGCAGAAGATCAGCCCCCGCGTCCTGCGCGCACCCCGCCGACTCGACGACGCTGCCCGCGAGATCAACGAGTACTTCGACCGCCGCCGGAAGGCGTTCGATCTGCCCCTCGACCTGTCGCTGTCGCAGGGATTCCGGCAGCTCGTACAGCGGCACCTGCCTGAGATCGGCTACGGGCAGACCCGCAGCTACCGGCAGGTCGCCGAGCTCGTCGGCAACCCGAAGGCCGTCCGCGCCGTCGGCACCGCCTGCGCGACCAACCCCCTCCCCGTCGTCGTTCCCTGCCACCGCGTGCTCCGTGCCGACGGCGCCCTCGGCGGCTACATCGGCGGCCTCGAGGCCAAGACCACCCTGCTCAACCTGGAGGCCGCAGCATGACCCCCGCCACCAAGCCCCGGACCGATCCGTGGCGCGACCGCGTCGACGCCGCGGACTGGGCCACCGTCACCGCCGAGATCGACGAGTACGGCGGCGCCCTGCTCCCGCAACTCCTCACTCCGACCGAGACCGAGCAGATCCGAGAGATGTACGACCACGACGAGCTGTTCCGCAGCACGATCAACATGGGCCGGTACCGCTTCGGCGAAGGACAGTACAAGTACTTCGCCGCGCCCTACCCGGAACCGATCGAGCGGCTGAAGCAGGCGCTCTACCCGCGCCTGCTGGCCATCGCTCGCGACTGGTGGACCAAGCTCGGACGCCCCGCACCGTGGCCTGACACGCTCGACGAATGGCTCGCGATGTGCCACGACGCCGGGCAGACCAAGTCGTCGGCGATCTTGCTCCGCTACGGCGCGAAGGACTGGAACGCGCTGCACCGCGACCTCTACGGCGACCTCGTGTTCCCCCTCCAGGTCGTGATCAATCTCAACCAGCCCGGCGTCGACCACACGGGAGGTGAGTTCTTGCTCCTGGAACAGCGTCCCCGCGCCCAGTCCCGCGGAACGGCGAGGCTCTTGCCGCACGGGCACGGCTACCTCTTCACCACCCGGGACCGCCCCGTCCGTTCGGCCCGAGGCTGGTCAGCCGCACCGGTCCGCCACGGCGTGTCCGCCATCCGCTCCGGTCAGCGCCACACCCTGGCCCTCGTCTTCCACGACGCCGCGTGAACACTGCGAAGAGCTACACGCTCACCGGACCGAACGGCCGCACCTTCTCGTCCCCCGTCAAGGGCGAGTGGGCCGGCCACCACGGCAGCCGGATCTACGGTCGGCTTGACTGCCCGGCGGCGCTGCGCGCCGTCGCCCGCGGCGGCTACGTGAAACACCGGGTCTTCTTCGCCGACGAGGCCACCGCGATCGCCGCCGGCTACCGCCCCTGCGGCACCTGCTGCAAAGACCGATACGCGGCCTGGAAGGCCGCGCACGACCGGGGCATCGCCGGGGAAGCTCGGGAATCTGGCCAGCATGACTATCGTCCGGCTCAACGCGACGCAGCCGTTCCACCATGAGGCCGCCCTCGCGCTGCGCGCGACGTGACCGATCTCACGACCTGCGATCCATCCGCCGGAAACCGGTAGTCGCCGGCACGATCAGCGAATTCCACCACGTCTCTTGACCACAGCTCAGGGCGCGTAACTCAATATTCGAGCGGGACAGGACCGCGCCACCGGCTGCGGCAGGTTCTCGATCATGGCGGCTCAACTGGTATGGTAGAAGTTCGTTAGTCGGCGCAATGGGGAACGGGGCTCAGTGTATGGCGAGGTCGCAGTCGAGTGGCGGCGGCGCCGGGTCACGCCAGAAGCCGCAAAGCGCAGCCGCCGCGTCAGCGAACTCGTTGTCCGTCGATGGTTCGGACGGCGGGTCGATGAAGGACGCGATCGCCCGGCAGCTTCGGCAGGACATAGCCTCTGGCACGATCGCGTACGGGGAGAAGCTCTCCGAGGCGCGTCTGGCTCAGCGGTTCGGCGTGAGCCGGATGCCGGTGCGGGAGGCGTTGAAAGAGCTTGAAAGCGCCGGTTTCGTCACCATCGAGCACCGGCGCGGCACGTTCGTCAAGCGCCTTAGCCGCCACGAGATACTCGACCTGTTCGAGGTCCGCGAGGCCGTTGAAGGCATGGCGGCCAGACTGTGCGCCAACCGCGCCAACAACGAGATCGTCGCTCTGATCGACGAGGTGATGGTGGAGATGGCGGTGGCCGCGCAGGCGGGGGACACCGATGGTTACAGCGCGACGGACGAGCGTTTACACCAACTGATCGTCAAGGGGGCGAGCAACGACCGCCTGACGGATCACTACCGTCTGCTTGTCCACCAGCTTCATCGAGGGCTGTTGTCGTCGATCGTCACCCGCCGCGAAGGGCGGATGGAGAGGTCGCTGGCGGAGCACCGGGCGATAGTCCTGGCTATCCGGGCCCATGACGCCGATGCGGCGGAGAGTGCCATGAGGGCGCACGTCCAGCAGGGACGTTTCGAGCTGGCCGATGAGGTCAGCGTCAAGTTCGCCCTCTGATTTTCCGGAGGCGGCCCGGCTCGCACCTCCCGCCAGTGGGGGGCGCGAGCCGCGCCGCCTCCATTGACTTTCGCCGGTCCCGTCGGCAACCACGTGCGCGGCCGAACCCCGAGAACCGTCCCGTTCCGGGCTGAGCCGACCAGCGGGTCGCGCCCGCAACCTCGCCGCTCTTGCACATCTGGAATGTTACAAGCGCGACCTGCAACTGACATGTTAGATCGGTACAAGCGCGCGGCTTGTAGGCGCTTCTCGACGTCGTGTCTCGCGCGATAACTCTAGGACAACGCGGCAGGGCCGAGGTCTTGACAACTAGTATGGTAGATGGAAATCTGGCGACACCATACAGGCCACATGGTGCTGGTAACTCCCAAACTGACATACCAGTTTCTACCAGCGTGCCCCCCGTACCTAGCTCATGTCTCGCCCGATGTACCGGGCGTTGGAAAGGGTCACCATGCGCACCAGGATCCCCCTCACCTCAGCCGCCACCGCCCTGACCCTCACACTCGCCGCCTGCGGTAATTCCACAGCGGCCGGCAACAGCGCCGACCCGGAGAGTGGGACGCTGTCGATCGGATTCATCTCCCACGCTCCCCGCAACGACAGCGGATTCACCCAGTACGGCCTGGCCGGAGTGAACGCGGCCATCGCCGCGCAGAAGAACCTGAAGCTCTCCTCCATCGTCGACAACGTCTCCAACTCCCAAGAGCAGATCAAGGGCCTGCAGACGCTGGCCGCCAGCAACGCGATCGTCGTGGCCGACGGGGCGTCGCTCAACAAGGCCGTGCAGGTCGTCGCGCCGAAATACCCGAAAGTCAGGTTCATCCTGGTCGCGGCGCACACCGAGTCGTTCGCCGACAACGTGACCTCGGTCGACGCCGCTGTCGGCTACGACGCCATCGTCGTCGGCGCCGTCGCGTCGGCACTGTCGAGGTCGAAGAAGCTCGGGATGATCGCGGGACTGCAGGTTCCGGCCTCCGCCAGCTGGTACTACGGCATGGTTCAAGGCGCCGGGCTCGACACGTCGGGCGCCAAGGTGACGCAGACCTTCACGGGCGACTACAACGACGTCGGCAAGGCGAAGCAGGCCGCCGAAGCGATGATCGCGACCGGCGTCGACTCGATTCTGTCCGACCTGGACAGCGGCTCCCAGGGCGTCTACCAGGCGTCCGACGCCGCGACCTCGGCCGTGGACGTCTACCAGGTCTTCGGCCTGGACTGTAAGGCGGGCAAGAACATCGTCGGCTCCGGCGTGGTCAGCTGGTCGGCGATCCTGCAGGACGCGGTGACCGACGCGGCGGCCGGAAAACTTCCCGCCGGGGCGATCAGCTATGGCCTGGCCAAGGGCACGGTCAAGTTCGAGTTCTGCCCGGGCAAGGCGACGCCCGCGGCGGAGGAGCTCGCCGACAGGGTGACGAAGCAGCTGATCAGCAACGAGATCACCCCGGCGGCCAACGTCCTGCTGCCGAAACCGTCCTACGCCTACGCGCAACGCTAGGCCGCTCGCGATGGCCAACCGAGCTCAAACCCCGGCTCTTCGCCTCAGCGGTGTCACCAAACGCTTCGGCGCCTTCACCGCGAACGAGCGCGTCGACCTCGACATCAACCGCGGCGAGATCCATGCGCTGCTCGGCGAGAACGGCGCCGGGAAAACGACCCTGATGCGCATCGTCACCGGCCTGTACCAGCCCGACGAGGGCGAGGTGCGAATGGACGGAGAAACGATCCGGTTCAGGAAGCCCGAGCACGCCCTGCGCGCCGGAATCGGCATGGTGCACCAGCACTTCACCCTCGTGCCCACGCTCACCGAGCTGCAGAACCTGGCGATGCGCCCGGCGCGCATCCCGTGGAGCAACGCGACGGCGGACGTACGCCGGCGCTCGGAAGAGATCGCGGCCACGACGGGCCTGCGGATCAACCCCGACCGCATGGTGGCCGACGCGTCCATCGGAGAGCGTCAGCGTCTGGAGATCGTCAAGCTGCTCTGCCGGGGCGCCCGGATCCTGATCTTCGACGAGCCGAGCGCCGCGTTGAGCCCCGGCGAATGGGACGAGCTGGCCGCGCTCATGCGACGGCTGGCCGCGGAAGGGCACGCCATCGTGCTCATCTCCCACAAACTCACGGAAGTGTTCGCCGTCGCCGACCGCTACACCGTCCTTCGGGCCGGAGCCGTCGTCGGCACCGGGCTCGTCACGGAGGTCACCCCGGACGAGCTCGTGACGATGATGGTGGGCGGCCCGGTCACGGAGCGGCCGGCGAGGGCGCACGTCAACCCGGGCCGGCCCGTGCTCACCGTGCGCGGGCTGGGAGTGGCGCGTGACCCACTCGACCCGAAGAGCCCGCCGGCCCTGAGCGGGATCGACCTTCAGGTCCGCGCCGGAGAGATCCTCGGCATCGCGGGCGTGGCGGGCAGCGGTCAGAACGAATTGGTCGAGGCGGTGATGGGGATCCGGCCGGCGCTCCGCGGCCGGATCGAGCTCGACGGCAAACCGTTCGAGGAACGTACGCCGAGGCGGTTCTACCAGTCCGGCGGCGCCCTCATTCCCGAAGACCGGCACCACGTCGCGATCGTCTCCGGCATGACCCTCTGGGAGAACATCACGATGCGAGCCCTGCGGCGGCCGCCACTGAGCCGCCGGGGCATCCTGAACCCCTCCGCGGCACGCGGCGAGGCGCGGCGGCTGATGGCCGAGTTCGACATCCGGGCCGACACGGAGAAGATCCCGATCGGCCGCCTGTCCGGTGGGAACCAGCAGAAGGCCGTGCTGGCGCGAGAGTTCTCCGGCCACCCGGCGCTGCTCATCGCCGTGCAGCCGGTGCGCGGCCTCGACGTCCGTGCCACCGACTTCGTCTACCGGCAGCTCAGCGAGCACCGGGCCCGGGGCGGAGCGATCCTGCTCATCTCCATGGATCTCGACGAGATCCTCGCCCTGTCCGACCGGATCGCCGTCCTGGCCCACGGGCGGATCCAGGGGGTGGTGGAGGCCGAGGACGCGACGAGAACGCGTATCGGCGCCCTCATGACCGCCGCGGAGGAGGCCCCATGCTCATGAGACAGCACTTGCCGCGCGTGCTGGTCACGGTGGGAGTGATCGTCATCGCGGCGCTGATCGCCTCGCTGATCCTGCTCGCGAGCGGAGTCGCGCCGGTGGACGCCCTCTCCGCCTTCTGGGAGGGCACGTTCGGCAACGGGACGAACGCCGGGACGACGCTCACCCAGGCCGTACCGTTGCTGCTGGTCGCGCTGGGCTGGATCGTGGCCACCCGCGCCGGGCGCCTGCACGTCGGCTACCCGGGGCAGGTGATCGCCGGCGGCGCGATGGCGACGGCGATCGGCCTGAACTGCGGTGGCCTGCCCGGAGCCCTGGCCGTTCCGGTGACCGCTCTCGCCGGAATCGCCGGCGGCGTGCTGTGGGCCGGGCTGACGGCCTGGCTGTGGGCGTCGCGGGGAGTGCTGGAGATCATTTCCTCGCTGCTGCTCAACCTCGTCGCCATCCAGGTGGCCGCCTGGCTCGTCCGCGGCCCCCTGCAGGGCACGGCGAGCCAGGAGCCCCAGACGGCGAACTTCCCGCCGTCCACGATCTGGCCCAGCGTTCCCGCCATCCCAGGTCAGACCCTGTCCTTTGACGTCGTGCTGCTGCCGATCTGCGCCGTCATCGTGGTGCTGCTGCTGTTGCGGACCGTCTTCGGGTTCGGGCTGCGGGCGTCCGGCGGCAACGAAGAGGCGGCTCGCTGGTTGGGCATCGACCCCAAACGCGGCGGAGTGGTGGCCATCCTCATCTCCGGAGGCTTCGCCGGCCTGGCCGGAGCGGCCCTGCTCTTCGCCGGGACCGCTCCCTGGATGAGCGACGGCTTCGAGGCCGGGGTCGGCTTCAACGGAATCGCCGTCGCGCTGCTGGCGGGGAACTCGCCGGTCTTCGCGATCCTCACGGCCGTCGTCTTCTCGGCGTTGAACGTCGGAGGAACGGCGTTGCAGGCCACCCTGGACGTCCCGTCGTCATTGGCCGAGGTGTTGCAGGGCGCGGTGATCGTGCTCGTGCTGCTAGCCGCCGTTCTGGCCAGACGACGCAGGGAACAGGCGCCGGCGCCCCGACCGGCCGCCGCTGCGAAGAGCCTTGCGCTCGTGGGCACCGAGGAGGTGTGACATGGGGATCTTCGATGTCGCGTTTCTCGTCTCGGCGGTCACGATCGCCGCGCCGATCCTGCTCGCCGCCACCGGGGAGCTCGTCTCCGAACGCGCCGGCGTGCTGAACGTGGGGCTGGAAGGCGTCATGCTGACCGGCGCGTTCGGGGGTTACCTCGTGATGTGGGAGACCGGTTCGCTCGTCCTCGGGTTCGTCGGAGGCATGATCGCCGGCCTGCTGTTCGCCGCCGTCATGGCCCTGCTCTCGATCGAGGCGAAGGTCGACCAGATCGTGTCGGGCATCGCGCTGACCCTGCTCGGCTACGGCCTCACCGCGTTCCTCAACGAACGGTTCCTTGTCCCGGCGCGGACCTTCGATCCGCTGCCCCGGCTCGAGATCCCCGTGTTGAGCGACATCCCGGTGATCGGCCCGGCCATGTTCGACCAGGACGCGTTCATCTATGCCACGGCGATCCTGATCATCCTGGTCGCGTTCGCTCTCGGCCGTACCACCTGGGGCATCAACCTCAAGGCGGTGGGCGAAAGCCCGGTTTCGGCCGACGCGGCCGGAGTCGGCATCCGCGCTATGCGATGGGCCGCCGTGCTCTTCTCCGGCCTCTGCGCCGGGGCGGCCGGCGCCTATCTGTCCATCGGCGACGTCGGGGTGTTCCGCGAGGGCATGTCCGGCGGCCGGGGCTACCTCGCCATCGCCGCGGTGCTGTTCGGCGGCTGGCGGCTGGCGGGGCTGGGGATCGCGGTGACGATCTTCGCGGTCGCCGACGCCACCCAGCTCAGGCTGCAGGCCATCGGTGTCATCCCCCGTGAGGTGTGGGTGGCCGTGGTGATCCTCGTCGTGCTCGTGATGGTGCTCGGCCGGATGCGGCGCGGCGCGGGCGCCGCGCGGCTCGCCTCCGGGCGGCTCACCGGCATCGAGGTCGCGGGGCTCGCGTCAGTCGCCGTCCTCCTCACCCTCGTCATCGTTTCCCCGTCCATCACGTTGCCGGTGCCCCTGTGGCTCGCGATGCCCTACCTCCTGGCGCTGGTCGCTCTCGGCACCGAGGGGAAGCGGCGGCACAAGGCCCCCACGGCACTGGCGGTTCCATATCTGCGAAGTGAGGTCTAGCGGCCATGATCACCGATGTACACACGCACTTCTGGATCCCGGACCATCAGCGATCACCGTGGACCGACGGCCTCGGTCGCGTCTCCACCCGCCTGGCCGCGGACTCCATTGACCGTGTGACCGTCGAGTCGTACTGGCGGCAGGTTGCCCCCGCCGAGCGGACCATCGTGTTCGGCCTGCAGGCGCAGGCGTCGGGAATCATGGTTCCGAACGACGCCGTGGCCGCTTTCGTGCGCGAAGTCGGCGGCCAGACCGTGGGATTCATGTCGGTGGACCCCACGCGACACGACGCGGTGGACGAGATCGAGCGGTGTCACGCAGACCTGGGATTGTGCGGCATCAAACTCGGCCCGATCTATCAGGGCACTTCGCCGCTGAACCCGCTGACCATGCGGGTCTTCTCGGCCGCCGAGCGGCTCGGCCTGCCCGTGATGATCCACCAGGGGGCGATCTTCGCCAACGCCGGCCGGCTCGTCGACGCCAACCCGTTGCTGCTGGACGACGTCGCGATCGCGTTCCCCGAACTGCGCATGGTCATCGCTCACATGGGTCACCCGTGGGTGCACGAGACGGCGATCGTCATGCGGCGCAACCCCAATGTGTACGCCGACACCTCCGCGATCGCGAACCGGCCGACGGTCCTGGCCACCGCGCTGTCTGCGGCCAAGGAGTACGGCGTGCTCAAGAAGGTCCTCTTCGGCAGCGACTCGCCGATGGTCTCAGCCGAGAGCGCTGCCGCCGCGCTGACGCGCATCGTCTCTCGCATGCAGCACATCGCCCACACGCCCATCACCGAGGAGGAGCTGCACGCGATCATGCACCGCCCCTCCTTCGAACTGCTCGGGATTCCCGACCCCGCCGAACCCGAGCTCGTCCCTTCCGCCCGCAGAGGAACACAACCATGACCGTGAATCCGTCCGTCTTTCTCGATGCCGAGCAGGTGCTGGCAGGACCGCTTCCCGAAGAGGTGTCGATGGAGCCGATCATCGACGGAGTGCCCTTCGCGTACGAGAAGACGCTTTTCGACGGCCCTGACGGCTTCTTCGCGGTCTGGGCCTGCGACGCGGGGGTGTTTCCCCGGGTCAAGGACAAGCGCGGATCGTTCATGTACATCATCTCCGGCGAGGCCACGATCACCGACCAGGACGGCACGTCGCACGAGCTGACCGCGGGCAGCGTGCTGGTGCTGCCGTTCGGCTGGGTGGGCACGTGGCACATCCGGGAGACGATCCGCAAGGTCTATCTCCACACCAGCCCGGCTCCTCCGCTGCCGGAGGACGTCGTCCCGTCCGCGTTCATGCCCGCCGCCCAGGTGCTCGACGGGCCGCTGCCGGACGAGGTGCCGATGGAGCCGGTGACCACCGGCGCGCGCACGGCGAAGGAGGCCGTGATCTTCGACGGACCGGACGGCTGCTGCTCCGTCTGGGAGTGCGAGCCCGGCGTGTATCCGCAGGTCAAGGACAAGCGCGGATCGTTCATGTACGTCACCTCCGGCGAGGCCACGATCACCGACCAGGACGGCACGTCGCACGAGCTGACCGCGGGCAGCGTGCTCGCGCTTCCCCACGGCTGGGCGGGCACCTGGGACATCCGCCGCACCATTCGCAAGGTTTACGTCCACAGCACACCCCGACAGGACACCGCATGATCAACGACGATCCCTACGCCGCAGTCACTCCCGCACCGGCGCTCGACGTACGCAGCGATGACCTTCGCCACGGAGCGGAGATGCCGCTGATCTTCCGCGATCCGCAGATCGGCGGCGCCAACACCTCACCCCACCTGACCTGGAGCGGGTTCCCGGCGGAGACGAAGAGCTTCGCGGTCAACTGCTACGACCCTGACGCGCCGACCGGAGTCGGTTTCATGCACTGGGCGGTGGCCGACATCCCCGCCGAGGTGACGTCGTTGCCGACCGGAGCGGGGGCCCTCGGCGGGTCGCTGCCCGCCGGATCGCTGACGCTTCCGAACGATCTACGAATGCGCCAGTACATTGGGCCCAATCCGCCGCCCGGGTCCGGCCGTCACCGCTACGTCTTCATCGTCCACGCGGTCGACGTACCCCATCTGGACATCGACGCCGCCCTGACTCCTGTCGTGCTCGGCTTCAACCTGCACTTTCATACTCTGGCTCGCGGCAGCCTGACCGTCTGGGCAGAAGCAGTCGACTGAACGTTCTCAGCCCGGGAGGCACTGACATGACAACACCACGGAAGCCGACCCGTCACGCCGAGGTCGCCGGGGCCGGTTTCGCCGGCCTGACCGTGAGCATCGCGCTGGCGCGGCGAGGCTGGAGCGTTCGCCTGCACGAGCAGAACGACGAGGTTCGCGACTTCGGAGCCGGCATCCTGCTGTGGCGCAACGCGATGCTCGCCCTCGAGGTCATCGGCGTCGCCGAGGCCATCCGCGACAACGGCGTGCGGCCGCAGTACTACGAGACGAACCTGGACGGCGTCTCGGTCTCGGCCGAGCTGCCCGGTTACCCGTACTGGGCGATCACCCGGCCGAAGCTGCACACCCTGCTGGCCGACGCCGCCCGGGCCGCGGGCGTCGAAATCGTCACCGGATCGCGGGCCGTCGGCGCCGACCCGGCCGGCGTGCTGATCATGGAGGACGGCGGCAGGCTGGAAGCGGATCTCGTGATCGGCGCCGACGGCGCCGGGTCAGCGGTCCGCAACTCCCTCGGCGACCTGGCTCAGGAGCGCAAGAAGTACTCCGACGGCGTGTGCCGGGTGCTGATACCGCGCCCGGAGGAGTTCCGCGGCGAGCAGTGGGACCGCGTGGTCGACTTCTGGACACTGGGGCCGGACGCGATGCGCATCCTGTTCATCTCCACCGGGCCGGAGACGATCTACCTCGGGATGATGGCGGAGACGAGCAACGAGCGCGCCTCGCGGATCCCGATCGACGTCGAGGTGTGGTCGGAGCGCTTTCCGCAGCTGGCGCCGATCGTCGAGCTCGCCGGCAAGGCCGAGGGCGGGCGGCACGACAGCTACCAGACCACCCGCGTCACCCCGTGGTCGAGCGGGCGCGCGGTGCTCGTGGGCGACTCGGCGCACTCCATGTGCCCCGCCCTGGGCCAGGGAGCCAGCGTGGGGATCGTCAACGCCGTCGACCTGGCCCACGCCCTCGATCAGTACGACGACATCGGCCAGGCCCTCGCCGAGTGGGAGCGGCGCGAACGCCCGATGACCGACGGCGCGCAGTCGCGCAGCGGCTACATGGCCGAGACCCGCACGCTGGCCAGGGGGAACGGCTTCACTCCGGAGCTGCTGGAGACGGCGAATTTCGTCTCGGCCGCCGTCTCGCCGGAGCTGGAGGCGCTCTACCCGGTGCCCGAGGCGAACCGGTCATGGTGACCTGCCCGCCCGTCGTCCTCGGCGATGTCGAGATCACCCGCGTCCAGGAGTACGCGGGTCCCAGCCCGGCCACGCCGTCGTTCCTCTTCCCCGACAGCGACCCCGGCTACTGGGACGGCAACGCGAGCTGGCTCGACCCCGGCTTCTACGACGCGGCGAGCGGCACCCTGCGTTCGGTGCTGCACACCTGGCTCATCCGCAGCCAGGGGACGGTGATCCTCGTCGACACCGGTGCCGGCAACGGCAAGGAACGTCCGTACGCGCCTGTGTACGCGCATCACAACACCGCGTATCTGGAGAATCTCCGAGCGGCCGGAGTGACGCCGGAGGACGTCGACATCGTGATCAACACGCATCTGCACGTCGATCATGTCGGCTGGAACACCCGGCTGGACGGGCGCGACTGGGTGCCCACGTTTCCCAACGCCCGGTACCTGATACCTGAGCCGGATTTCCTCTACTGGGATCCCATTCGTATGCCCCGGCCGCCCGGCGACGGCAACCAGAACGTCTTCGAGGACAGCGTCCTGCCGGTGCGCCGGGCCGGACTGATCGACCTGTGGAACGGCGAGCACCGCATCAACTCGGAGCTCGTCCTGCAGGAGGCTCCGGGTCACACGCCGGGCTCCGCCGTCCTGCGGCTGGACTCGAAAGGGGCGGGCGCACTCTTCGTGGGCGACATTCTCCACTCACCGGTGCAGATCATCTCTCCCGACGTCAACAGCTGCTTCTGCGAGGACCCGGCCATGGCGCGAGCCACACGCCGCCGGCTGCTCGCCGAGGCGGCGGACCGAGACCTGCTCGTCTTCCCCGGGCACTTCGGCGGCGGCTCGGCCTGCCGGGTGGATCACAGCGGTACCGACGCCTTCGTCATCCGCGACTGGGCCGACTTCGCCCGAATCTGATCGTCAACTCTCCACCAGGAGCACACCATGAACAAGGACCTCTACGACGCCGGGCTCGCCGTACGACGCCAGGTGCTCGGCGACGCCCACGTCGACGCCTCCCTCGCGGCGGCGACCGACTTCACCCGCGACATCCAGGAATACGTCACCCAGTACTGCTGGGGCGACCTGTGGAACCGGCCGGGACTCAGCCGGCAGGAACGCAGCCTCATCAACCTGGCCATGATCACCGCGCTCAACCGCTCCCACGAGTTCAAGGCGCACGTGCGCGGCGCCCTCAACAACGGCGTGTCACGCGAGAAGATCAAGGAGGTACTGATGCAGAGCGCCTTCTACTGCGGCGGACCGGCGGCGCTGGAGGCTTTCCGCCTGGCCGCGGAGGTCTTCGAGGCGATGGACGCCGAGCGGTGAGCATTGACCGCGTTGGCTTCATCGGCCTCGGGAACATGGGAGCGCCGATGGCGGGGCACCTCGCTGACGGCGGCTACCGGCTGACGGTCATGGACGCGGCATCCGCCGCGGTGGACGCCTTCGTCGCCGGACACCCGGTGGCGGAGGCGGCGGCCGGGCCCGAGGCGTTCGCGGTGGTTCAAGCCCTGATCCTCATGCTGCCGAACTCGGCGACCGTGGAGGAAGTGCTCGAGCGAGACGGGGTGGCCGACGCCCTCCCGCCCGGGTGTCTCGTCATCGACATGAGCTCCTCCGAACCGCTGCGTACCCGAGCACTCGCCGCACGCCTGCACGCCAGAGGTCTCTCCATGCTGGACGCGCCGGTGTCCGGCGGTGTCCGAGGCGCCAAGGCGGGGACGCTCTCCGCCCTCGTTGGCGGGCCCCGGGCCGAATTGGCGCGGGCGACCCCGTTGCTGCGGGCCATGGCCCGCACCATCGTCCCCGTCGGCGAGATCGGATCGGGCCACGCGGCGAAGGCGCTGAACAACCTGGTCTCGGCGGCCACCATCTCGATCACCGTCGAGGCGCTGGCCCTGGGCGAGTCCTTCGGCATCTCGCCGGAAACGATGACGCACGTACTCAACAGCTCGTCGGGCCGGAGCAACACCAGCGAGAACAAGGTGTCCCAGTTCATGACGAGCGGCAGCTTCGACTCCGGCTTCTCGCTGCGGCTGATGTCCAAGGACGTGGACATCGCGGTCGATCTGGCGCGGGCGCTGAGCCGGCCCGCCGAGATCGCCGACGGGGTGGCACGCCAGTGGCGGCGCATCGCGGGCACCGCGCCACCGCAGACCGACCACACCGAGATGTACACGCTGCTGAGCGAGGCGGGGTCTACACGATGAGCGCACCGCTGCTGCACTGGATCGACGGCGAGGCGGTGCCGTCCGCCGGCGGCGCCACGCGTGCCGGCACCAACCCGTCGACCGGCGGCCCGGGAGCCGAGGTGAGCCTGGGCACCGCCGCCGACGTGGACTTCGCCGTACGAGCCGCGCACGGTGCCGCCAAAGGCTGGCGGCACACGAACTCGCTCGACCGCGGCCGCGTCCTCGCGGCCATCAGCCGCCGGCTGCTGGCCGACCTCGACGAACTCGCCGCGATGGAGAGCGCCGACACCGGCAAGCCCCTCGCCCTGTCGATGGCCGAGATCCGCGGCGCCGCCGAGTATTTCGAGTTCTACGCCGCCCTGGTCAACCTGCCGGTCGGTGAGGTCCTCGACATCCAGCCGAACCTGCACGTGTACACGCTGCGGGAACCGCTAGGCGTGGTGGGCGTGATCACCCCCTGGAACCTGCCGCTCAACCAGGCGGCCCGCGCCTGCGCACCCGCGCTGGCCGCCAGCAACACCATCGTGGCCAAACCCGCGGAGTCGACCTCACGCACCACCGTCGCCCTGGCGCGGATCGGCAGTGAAGAGGGGCTGCCGCCGGGAGTGTTCAACGTGGTGCTCGGCCAGGGCAGCGAGGTGGGCACCGCGATCGTGCGGCACCCGCTGGTGCGCAAGGTCGCGTTCACGGGTTCGGTGCCGGTCGGGCAGGAGATCGGCCGTATCGCCGCCGATCGCATTCTCCCGCTGACCCTGGAACTCGGCGGCAAGTCGGCGAACATCGTCTTCGCCGACGCCGACCTGGAGTTCGCCGCGTCCGAGGCGGTACGGGCGTTCACCACCAACGCCGGTCAAGTCTGCTCTTCGGGCACACGCCTGCTCGTCCAGCGCGAGATCCAGGAGCGGCTCACCGCGGCCGTGGTGGCCGCTACCAGGAAGCTGCGCCCAGGCCACGAGGTGGGCCCAATGATCACCCGCGGACAGTGGGAGACCGTGCGGAGGTACTTCCGGATCGCGGCCGAGGAGGGCGCCGTCGCGGAGGTCGGCGGCGGGGTGCCCCTCGACTCCGAGCTCGCCGCAGGGTTCTACGTCGAGCCCACCGTCTACTCCGGCGTGACCAACGACATGCGCATCGCCCGCGAGGAGATCTTCGGCCCGGTCGTCGTCATCATCCCGTTCGAGACGGAGGACGAGGCGGTCGCCCTGGCCAACGATTCGGACTTCGGTCTCGTGGGCGGCGTGTTCACCTCGGACATGTCCCGGGCCATCCGGGTGGCGGAGTCGATCGAAGCCGGACAGGTGTACATCAACTCGTGGTCGACCCAGTCGGTGCAGATGCCCTTCGGCGGCCACAAGCACAGCGGCTACGGGCGTGAGAAGGGCATCGAAGCCCTCAACCACTACTCCCACATCAAGAGCATCAGCATACGCCTGACGGGCCGATAGGCCCGCGGTCCCCCCATCCCGGCGCTCCATGAGGAAGGCACAGACATGACCGACGGGCAGTTCGCCCCCACCGTTCACCACGACGTCGAGCCGGCGCGGAAGATGCTCATCGGCGGCGAATGGGTCGGCGCGATCAGCGGCAAGACATTCCCGGTGTACGACCCGGCCGACGGGCGGGTGATCGTCGAGGTGCCGGCCGGCGACGCGGCGGACGTCGATCACGCGGTGGCGGCGGCACGCGCCGCGTTCGCGCCGGGCGGGCCCTGGCGACCGGCTGCACCATCGTCATCAAGCCCGCCGAGCAGACGCCGATCTCCATCGCGCTGCTGGCCCAGCTCACCATCGAGGCCGGTATCCCCGCCGGCGTGGTCAACTACGTCACCGGCTTTGGAGAGACCGCGGGCGCGGCCCTCGTCGGCCACCGCGACGTCGACAAGGTGACTTCGCGTTCAGGGTCTTGCGGGCCTGAGGGTGGCCGACGCCTCCGTCATGCCGGAGATCGTCTCCACCAATACCAGCGCGGCGGCTGTGATGATCGCGGAGAAGGCCTCCGATCTCCTGCGGGGGTGACCTCGGCCAGCGCGTAAACGCTCTTCTTGCACCTGCGGCGTAGACCTTGTGCACCTCACCCGCATGAGCTGGAATCGGCTCCAGCTCGACCGCTGAACCCGGCAGATTGCACGTCTTCAGTTCTCGGGTCGACTCTGGCGCTCGCGGTAGCCGGCATGCACGTCTGGGTCGAGCCCGTGGGCGGCGGCGAGCTTGGATACGAGAGCGGTGAACGTCTCGCGTTCGGCGGCGTCGAGGGGGGCGAGCACGTCGGCGTTCTGTGTCTCGGCCGCAGTGCGAAGCGCGCCGAGCACCTGTCGCCCGGCCTCTGTCACGTCCAGGCGGTGGTGTCTCCGGTCGGTGGGGTCGCGGGTGCGGGAGACAAGGCCTGCCTCTTCGAGGGAGTCCACGAGCACGACGACCCTGCTTGGGACGGAGCCGAGTCGCGTCGCGAGCGCACGCTGACTCAGCCCAGGCTCGCGGGCGATGATCCGGAGCACGCCCGCCGCCGCTGGGGTGAGTCCGACTGGCTTGATCAGCTCGCCGAACCGGGCGGAGGCGAAGGCGCCCAGTTGCGAGAGCAGGAAGGCGGTGCGTGCGGGACGGCGTGCGGAAGTCACGCGTCCAGCATAGCTCAGTTGACAGAATAATTCACACTATGCATGATTAACGACATGACCGAACCCATGCGTTCCATCCGCCCGTGGCGTGGTGCCGGCGGCCCGCCCCTGGGGCCGCTCGCGATCGTGACCCTCGCCCTGACCATCGCCGGGGTGGTCGTGCTGGTGGCCGGAACCGGATCGGCGCCGGCTCCCTTCGCCGATGCGACCAAGGTGGCGGGGTGGTATGCGGCACATCCGATGGCGGTACGGATCGGCGCCCTGCTCCAGTTCGGCGCCGCTGTGCCGCTGGGCATCCTCGCGTCATCGGTGTACGCCCGGCAGTTGCGCCTCGGCGTGCGTGTGCCGGGGCCGGTCATCGGCCTCTACGGCGGGATCGTGGCATCATTCGCGCTTCTCTGCTCGGCTTTGGTGACCTGGTCACTGAGCTTCCCCGGTGTCGACGCCAGCCCGCAGGTCACCGCGATCCTCGCCCGGCTCGCCTTCGGGCTTGGCGGCGCGGGGTATGCCACCGGTCTGGGCCTGCTCATCGCGGGCATCGCCGTGCCCGCGTTCATCCTCCGGTTCCTCCCACGCTGGCTCGCCGGGATCGGACTCATCCTGGGCGTCGCGGGCGAGCTGTCGTTCCTCTCCCTCGCCATTGACCCGCTCCAGGCGATTCTGCCCGTGGTCCGCTTCGGCGGCGGAGCCTGGCTCATCGCCGCCGCGTTCCTGCTACCGCTCTCACGCCCGAAGCGCGGACCTCGGACCGTCGACGGATCGGATGAAGGCATGGAGGAACGCGCGTCATGAGCATCGCGATCGTGGTCGGCGCGAACGGTGGGATCGGCGCGGCCGTCGCCCGACGCCTGGGCCTCTGCCGGGCATTGGATGCTCCTCGTCGCACGTTCGTCGCCTCCCCCTCGGCCTCGTTCGGCACCGGCGTCGCACTCCCCGTCGACGGAGGCAAGACAGCCGCCGCCTGACCCCTCCTCTATTTCCTTCCCGCCCCGGTTCTCGCCACAGGGCTCGTTCCCCCCTGCCTTTATTCGATCGGAGTTCCTATGGGCCTGTTGTCCCTCCTGCGCGAAGTGCTGGTGCTCATCCATCTCGTCGGCTTCGCCCTGTTGCTCGGCGGCTGGGCGTCCCAGGCGATCCGCCGCAACTACGCCACCACCCTCCTGTTCCGGATCGGCCTCGGCGTGATGATCGGCTCAGGCCTCCTACTCGCGATCCCCTTCCCCGCCGGCGTACACCTCGACTACTTCAAGCTCGGCGTCAAGCTCGCGCTCGCCCTGACCATCGGCGGCATGTTCGGCGTCGTCATCACCCGCGAGAAGGCCGGCAAACCGACCCGCGCCGCGTTCTGGAGCATCGGTGCGCTCGCGCTCCTGAACGCCGGCATCGCCATCTTCTGGCACTGACCCTGAAAGCCGTACACGTGACCGAAAACGTCCTCCCCAAAGCCCCGGCTCATCCACCTGTGTCAGGCCGCAGCTTGCTGGCAGTGCTCGGGCTCTGGCTCGGCGCATCCGCCGTGCTCGGCACCGCCACATGGTTCACGGTCGCAACATTCACCGGCCCGGATGCCGAGGCACCCACCCTCACCACGGTGCTGCTCGTCTACCTCCTCCTGCCCCTCGCCGCACTCGTCGTCTACCGGCCGTCAGGCATCCGCGACCGGCTGGCCATGACGGGTACATCGTGGCGCACCATCGGCCTCGCCGTCCTCGCCTGGCTCACCACCATGGCGGCACTCGCCATCGCCTACGCCGTGTTCGGCCTCGTCACCGGCGACGCGGCTGCCCCGTTACTGGATGTGCTTCGCGATTCGACCGACTACAGCCGATTCGCTCAGGCAGGACCCGGTGACTGGATCCTCATCGTGATCCGCGCCCTCATCCTGGCCGGGATTGCCGAGGAACTGCTGTTCCGCGGCATCCTCTTCGGCTGGCTGCGCCGAGGACTGCCCTGGTGGGCCGTCGCCCTCATCACCGCCTCACTTTTTGCTGGCATCCACTACTTCCCCGTCCTCATCCCCGTCGGCGTCGTCCTCGGAGTCCTCTTCGTCTGGCTCCGCGAACGACTCGGATCGATCCTCCCCGGATTGATCCTCCACTGGCTCACCGACTGGCTCCTCTTCGCCATCGCCCTCACCCTCTGGCTCAGCCACCGCTGACGGACCACGCGGCTGCGGTCAAGGCCCTCATTTTGCGCATGGCCGCGGAGAACCCGAGATGGGGCCACCGGCGCATTCATGGTGAACTGACCACCTCGGCCACAAGATCCAACGAGTACCAGATCGCCAGCTGACACCACCAAGAACCGGCAGGTCAGACATCGAATCCCATTATTGAGCCCACAGGCTGAAGTTTCGGGTCAAAGGATCATCTTCGAATCGCCCGGTGCCCTCGGCCAGGACGTTCTCGGCAGGACCGTGGGTATCGGCGCGAATGACGTACCGATGGGGAGCCATGGCGACCCGCACGCCGGGCAGCGCGTCCATGCAGGCGGCGTGCACCTTCTGCAGGTCGGTCGAATCCGGATCGATCAGGGTTGCGACCAGTTCGCCGTCGTGTACGGCCACTTCGGCTTCCCTGGCTCCCGTAGCGTTCCTGACCAGTTCGGCGACGCTCGGCAGGTGGGCCCAGCCCGCTTCCGTCAGGCGCCAGTCGCCGTTCCGGCGAGCCGGCTCAAGGCCCGTGTGCTCGCCGATCTCGGTAGTGCCGATCTCGGTCGTGGTGGCGGCGCAGAGCAGGCGCTCCACCCCGCGCAGCCAGGCCAGCGCCTCCTGTGGCGGGAGCACCGCCGAGTCCAGCAGCAGGGTCAGCCGCAGCATGTTCCCGGCGTCGTCGGCGAAGACGAAGTAGGTGCTGGTGCTGCTGTCCACGCCGTCGAGCCACCGCCAGATCGTGCGATCCAGCGCGTCCGGCCCGATCTTCTCGGGCGCGGCGGGCCGCGCGGGTCCCAGCTGCCGGTAGTTGAGCCAGCAGGACAGGTCAAAGGAGATGCCGCGCTCGTGCTCGATCTCGTGCCGCAGCTTGGCCAGCTCGCCGGGCGGGTGCGGCCCGAACCGCGCCGACCGGGTGAGCGCGACTCCCGACCGCGCGATCAGATCAGATATCGAAATATCCGATAAATCTATGCATACCGGGACGTCCTGGGTGTGCATGCCGACCGCGAAGCGGGTTCTCGGGGCGATCCTGTTGCCCACGGTCAGTTGCAGGAAGGAGCGGCCCAGGCCGCTGACGTGCCCGGCGATCGCGCTGACCCCCGCGTACAGCACGCTCGCCGGGCTGACCTGGTGGCGCGCCGCCCACGCCGACACCGCCATCGCCAGCGCGGGGGAGTCGAACTGGAGATACCGGTAGCGCGGCGACTCGACGGCCACGGCCGGGCGCGGCAGCATCGTCTGCGGCATCACCCGCAACGTCTCCGCGTGCCACGCCACCGCCCGCTCGCCGTGCCGCCGCCCCGCGTCCGACTTCTCCCATCCGGCCTCGTCCAGCGGCCGGTGCGCGCGCTCCGGCACCGGTACGGGCGCGGGCGGCCGCGCCAGCAGGTCGCGCAGATGATGCCGCACCCAGTGCCCGCCCGTCTGATCCAGCACCAGATGCGAGGCCACCACCACCAGCTGCCTGGGCACCCCCGCCGACGTCACCAGCGCGAACCGGATCGGCCACTCCTCGCTCACGTCGAACGCCACCGACCACATGGCCGCCGCCGCGCCGTCCGCCGCGGAGGCCGCAGCCTCGGCCTCGATGACCGGCACGACCAACTCGCCCTCGCGGAGCACCCGCTGCCCGGGCCCGTACGGCGGCGGCACGTAGACCGTGCGCAGCGCGTCGAAGCTCTCCACCAGGTCGCGCAGCGCCGCGAGTACATCCTGAGCGGCCACGCCACGGCGCAAGGCCCAGGTGAAGCGGAGATTGACGCTGCTGGTGTCGGGACTGAGCTGCTCCATCAGCGCCAGCATGTGCTGCTGCGCCCAGGTCAGCGGCCCCTCGGCCACCTCGGCTTTCGCCTGGAACGGGACCACACGGGCCGGAAACCCGGCCAGCTCCGCCGGGATCTTGCTGTGCACCGGGTCGCTCCTTCGTAGCAGCGCCTGCCTGCCTCCGCCGACCAGGGGCAGGTAGACGCTGCCGAGCACCGGAGGAGGCGAGCCTCACCGAAAACTTTCGTAAAGTTCACTGCCTCCGGGGCGGTTTTCTCGTGCCATTTGCTCTTTGTGAGATTAGTCAGGCGTACGAGTACAGGCAAGAACGGTGCCGATAGATCTCCGATTGTGACCGAAATATTTCGGAGAATGAGAACGGCCGCGCCGTCAGGAGACGACGCGGCCGTGGTTTATCCCGCTAAGCGCAGACCTTCCCGTTCAGCGTGAACAGGCCTGGCGTGGGGTTCGCCCCGCCCGCGCTGTCCCCGAGGAAGCCGAACGTGACCGTGCTCCCCGGCATGATCTTCTTGTTGTGGCTGAGGTTGGTCGCGGCCACCGACGCTCCGGTCTGGGTGATGGAGGTCAGCCAGTGATCGGTCACCTTCTGGTCGCCGATCCAGGCCCACCGCAGCGTCCAGCCGTCGATCGGCGTCGTCCCGGTGTTGGTGATCGTGGCCTGGGAGGTGAAGCCACCGGCCCACTGCCCGTGCCGGACATAGTCCACCTTGCACGCCCCGGCCGCCGGGGCCTGCCCGTCACCCTGGTCGGCCAGCGCGGACGCGATCCAGCTCAGCGCCGAGTTCCAGTTGACCGCCACCTCGTTGGTCGCGTACGACTCGATGTGGTCGACGTAGCAGAACTGCGGCTTGCACCCGGCCAGCAGGCCAGAGGCGTACGGATCGTCAAGACCCGCGTTCGCGCCACCGGCGATCGATCCCGCCGGGGGATTGGGCAGGCTCTCGTCGAGCTGGTGGCCGAAGATCCGGCTGTGCTGGTTCTGCGGGTTCTTCTCCCCCCAGCCGGTGACGTAGGAGTGGTTGAGCGCGTTCCTGCCGAAGATGTAGTCCATCCCCTGCAGGGCACCGGCCTGGTACTTGCGGTCCCTGGTCAGGTCGTACGCGGTGGCCAGCACGATCACGTTGTTGATGATGTTGCTGTTGGAGCCCCAGAAGTAGTTGTTCGCGCCGCCGGGCAGCGGCAGCCCGTACGCCTGGGTGGCCAGCGTGGCGAGGTACGCGTCCGCGGCCGTCACCACCGACTGGCGGAGCTGCTGGCGCTCGGCGGCGGGCAGCTCGCTCGGGATCGTGGCCAGATCCATCCGGCCCAGCGCCGCCGTGGCCGGCCAGCCGAAGCCGGTCGAGGTGAACACGTTGCCGGTGTGGTGCGGCGACGCGCGCAACTCGGTCAGGTACGGGGCCTCCCCGGTGGTCAGGTAGAGCTCGGCCGCCGCCCAGTAGAACTCGTCGCTCACGTCGCCGTCGCTGTAGGAGCCGCCGCCGTTGCCGTCGTTCGGGTCGGCGAACCTGGCCGGGTTGGCCTTGGCGGCCGTCCAGGCGCGCTTCGCCGAGGTCAGGCATTTCGCCGCGAACGCGGCGTCGTACGGGGCGAACAGCCGGGCGCACTGCGCGGCGGTGGCGGCCAGGTTGAGCGTGGCCGCGGTGGACGGCGGGTGCAGCTCGCGGAGCTGCGGGTCGTCCTCGGGCTGCAGCGGCAGGCCGGTCCAGTTCTGGTCGTGCATCTTGTGGTGGGCCATGCCCGCCAGCGGCTTGCCGACCGGCACCTGCATCCGCATCAGGAACTCCAGCTCCCAGCGGGCTTCGTCCAGCACGTCCGGCACGCCGTTGCCGCGCTCGGGCACCCGCAGCGTGCTGTCGCCCAGCTCCGCGCCGCCGAAGCCGGTGATCGCGGTCTTGGTCCGCTCGAAGGTGCTCAGCAGCTGGTAGGCCGCGATGCCGCCGTTGACGACGTACTTGCCGTGGTCGCCCGCGTCGTACCAGCCGCCGCGCACGTCCAGGCGGTAGTCGCAGACGCCCGGCTGGCACGGCACGTCGGTGTCGCCCTGGTTGGGGGCGACGCCCAGGTGCCCGGCCGGGCGGGCGTACTGCGCGCCGAACAGGGCGCCGTCGATGGCGATGCCGCTGCGCTGCAGCGCGAAGAACTGCAGCGAGTCCGAGCGCAGCTGGTCGTAGACGTCGGCGGAGATGTCGAACGGGTAGCTGGTCTGGTCGTCGGCGACCAGCGTCAGGCCGTTCCCCGTGCCGGTGTAGGAGCTGAAGTCGATCGTGTGCACGTTCTGCCCCGACGCCTGGTCGACGCCGCGCGGCGTGCTGTTCCCGCTGGCCAGCACGGTGCCGCCGGCGTTCTTGAGCTGCCACGGCAGCGCCGCGGTCGCCTCGGTCACGACGGTCGCGTTCTTCGGTCCGTGCGGCAGGTAGCCGACCTGGTTCACCCGGACGCGCGGCCCGGTGTCCGGCACGTACGGCGGCTCCTCCTCGCCCCCGCGCAGCGACACGTCGTCCACGCACAGGCGGTACTCGGCCGTGTTGGCGCCCACATGGAACACCACCTGGGCCCGCTCGGTGTCGGCGGTCGCGGTAAAGGTGTATTCGAAGGTCTGTGTGGTCGCGGTCAGCGGCACCGTACGCCCGAAGAACGAAGTGAACGGCGCGTCGCCCAGTTGCACGTTGGCGTTGACCGACGAGCCGGGCGAGGCCGACGCCTCGAACGAGAAGGTGTAGGTGGCGCCGTTCACCAGGGGCACGTCGTTCTGCCCGATGCCGGCGTCCCACGGGTTGGCCAGACCGGCCGGAACGGTGGTGCACAGCCGCCCGTCCGCCGTGCTGGTGGCGTTGGTGCCGTAGGTGAACCAGCCGCCGAGGCCGTCGGCGAAGTCGCCGTTCTCCAGCTGCTCGGGCCCGCCCGCCGGAGGCTCGGCGTCGGTGTCGCTGGTCAGCGAGACATCGTCCAGGCAGAACGTGAACGCCGAGGCGCCCCCGCCCAGCTGGAAGGTGAAGGTCCCGTTGGCCGAGTCCAGGTTGCCGTCGAACTCGTAGGTGAAGGTCTGCGGCGTGCTGGTGAGCGCCACCTCGCGGGAGATCGCGGTGGTGAACGGCGCCTCGTTCAGCTGCACGTTCGCCCGGACCGTCACGGCCGCGCTGGCGGAGGCCGTGAAGGTCAGCGTGTACGGGTCGCCCTCGGCCAGCGTGATGTCGTTGTGGCCGAGACTGGCGTCCCAGGGGTTCGCGGCGCCCGCGGGCACCTGTGCGCACAGCTCGCCGTCCACGGCCGAGATCGGGGTGTTCCCGGTGGACCACCACGGGGCGGTGGCGCTGTCGAACGTGCCGTTGTCGATGTGCTCGATGATCTCGGCGTGCGCCGAGGAGGCCGTCAGGCCGGTGAGGGTGAGTACGGCGGCCGCACAGCCCGCGACGAACGCGTGCAGGCGCCGGCCAGGCGATCGGGTCACGACGGTCCTTCCAGGAGCGCGTGGGAGGAATGTGGGAGCGCTCCCGCGCAGGTTAGGGGATGTCGTGACCGTCGAGAAGACGTGCGGTGGGGTTCTGCTCGCAGGGGGGTCGATCTGCAGGTCGCAGGGGTGGACAACGGCTGTCGCGTGATCTTCGATGAACCTTTCACCGCGGCATGGCGGACATGCCGCGGCGTCGGGTGTCGTGGGCGGATCAGGCGCCGGAGAGCTTGCGCCAGCTGGCGTAGCGGTTGGTCGGCGGCAGCCAGACGGTGCTGAGGGCGGTCAGCCCGGCCAGGCCGACGGCCAGGGCGAGGATCATGTTGAGCGAGCTGAGGTTGTCGGCCAGGGCCATCAACGCGGTGAAGAGCGCGCCCAGGCTGAAGATCGTCAGCACCACGCGGGCCCAGGTCTTGGCGGACCTGAGCGCCATCAGCAGCAGGCCGACGACCAGGCCGTTGATGATGAAGGTCACGGCGCGGCCGGTCACGATGGAGGTGTCGACCTCCCGCATCGCCGCCTCCACCAGCTCCTCGCTGAAGCCGAGCGACTTCACCTGGTCGATCAGCAGGTCCTCGCCGGAGATCAGGTAGATGACGCCGTTCACCACGTTGGCCAGCGCGATGACGATGGCGCTGATCAGGGTGATCGTGAGGGTGACCGGGGTCTTCAGCGGGCCCTGGGGTACTCCCGGGTGTCCGGCGTTCTGCGGGTAGCCCTGCTGCGGGGGGTAGCCGGGCTGCTGGACGTGGTAGTGGCCCTGCTGGCCCGGATATTGGGGCTGCTGGCCTTGGTACTGCGGCTGCTGTCCCTGCTGTCCGGGGTACTGGGGCTGCTGCGGCTGCTGCGGGTCGTACCGTGTGGTGGCCTGCTCGACCGGGTACTGAGGCTGCTGCGGGTATTGGGGGTTTTGTGGATACTGCGGGTTCACGGATTTCCCTTTCATAGCACGAAATATCCGGCATACGTGCGGCAATGCCAGCCGATCAACGGGGGCAGCCTGAACACGCACCAGGTGATCGATCAATTCCCCGGCCGTCGATCGGAGGGAAGATCAACGAGGCACCGGAGGGCGCGCGACGGGTAACGCTAATACCTTGGCGTCGCCCCGCAGTGAGATCCAAGGTCCACAATGAACCGGAAAAATCTCCATAGTGGACCTGTTCACCGAGCCGAATCAGTGCATTAAAGACGAGATATCCGACAAAAGCCGACGAAACTGGTCAGCCGGTTAAGCGTCAGCCGGTTAAGAGTGGGCTAGGTCGCGATTCCCATGATCTGCTTGACCGTGCCGCGATCCCGCAGCGTACGCAGCATGTAATGGGCCACATCGGCGCGCGGCACCAGCCAGCCACCCCGGATGTTCTGCCCGTGCGCCGTGCGATACACCCCGGTGAGCGGCTTGTCGGTCAGCCGCGGCGGGCGCACGATCGTCCAGTCCAGGCCGCTGTCCCGCAGCACGTCCTCCAGCACGGCCAGGTCCTCGTACACCGGGCGGAAGGCCGCCTTCGCGAACGGCGCGAACAGGTGCCGCATGAAGAACCCGTCCCCGGGATCGAAGCGCGGCGGCCGGGGGTTCGCCGGGGTCGGGAACGTCCCCATGGGCGCGGCGCTGACCACCACGATCCGCCGCACTCCGGTGTCGTGCATGGCCGCCGCGATCGCCCGCGTGCCGGCCCCGGCCACGCCCGCCTCGGCCCTGGTCCGCGGGCCGAGACCGGACAGCACCGCGTCGGCCCCGGCCACCGCGTCCTGCAGCGCGGCGGGATCGGGCGCCGAGAGATCCGCGGTGACCACCCGCGCCACACCGCTCAGTCCCCGCGGATTCCGCGCGACCGCGGTGACGTCATGCCCTTCCACCAGGGCTTGTTCGACCAGCTGGCGGCCGATCCCGCCGGTGGCCGCGAAGATCGTGAGTTGCATGGCTCGTACCTCCGAGTGGCGATACCCTTTTCTCTGTATGTCATACGACACGAGGATCATATCATATGGATTCCGTATCATCTGAGTTCGCGGCTCGCCACCGGCGGCGGCTGACTGTGGAGATCAAGGAGTCGCTGCGCGAGCTCAGCAACCAGCTGTCGCTGCTCAACCACCACGTGGGCATGCACGCCGGGCTCAAGGACGTGGATCTGGACTGCCTGGACCTGATCTCCCGGCACGGCCCGCTCAGCCCGAGCGCCCTGGCCAGAAGGGCCGGGCTGCACCCGGCCACGGTGACCGGCATCATCGACCGGCTCCAGCGCGGCGGCTGGGTGACCCGCGAGCGCACCCCCGACGCGTCCGACCGGCGCGCGGTGGCCGTCCGGGCCCTGCGCGACCGCGGTGCCGAGCTGTATCACCTGTACCAGGGCATGAACGCCGCGATGGACGAGATCTGCACCGGCTACGACGACAAGGAGCTGGAACTCCTCGCCGGATTCCTGCGCCGCACCACCGTCGCCGGCCGCGAAGCCACGGACGCCCTCGCCGACGAGGACTGAAAAGGGGGGTGCCGGTCACCGTTATTGGGCGACCGGCACCTTTGCTTCGTGACGACTGGCTGGACCGCCGTGGCTGCTACGCCGTGACCACCGACTCGTCGTCGGCCGTGGCCGTACGGGCGGTGACCAGCACCGGGCGTTCGACCACGGAGACCTCCACCCGCAGGCCGGGCGCGAGCCGTACCGCGTCGTGGCCGGGGACGTCGGCGAGGACCTCGCTTTCGTCGGCGAGCTGCACCCGCAGGCGGGCGGTCGAGCCGCGGAACGAGGAGGCCAGGATGAGCGCCGAGCCGGACTCGGCGGGGGTGACCAGGACGGCCTCCGGCCGGACCAGCACGTCCACCAGCTCGCCGGGCGCGGTGCCGTCCACCGGCAGCAGCTTGCCGAGCACCTCCACCCGGTCGCCGGTCACCCGGCCGGCCAGGTGGTTCATGGTGCCGACGAACTCGGCCACGAACGGCGTGGCCGGGCGGTCGTAGATCTCGGCGGGCGCGCCCACCTGCTCAAGCCGCCCGTCCTTCAGCACCGCGACCCGGTCGGCGATCGACAGGGCCTCCTCCTGGTCGTGGGTGACGAACACGGTGGTGATGCCCAGCTCCAGCTGGAGCCGGCGGATCTCCTCCCGCAGCGACACCCGGACCTTGGCGTCCAGCGCCGACAGCGGCTCGTCCAGCAGCAGCACCTGCGGCGCGAGCGCCAGCGCGCGGGCCAGCGCCACCCGCTGCTGCTGCCCGCCGGACAGCTGGTGCGGGTAACGGTCGCCCCGCCCGGCCAGGCCGACCAGGTCGAGCAGCTCGTCGGCCCGGGCGTGCCGCTCGGCCACCGGGCGGCCCCGCACCCGCATCCCGAACGCCACGTTGTCGCGCGCGTTCAGGTTCGGGAACAGCGAGTACGACTGGAACACCATCCCGGCGTCCCGGCGGTTGGCCGGAACCCGGGTGACGTCCTTGCCGTTGATCAGCACCATGCCGGAGTCCGGCTTCTCGAACCCGGCGACACAGCGCAGCGCGGTCGTCTTGCCGCAGCCGGACGGGCCCAGCAGCGCGATCAGCTCGCCCTGCTCGACGGTCAGGTCCAAGCCGTCCAGCGCCACCGTCGGGCCGTACGTGCGCCGCAGCCCGCGGAACTCCACGGTCATGATTTCTTCCTTCCGGCCCGGGAGAGCGTGAGCAGCAGCAGCCAGGCGAGCAACAGGCTGAGAATGGACAGCGCCACCGACAGCTGCCCGTCGCTGCCGGAGATCGTCACGATCCAGACCGGGAACGTCTGGTAGCCGAGCAGGGCGGCGACGGTGTATTCGCCGAGCACCAGCGCCAGCGTCAGGAACGCGGCCCCGGCGAGCGCGGAACGCAGGTTGGGCATGATCACCCGCAGCATCACCTGCGGCCAGGACGCGCCCAGATTCCTGGCCGCCTCGACCAGGGTGACCACGTCGATCGCCCGCAGGCCCGCGTCCAGCGACCGGTAGGCGAACGGCAGGGCCAGGACCACGTACGCCAGGACCAGCACGAACGGGAAGTTCTCATCCTGCAGCGAGATGAGCGTCTGCCAGAACGGCGTGGCCGCCAGCGCGTCCGCGCCCTCCCGCAGCGAGGTGCTGATGCCCACCACGTAGGTGATGGGCGGCACGACCAGCGGCAGCGTCGTGATCGTCTCCAGCACCGGCCGCAGCCCCGGTGCGCCGAGCCGCACCGCCAGCATGGCCGGCAGGATGAGCAGCAGCACGATGACGATCGTGGCCGCCGCCAGCGCCAGCGACAGCAGGAAGCTCGAGACGAAACCGGGCGCCGACAGGATCCGGCCGTAGGCGCCGAGCGAGAACCCCTGCGCCTCGTTGTAGACCGTGAACGTCGCCGCGACCAGCATCGGCACCAGGAAGTACACGGCGGCGATCAGCAGGATCACCCGCCGGCCCCAGCCGCCGCCCACCACCGGAGCCGCCGGGGTGACGATGGTGGGAGTCACCGCAGCCAACGCGTGCTCCTTCGTTGCAGCGGCAGGTAGACGGCCATCACCAGCAGGGCGATGACGATCATGTCCAGGCTCAGCGCCAGCGCCACGTTCTCGAAGCCGACCAGCACGTTGCCGGTCAGCGCGTCCGCGATCTGCAGCGTCACCAGCGGCACCGACGCGCCCACCATGGCGGCGGCCGTCGCATACGCGGCGAACGCGCCGCCGAACAGCAGGACCACCCCGCCGAGCAGCGCGGGAGCCAGCACCGGAATGCCGACAAGCCGCCAGAACTGCCAGGTCGTCGCGCCGTTGTTGAGCGCCGCCTCCCGCCACTGCGGGCGCAGCCCCTCCAGCGCCGGGGCGATCACCAGCACCATCAGCGGGATCGAGAAGTAGAGGTAGACCAGGGCCAGGCCCCAGAAGTTGTAGAGCAGCCCCGAGCCGAGCCCGAGGCCGGTGGTGACCACGCCGGAGTTGCCCAGCGTGGCGATCCAGATGAACGCCAGCGGCACCCCGCCGAAGTTGGCCAGCACCCCGGACACGCTCAGCACCGCCTCACGCAGCGCCGAACTCTTCGAGGTCAGTACGGCGTGCGCCACGAACGTCCCGGTCAACGCCCCTGCCACGGCCACCACCGCGGACAGTTCCACACTGCTCAGCAGCGTCCCCAGGTACGGCTCGCGCAGGCTGGCTGTCACGTTCGCGAACCCGAACGAGGAGGGCTCGCCGGGCGCGCCCTTCTCGGTGAACGCGCCCACGGCGAGCATCACCGCCGGTATCCCGAACGCGACCGCCACCACCAGGAGAAGGGGCGCGGCGGGCGCCCACCCCTTCCCCCAGTTGCGGCGTGCCTTGACCGCGGTCATCCGGCGACCGCGGCGCCCCAGCCGGCCGCCAGGTCCGCCTGGGCCTTCGTGGTCTGCGCGTCGGTCGGGAAGGTGGGCGTGCCCTCCACCGGCGGAAGCGCGGCTGACGCGGCCTGGTCCACGGTTCCGTCAGCGATCATCGCGGGCAGCAGCACCGGGCGGGCGAAGCCCTTCAGAAACAGGTTCTGGCCCTCGGGGCTGTAGAGGAACTCCTGCCAGAGGCGGGCCGCCGCCGGGTGCGGGGCGCCGGAGTTGATCGCCTGCGCGTACAGCTGGAAGTACTTGCCGTCGGTGGGAATGACGGTCTTCCAGTCCAGGCCCTTGGGGGTCATCAGCGGGGCGTAGGCGGCGTTGTTGTAGTCCCAGTCGATGCTGATCTGGGTCTCGCCCTTCTCGATCGTGGCCGGGGTGGTCTCGACCGGGTTGAAGTTCCCGGCGTCCTTCAGCTTCTTGAAGAACTCGATGCCCGGCTTGATGTCGTCGAACGAGCCGCCGTTGGCCAGCGCCGCCGCGTACACGCCGGCGAACGCCGAACCCGACTTGGTCGGGTTGCCGTTCATCGCGACCTTGCCTTTGTACTCGGGCTTGAGCAGGTCGGCGAAGGTGGTCGGGCAGGGGTCGACCTTCTTGGCGTCACAGCCGATCGACACGTAGCCGCCGTAGTCGTTGAACCAGAGCCCGCTCGGCTCCTTCTGCCCGTCCGGGATCTTGTCCCAGGTCTGCACCTTGTACGGCGCGAACAACCCTTCGGCGGCCCCGCTCACCGCGAACGCCTGCCCGATGTCGAGCACGTCCGGGGCGCGGTCCTGGCCCTTGCGGGTCTTCACCGCGTTGATCTCGTCGGCCGAGGAGGCGTCCGGGGTCTCCTCCTCGATCGTGATCTTGGGGTACTTGGCCTTGAAGGCGGCGAGGATCTCGCCGTAGTTGGCCCAGCTGGGCGGCAGCGCGATGACGTGGAGCTTGCCCTCCGCGTTGGCGGCCTCGACCAGCTTGTCCAGACCGCCGAAGTCGGCGGCCGAGGTGGCGGTCCTGGCGTCCACCCCGCCCCCGCTCGGCGCGGCGGAACCGGACGCTCCCGTGGTGCCGGGCGCGGCGCCACAGGCGACGGCGCCGAAAATAACAACGGCCGAAAGGCCGGCGAGTGGCAGTCGTGCAGAGGTCACAGCAGATCTCCAGGTGAAACGATGTAGTACTTCTCCGAACAAACTAGGGATGGTGTCTCTGCGGTCAGTGACGCGCGCGTGAACAGGGGCGTACCATCTGGAAACCGCTGACTTCATGGGGCGCCCTTCGGCTTGGGTCCCGATCATGACTCGGTGCGCTTTTATTGCTCGATACCACGTGATATTGGTCAATATCGGCCAAGAAGGTCTCCATTCGATGCCGAACTTGCTGCGTACGGAGCACAAGGCGCGTACGTGGGGTCAGAATTCGGAGGCGGCGTCCAATAGCCACGCGGCCAGATAGCGTGCGAACGACGCTCTGACAAGGACCAGAAAGCCATCACTTTCAGCGATCAGGATGATCTGCGCACGCGCCAGCAGCGTCTGCGCGCACCGCCCAACCGGGAAAACCTCCGGATGCAGATCAAGCCCGCACCCATGCGCCAGCAACTCCCGCGCCCGCCCCCCACTCACCCTGATCGCGGTCCGCTGCGCCGACACATCCACCCCCCGCACCTCCGAGGGCCCAACCACCAGCCACTCATCCGGCCCGAGCCAGACCGTGACCGTCTCGCCATCCGTCACGGCGGCATTGGCCGGCGTGAGCGGTTCACCACTCCTGACATTGACCTGCTTAAGGAAGGGCACCTCCCGCACGCTCACCCCATCGAACTCGGCGAAGAACCCATTCAAAGGGCTCCTGCGCTCGGGTGCTGGGGGATGAGGGGGAGTGGTTGCGGGTTCGGTCTGCGTGGCGGCGCTGCGCGCGGGAGTGGCTCCGGGTTCGGCCTGCATGGCAGGGCTCGGCTCTGGCGCTGGAGGATGCGTTTCTGGGGCTTGAAATCCGGACAGACTGCCGCTGCCACTCTTGGCGCCGGTGCGGCGAGAACCGTTACCTGCGTAAACGGCGCCGGATAACGGCGAGGAACTCGGCGAATCACTCGTTCTGTCGGACGCTACTGGTGGGGAGCCGCCCACGTCCGTTCCAGCGTCGTGGCGGGTTTCCTCGTCAGGGTTGCCGTCGCGGCGGGTGCCTTCGGGGTCGTACAGGACGGGGGTGGTCACGTCGGCTTTGGTGCCGCTGAGCGTGGTGAGAGTTGGGTGGGAGCCGGTTACGAGGGCTAGGGCGAAGGTGCGGTTGAGGGTGGCGCTGGTGTAGCTGGAGGTGACGTGGCCGACCATTTTGTTGTCGGCGAGGAGGGCCGCGCCTTCGGGGAGGTGGGTGGTGGGGTTTTGGGGGAGGAGGGCGACGAGGTGGCGGCGGTCGGGGCGGGAGGTGTCCTGGCGGGTGAAGGAGCGTTTGCCGAGGAAGTCGAGCTTCTTTTTGGAGATGATCCAGGTCATGCCGAGGTCCTGGGGGGTGGTGGTCCCGTCGGTGTCCTGGCCGATGATCGGGTAACCCTTCTCAGCGCGGAGGACGTGCATGGTTTCGGTGCCGTAGGGGGTGATATTTCGGGACATGAGGGCTTGCCAGAGGGCGAGGCCGTACCAGGCGGAGACGTTGATCTCGTAGGCGAGTTCGCCGGAGAAGCTGATGCGGCAGACGCGGGCGGGGATGCCGGCCACCTCGGTGTCGCGCCAGGTCATGAACGGGAAGCTCGTCTTGTCGACGGCGAGGGCGGGGGCCAGGTCGCGGAGGACCGCTCGTGAGCCGGGGCCGACGAGGGCCACGGTGGCCCATTGTTCGGTGATGGAGGTGCAGGTGACCCGCAGGTCGGGCCATTCTGTCTGCAGCCACTCCTCCATCCAGTCGAGTACGGCGGCCGCGTTGCCGGTCGTGGTGGTGATCAGGAAGTGGTCGTCGGCCAGGCGGATCGTGGTGCCGTCGTCGAAGACCATGCCGTCGGGGCGGCACATCATGCCGTATCTGATCGAACCGACGGCGAGCGAGCTGATCAGATTCGTGTACAGGCGATCGAGGAACTCGGCGGCGTCGGGGCCGATCACGTCGATCTTCCCGAGCGTGGAGGCGTCCATCGCGGCGACGTCTTCGCGGGCGGCGCGGCATTCGCGGAGTACCGCCGCCTCCATGTCCTCGCCGTTCTGGGGGTAGTACCAGGGGCGCTTCCATTGACCGACGTTCTCGAACAGGGCTCCGTGGTCGACGTGCCATTGGTGGAGCGCGGTGATCCGTACCGGATCGTGGAGATCGCCACGATCGCGCCCGGCGAGCGTCGCGAACGACACCGGCAGATATGGCGCCCGGAATGTCGTGTTACCCACCTCGCCCGGAGTGGCCCCGATCGCATGCGCGACCAGCGCCGCCGTCAGCGCTCCGGAGGTCTTCCCCTGGTCGTGTGCGGTCCCTGCGGTCGTGTACCGCTTCACATGCTCGACCGAGGTGAGCCCCGCGCCCGTGGCCCGCCATATGTCGGCAACGGTCACATCCCGCTGAAGGTCCACGAAATGCCGCGAGTAATCATCGGCCGGGACGAACCACAGGACCTCGCCGCCGTGATCGATGTTTCCCCGCGCGGCACCCACCACCTCCACAGCCTGCGGAGACTCATCCGGGACCAGCGCGCCCAGGGACTCCTCGTATCGCAGCGTCCCGCCCGACTGGCTGAACAGGTGAACAACAGGGTTCCAACCCCCAGAAACCAGCAAGAGATCGGCCGAAAGCTCCCGACTGCCGAAATCGACGCCCGAAGCCTCGCGAGGACTGACAAGCACGGAAGCGAGCTCATCGCCTCCCCGCGCCTCAGTCACGAAATATCCGGCAAGCACCTCAATACCGGCCGCCTGCGCCCGACTCACCCACTCCTCACCAGGAACACGCCGAGAATCCACGATCGCCGCGACCGCAACCCCCGCCCCCGCCAGCTCCAACGCGGCGCCATAAGCACTGTCATTGGTCGTGAACACCACCACCCGCCGCCCAGGCAACACCCCGAACCGGACGAGATACTCCCTAGCCGCCCCCGCCAGCATCACCCCCGGCAAATCATTCCCCGCGAACGCAATCGGCCGCTCCAGCGCCCCGGTAGCGAGAACCACCCGCTTAGCCCGAATCCGCCACACTCTCTCCCGAGCCACCCCCGGCGACGCGCCAAACCCAAGATGCCCAGTCCTACGCTCAACCGCCACCAGATAGTTGTCGTCGTAATACCCCACCACGGTCGTCCGCCCAAGCACCCGAGTCCCCGCCCCAACCAGCCCACCGACCTCCGGCGCTTCTACCAGCCCACTGACCTCCGTTGGTCCTGCCAGCGCACCGACTTCCGGCGGTTCTGCCAGCCCATTGACCTCCGTTGGTTCTGCCAGCGCACCGACTTCCGGCGGTTCTGCCAGCCCATTGACCTCCGTTGGTTCTGCCAGCGCACCGAGCTTCCGCGGTTCTGCTGGCACATTGAGGTTCGGTGATTCTGCTGGAGCGCTCAACGGAATGCCGCTGACGTTCTTGGCGCCGGTGCGGCGAGAACTGTCACCTGCGTAAACGGCGCCGGATAACGGTGAGTAACCTGGCGAACCGCTCATTCTGGTAGGTGCTCTCAGGCCTTCGGCTGTAACCGGCCCTGAGTCGGCGATGATCACCCGAGCTCCGGAACGTTCGGCCTCCAGCGCGGCCGCCACTCCCGCACGACCAGCCCCGACCACCAGCACATCGCAATGCGCGTAAACAGCGTCATACCGCGCCGGATCCGGCTGATCGGCGAGCCGTCCCCGCCCGGCTAGGCTGCGCGCCACCAATCCGTCATAAAGCTCGATCGTCGTCGCCGGAACCATGGGCTCAGGGAACGGCGCCTCAATCTGCACTACCGCATTGGGCTCCTCGACCCCGGCGGAGAAAATCCCGCGAGGTCGCCCCAGAATCGCACTCGTCCCGACCCGCCGAACACCATTGGCCAGCAGCGCGGACGCGAGCGTGTCTCCGGGATGTCCGCTGTACTCCTGGCCATCGAAAACGAACCGGAGCACCCGCGTCCGGTCGATGGCCCCCAGCTCAGGATGCCTGTTCACCCGATCACCGGCCGAGGCTCTCCAGGCAGATAAACAGCCTGAATCCGATTGGTCCGGGTATCCCGCACTACGTTGAACCACCGACGGCAGCCTGCCGAATGGCTCCACCGCTCCGCGAACGATCCTTCCGGATTCTCCCGGAAGAACAAATACCGTCCCCATTCCTCATCCGACAACGCGGCTGGATCCTCCGGATAAGCCACATGAGCCTGCCCGCCATAGTGAAATTCAACTTCATCGCGCTGCCCACACCAGGGGCAAGAGATAAGGAGCACGGGGGGCCTCCACAGGGTGGACGTACAGGGAAGGTCGGTGGGCGATGGGATGGGCCCATGGGGAAGGTCGGTGGGCGACGGGGTGGGCGTATGACGAAAGTCGGTGGGCGATGGGATGGGTCTATGGGGAAAGTCGGTAGGTGGCGGAATGGGCATGTGGGGAAAGTCAGTGGGCGACGGCGGCGGCGCCGTGTTCGTCTACCAGGGCGCCGGTGGTGAAGCGGTTGAGGGTGAAGGGGGCCGCGAGGGGGTGGGGGGTGTTGTGGGCGATGGTGTGGGCGTAGCACCAGCCGATGCCGGGGGTGGCTTTGAAGCCGCCGGTGCCCCAGCCGCAGTTGAGGTAGAGGTTTTCGACGGGGGTGAGGCCGATGATGGGGGAGGCGTCGGGGGAGACGTCCACGATGCCGCCCCAGGTTCGCAGGACGTGGGCGCGGGCGAAGATGGGAAAGAGCTCGAGGGCGGCGGCCATCTGGCGTTCGATGATGTGGAAGGCGCCGCGGCGGCGGTAGGAGTTGGCGGCGTCAATGCCCGCGCCCATGACCAGCTCGCCTTTGTGGGCTTGGCTCACATAAACGTGCACGGCGTTGGACATGACAACGGTGGGGTGAACAGGTTCGAGGAGCTCGGAAACGAGAGCTTGGAGCGGATGGGTTTGCAGGGGGAGGCCTATTCCAGCGGTTTTGGCGACAACCGAAGTGTGGCCCGCAGCGGATAGCGCGATTTTATTGGCGGTTATCCGGCCGCGGGTGGTCGTTACAGCGGTGGCGCGACCGTCGGTTACTTCGACTCCGGTTACTTCGCAGTGTTCGATCAGATCGACGCCCAGGTCGGAGGCGGCTTTCGCCAGCGCCCAGGCGACGTTGTCGTGCTTGGCGATACCGGCCCGCGGCTGGTAGGTCGCACCGAGCACGGGATAGCGAACCTCAGGGCTCACATCGACGATCGGGCAGATCTCTTTGACCTGCTCTGGATCGAGCCATTCGGCGTCCACCCCGTTGACGCGATTGGCCTCGACCCGCCGAACCCCATCACGGACATCCTGCAGGCTATGTGCCAGATTGAGCACACCACGCTGGCTGAACAGCAGCGGATACCCGAGATCCTCCTCCAGCCCCTCCCACAGCTTGAGCGCGTGCTCGTAGATCCCCGCGCTCTCATCCCACAGATAATTGGACCGAATAATCGTGGTGTTCCTGGCCATATTCCCCCCGGCCAGCCACCCTCGCTCCAGCACCGCCACATCCCCGATGCCATGATTTTTCGCCAAATAGTAGGCCGTGGCCAGCCCATGCCCACCCGCACCCACGATGACCACGTCGTAGGCCTTCCGCGGCTCCGCCGACCGCCACAAACGATCCGGATGCATCGTTCTCCCTCTAACCGCGCAGGCGTTCCATAGCCGGATCGAACAAAGGCTCCGCCGCGACGACCGCATCCACCAGCCGATCGAAGTAACCGATCCGCACACCCGTCCCCGGCACGGAAAGCTCAGCGGGAAGCCACGCATACGCGATACCCCGCCCGATCGTGTAGCCATAAGCCGCGCTGGTGACATACCCCACCGCACGCCCGTCGTGATAGACGGGCTCCTTCCCCATGACCACGTCGTCCAGCACCAGACACGTGAGCTTCCGCCGCACCGACTCCTTACGCTCCAGCACCGCGTCCCGCCCGATGAAGTCGCCTTTCCCCAGCTTGACCGCGAACCCCAGCCCCGCCTCGTACGGATCGTGCTCGAAGGTCATATCCACCCCGAACGACCGATATCCCTTCTCCAGCCGCAAGCTCGCGAACGCCCCCCGCCCCGCCGCGATCGCGCCCTCCCGCATCAGCGTGTCCCAGAGCTTGAGCCCCATATCAGCCGTGGTGTAGATCTCCCACCCCAACTCCCCGACATACGACAACCGCAGCATCGTCACCGGAACATGCCCGACATATCCCCGAGCCCCCCGGAAATACCGAAGCGCCGTCAGATCGACACCCGTCAGCGGCTGCACCAGCTCCCGCGCCCGAGGCCCCCACACCCCCAGACAGCACGTGCCCGCCGTGATATCCCGCACGAACACATCACCCGGACGATGCCGCTCGAACCAGTCCAGATCCAGCTCCCCGTTCGCACCGACCTGGTAGTGATCCACACCCAGCCGCGCCACAGTGACATCACTGCGAATCCCGCCATCCCCATCGAGCAGCAGGCAATACGTCACCGACCCGATGGATTTATCCACATCCCCGGTCGTCAGCCGCTGCAGGAACGCCGTCGCGCCAGGCCCGCTCACTTCCAGCCGTTTCAGCGCGGTCATGTCGTAGAGGGCCACACCCTCCCGGGTCGCCTTGGCCTCCGCGCCGACGATCGGCGACCAGTACCGGGCAGCCCAATCGTTCGGCACATACGAAGGAGCGGGTAACCCCTCGTTGACGCCGTACCAATGCGGACGTTCCCACCCGGACGCCTCCAGGAAGAACGCGCCGAGCTCGCGTTGCCGTACGTGGAATGGACTGGTGCGAAGCGGACGCGGGTCCTCCATCGGCTGGAGCGGATGGATGATGTCGTAGACCTCGACGTAGTTCTGGCAACCGCGGGCCAGGACGTACTCCGGGGCGAGCTGGTGCCGTTCGAAGCGGTTGACGTCGCATTCGTGCAGATCGATGTTGGAACGTCCGTTGACGAGCCATTCCGCCATCGCCCGCCCGACTCCCGCCGAGTGCGTCACCCACACCGCTTCGGCCACCCAGAATCCGCGTACGTCCCGCGATTCGCCCATCAGCGGCATGTTGTCGGTCGTGAAGGAGAAGAGCCCGTTGACGCCTTGCTCCACCTTCGCGTTACGGGTGGCGGGCAGCAGCGCCTGCGTCTCGGTCCAGGCGTCCGCGAAGTCGTCCGGCGTGAAGGCCATCAGCGAGGGCATCACCTCGGCCGCGTCCACAGAAAGGATGTCATCCGCGGAAACAGGCATCGGCCGATGCCCGTAGTATCCGACCCCAAGAGTCCCGTTCCGATCCCGGTAATAAAGATCGGCATCCTGATGCCGCAGGATCGGCAGGCTCGCCACCACATCCCCGGCCAGCTCCGGCAACCGCCCGGTCCACGCCAGCTGATGCGCCAGCGGCGTCAACGGCAGCTCCATCCCCACCATCCGCGCCACCCGGGGCCCCCAAATCCCCGCACAACACACCACGACATCCGCCGATATTTCCCCTTTATCGGTGACGACTCCGGTCACCCGGCCGTCCACGGCGACGACGTCGAGCACCTCATGCCGCGCCAGCACCCGCACCCCCCGCTCCTGGGCACGCGCCAGCTGCGCCGCCACAGCGGGCACGGCCAGCGCCAGCCCGTCACTCGCGAGGAACAACCCCCCAAGAACCCGCCCCGCATCCAGCAACGGATGCCGGACCACACACTCCTCCGGACTCAGCAGCTCAGCCTCGAGCCCCCACGACGTAGCCCACCCGTACCGCCGATGCAACTCCCGCAGCCGCTCCGGCGTGGTGGCCACCTCCAGCCCCCCGACCTGCAGGAAAGCCCCCAGCCCCACGAACTTCTCGACCGTGTAGCGGGCCATCTCCGCCATCGCCTTCGACCCGTTGGTCTGAAAGACCAGCCCCGGGGCATGCGACGACGACCCACCCGTAGCCGGCACATCCCCTTGATCGACCACGGTCACATCGGTCCACCCGCGCGCGGACAGCTCGTCGGCGAGCGCCGCGCCCACCACTCCCGCGCCGATGACGACAACGCTCGGGCCCGCCATAGCCACCTCCGCTGTTGCAATATGCGCAACTAACTGCGTTTGCCGCAACAAGCGTCCCGTGCTGCTCACGGGGTGTCAAGCAGCACGGGACGCCCGGAAACTCAGCTCGCCGGCAGCCAGGTCTTGATCTTGGCCTCGTTGTCGGCGGCCCACTTCGCGGCGGCCTCCGCCGGGGTCATCTTGTCCTCGGAGATGTACTTCGCCACCAGATTCTGGTCGTCGTTCGTCCAGCTGAAGTTCTTGATCAGCGTGTACGCCGGGCTCCCGGAATCCGCGAACTTCTTGCTGACGACCTTGTCCAGCTCGTACAGCGGATAGTCACACGCCACCTTCGCGGCATCCGCGTCACATCCCGCCGTATAGGCCGGAAGGTTGATCTTCACCAGTTTCAGCTCGGACAGGAACCACTGCGGTTCGTAGAAGTAGCCGATGATGGGCTTCTGCTCCTTCTCCGACTGCCGGAACGCGGTGATCAGCGCCGCCTCGCTCCCGGCGTAGACCACCTTGTAGTCGAGCTTGAGGTTCTTCACCAGCGCCTCGTCGTTGGTCACGAACGAGGGGTCGCCGTCCAGCAGCTGCCCCTTGTCGCCAGATTCGGAGGTCTTGAAGAGCTCCGCGTACTTGTTCAGGTTCTGCCAGTCGGTGATGTCCGGATATTTCGCGGCCATCCATGGCGCGACATACCAGCCGATCACACCCTTGTTCCCGGTCAGTCCGGCTTCGAGCGCGGTCTTCTGCTCCTGGATGTATTTCTGCTTCAGGTCGTCGTGACCCCAGTTCTCCACGACCGCGTCGACTTCGCCGGTCCCGAAGCCCTGCCAGGCGACCTCCTCCTTCAGATCCTTCTTGACGACGGTGCAGCCCAGGTTCTTCTCGGCCACATGCGCGATGACGGCCGCGTTCGCCTCGTACCCGACCCAGGGGTTGATCGCCAGGTTGAGGGTCCCGCAGGCCGCGGCCGATCCGGCGGCCCCGGTGCCGGGCGCGGCGCTGGGCGCCTCGCCGACCTTGGCCCCGCCGCATCCGGCCAGCACCAGCACGGCTCCGGCCACCACGCCTATTCGTCGAATTGCCATCAGTCCTCCTTGATCACCCCGAGTCGGTTCGTTCTGGCCTGGGCCGCTCGCGTGACACGGTCCAAGACGATCCCCAGCACGACGATGGCCAGCCCCGCCGCCAGGCCCTTGCCGCGCAGTTGGTGCTGGGAGAACCCGGCGACCACGTCGTAGCCGAGCGCGCCCGCGCCGACCAGCCCGCCGACCACCACCATCGACAGCACGTAGATCAGCCCCTGGTTGGCGGCCAGCGCGACCGCGCCGCGGGCCATCGGGAGTTGCACCTTGGTGATGAGCTGCCAGGAGCTCGATCCGGCCGAGCGGGCCGCCTCGACCGTGGCCGGGGGCACGCCCCTGATGCCTTCGGCGACCAGCTTGATCGCGACGGGGGCGGCGAAGACGACGGCTGCGATGATCGCGGTGAACCGGGTCGGCCCGAACAGGCCGAGGATCGGGACGAGATACACGAAGGCGGGCATGGTCTGCCCGGCGTCCAGGACCGGCCGCAGCACCGCGTCGGCGCGGTCGCTCCTGCCGATCCACACGCCGGTGGCCACGCCGAGCGCCATCACCAGGATCGTGGCGACCAGCGTGGCGGCCAGGGTGACCATGCTGTCCTGCCAGAGCCCGAGCCCGATCAGCGCCGCCAGACCGGCCGCCGCGATGATCGCCGCCCGGGTTCCGCCCACGAGCGCGGCCATGCCCACCGCGACCGCGAACACCAGCCACCAGGGCGAACCGGCCAGCAGCGACTCGAACGGGTTGAGCAGGCCGTAGGTGATCACGTTCTTGAGCGCGTCGGTGAATCCGGACAGGCTGTCCTGAACCCAGACACTGGCCGCGTCCGCCGCCCTGCGGACATAGGACCCGATGTTCGCTCCGGCCGGGAATTCCGCCGCCCACACATAGGTATAGGACAGGTAGCCCAGCACGGCCGCGATCCCCAGCGCGACCGCCACCTCCACCCGCCGGAAAAATGCCGATCTCAGGCGTCCGGTACGGCGCTGCGTCTCCACCCGATGGCTCGCCGCCGTGGTGGCCCGATCGAGCACCACCGCCATGATCACAATCGCCAGACCGGCGTTGAAGGCCGCGCCGATATCCAGCGTCTGGAGCGCTTTCAGCACGGTCTTGCCCAGCCCCGGCGCGTCGATCAAGGCCGCGATCGTGGCCATCGACAGCGCTGCCATGATCGTCTGGTTGACGCCCACGACGATGGTGCGCCTGGCCAGCGGGAGCCGTACATGCCGGAGCGACTGCGCCGACGTGGCGCCTAGGGACGAACTGGCCTCCAGCGTGACCGGGGACACCTCGCGGACGGCGTGCGCGGTGATCCGGATGGCCGGGGGAATGGCGTAGATCATCGTGGCGATGGTCGCGCTGGCCGGGCCGATCAGGAAGAACAGCGTCAACGGCGCCAGATACACGAACGTCGGCATCGTCTGCATGAAATCCAGCACCGGCGTGACGAACCGGTTGAAACGCCCGCTCAACCCCGCCCACACGCCCAGCGGAATCCCCACCGCCAGCGAGTACGCCACCGCGGTCAGCGTCAGCGCGAGCGTGTCCATGCTCTCCGCCCAGAGCCCCAGCAGCCCGAACGACACGAACCCGGCCACGGTCAGCAACGCCACCCGGATATTTCCGAATATGTACGTCACGGCGGCCGCGAGCGCCACCACGCCCAGCCAGCCCAGCACCGGCACCGGCCGCCCGAACGACGGCTGGCTGATCAGCGCCTGCACGAATTTAACTGACTCATCCAGGATGAGCCGGATGTAGTTGACGAAGTACAAGAAGAACGGATTGCTGTTGCGGTTGTCGTCGACCGTGTCCCACGCCTCGTTGACGCCCTCGTGCAGCGGCGTCAGCTCGGCCCCGCCCAGCGCCAGCGTGTCCCGGCCGGCCAGCAGCGCGTGCCCGAGCACCCACGCCGCCACGATCGCCCCAGCCAGGTAACGGCGGGCGGGCAACCGCGCGGGCACGCTGAGCGTGATCATCTTGCGATCATTTCGAGGATCTCGGCGCTGGTGACGACGCCGAGCAGCTCACCCTCGCGGACCACCCGCACCGGGCGATCGGCGGACAGCACCGTGTGGACCGCGTCGCGGATCACCAGATCGGGCGCCAGTTCGGGCCCGTCCAGCGGCTCCTCCGGCAGCGCCTCCCGCATGATCCACCGCAGGGTCAGCACATGCGAGCGGGGCACATCGCTCACGAAATCCCGCACGTAGTCGTCGGCGGGCGCGCCCACCACCTCGTCCGGAGTGCCCATCTGCACCAGCGCGCCATCCCGCATGATCAGAATACGATCGCCCAGTTTGAGCGCCTCGCTGAGATCGTGCGTGATGAACACCATCGTCTTGCCCACCTCGTGGTGCAGCCGGATGATCTCGTTCTGCATCTCGCGCCGGATCAGCGGATCCAGCGCCGAGAACGGCTCGTCGAACAGCAGCAGATCGGGATCCACGGCGAGCGCCCGCGCCAGCCCCACCCGCTGCTGCATGCCCCCCGAGAGCTGATCAGGATAGGAGTTCTCGAACCCGGTCAACCCCACCAGTTCCAGCACCTCGCGGGCCCGTTTGTAGCGTTCTGGCCGCGCGCTGCCGCGGATCTCCAGCCCGTACGCGACGTTGTCCAGCACGCACCGATGCGGCAGCAGCCCGAAATGCTGGAACACCATCGCCAGCCGATGCCGCCGCAGCTCCCGCAGCCGCCTCTCGTCGGCCTGCCTGATGTCCGCCCCATCGAAGAGGATCTCGCCCGCGGTCGGCTCGACCAGCCGCGTCAGGCATCTGACCAGCGTCGACTTGCCCGACCCCGACAATCCCATCACGACGAAGACCTCGCCGGGCCGTACCGTGAAAGAGACATCCCGGACGGCGGCCACGCAGCCCGTCCGCTCTTTCAACTCCTGCCGCGACAGCGTGCTGCCGACGGCGCGCTCCGGCTTGGGCCCGAAAACCTTCCACAGGCCGCGTACGTCGAGGACGGGCTGATCTTTCATGGGCACCTAGGGTTTGCGGTAGAAGGGGGTGTGCTGCGGGGGTAACGGGGTGTTGCCGAGAATGAGATCGGCCGCCTTCTCGGCCAGCATCATGACCGGGGCATAGATGTTGCCGTTCGTGACGTACGGCATCGCGCTCGCATCCACCACACGAATCCCATCCAGACCGTGCACCCGCATCGTGTCCGGGTCAAGCACCGACATGTCATCCAGACCCATGCGATTCGTGCATGACGGGTGCAGCGCGGTCTCCCCGTCCCTGGCCACCCAGTCGAGAATCTCCTCCTCGCTCTGAACGCCCGGCCCTGGGGAGATCTCTCCGGTGCTGTACGCCTTGAGCGCCGGTTGCTCGAGAATCGACCGGGCGACCCGTACGGCTTCCACCCATTCGCGGCGATCCTGCGCGGTCGACAGGTAGTTGAACCGCAACGCGGGATGTTTCCCAGGATCGCTGGAAGTGATTTTCACCGACCCGCGCGCGTCGGAGTACATGGGCCCGACATGCACCTGATACCCGTGCCCACCCGCCGGAGCGGAACCGTCATACCGCACGGCGAGCGGAAGGAAGTGGAACATCAGGTTGGGATAGGGCACGTCCTCGTTACTGCGGACGAACCCGCCCGCCTCAAAATGATTGGTCGCACCAGGTCCGCTCCGGAGGAACAGCCACTGCGCGCCGATCCACGGCCGATGCCGATATTTCAGGTATGGCTGCATCGACACGGGCTGTCCGCACCCGTGCTGGATGTACACCTCCAGGTGGTCCTGCAGGTTCTCGCCCACACCGGGCAGATGATGAACGGGCGTCACGCCCACGGCGCGCAGTTCCTCCGCGTTCCCCACCCCGGAGAGCTGCAGCAACTGCGGCGAGTTGATCGCGCCGCCGGACAGGATGATCTCCTTGCCGTGGACCCGCTGGCCATCGCACTCCACGCCGACCGCGCGGGTCCCCTCGAACAGCACCTTCGTGACGAACGCCCGCGTCCTGACCGTCAGGTTCTTCCGCTTCCGCGCCGGATCCACATACGCCCGCCGCGCCGACCACCGGCGACCCTTCCGGATGTTCCGGTCAAACGACGCGAACCCCTCCTGCCGGAACCCGTTCACGTCGTCGGTCAGCGGATACCCGGCCTCCTGCACCGCCTCGAAGAACGCCGGGAACAACGGACTCGACGCGGCCCCGCGCTCCAGCACCAGCGGCCCTTCATGCCCCCGGAACTCGGTCCCCGGATCCCCCAGGCAGTTCTCCATCTTCCGGAAATATGGCAAACAATGCGCGTAATCCCAGCTCGACATCCCCGGATCGGCGCCCCACCGCTCGTAGTCGAGCGGGTTCCCACGCTGGAAGATCATCCCATTGATGCTGCTCGACCCGCCGAGCACCTTCCCGCGCGCGTGGTAGATCCGCCGATCCCGCATGTACGGCTCCGGCTCCGACTCGTACTTCCAGTCGTAGAACCGGCTCCCGATCGGGAACGTCAGCGCGGCGGGCATGTGGATGAACACGTCCCACGGGTAGTCCGGCCGCCCGGCCTCCAGCACGAGCACGCGCGTCCCCGGATCGGCCGACAGCCGATTCGCCAGCGCGCACCCAGCCGAGCCGCCGCCAACGATGATGAAGTCATATGTCATGACCCCTCCGCTTTTGGCCGAATCGTAGCGTCATACGCACCACGTTTCACTACTAGCAACAGAGATTTAATCGTTCGTGCCGGGCGGCTACAGTTGCGCCATGGGCAACGAGAGCGGGGGCGTCCAGTCCGTGGACCGCGCCATCTCCGTGATGGAGATCCTGGCCCGCAAGGGCGAAGCGGGCGTCAGCGAGATCGCCGCCGAAATCGAGGTCCACAAGTCCACCGCCTTCCGCCTGCTCGGCGCCCTCGAAGCCCGCGGCCTGGTAGAACAGGCCGAGGATCGCGGCAAGTACCGCCTCGGCTTCGGCCTCATCCGCCTCGCCGCCGGCGTCGACACCCAGCTCGACATCACCCAGCGTGCCCGCCCCACCTGCCAGCGCCTGGCCGAAGAACTCGGCGAAACCGTCAACATCGCCGTCCTCCGCTCGCTCTACGCCGTCAACCTCGACCAGGTCCGCGGCCCCTCCGCCGTCACCGCCCACAACTGGGTCGGCCAGCTCACCCCCCTCCACGCCACCTCCAGCGGCAAGATCCTCCTCGCCCACGCCGCCCCCACCCTCCTCGACCAAATCACCCTGGAACGCTTCACCTCCCGCACCATCACCTCACTCCCCGACCTCGAAAAAGAACTCACCACCGCCCGCACCCGCGGCTACGCCATCACCCTCGAAGAACTGGAAGAGGGCCTCAACGCCATCGCCGCCCCCATCCGCTCCTTCCACGGCGAGGTGGTAGCCGCCATCAGCGTCTCCGGCCCCGCCTACCGCCTAACCGAACAACGCGTCCACGACTCAGCCCCCACCCTCCTCACCGCCGCCGCCGAAATAAGCACCCGCCTCGGCAACCCCCGCGACCGCCCCTCCGGCCCGTCGAACTCGTCAACTCTCTAGTCCGAACCGCCCGGTCAGCCCAGCGAGGCTGAGCACGATCACCCGTTCGGCATGTTCCTGGTTCATGTCGCGGTGGCGGCGCTGACCGGCTGGTGGCTGTATCGGGGTGAGCGCGCGGTCTGGCTGATGTTGCGCCTGTGGGCGCGGGCGTCTCTTTCCGCGCTGCGCTGGGTCTTCGCGGTGTTCCACCCGCCGATCTCGCCAGTACGACGGCCGGTTCCGACGGCCGAGCCCGAAGTCTTCGCCGACCGTGAGATCGCGACCGCGGTCAGCCGTCGTGCCCCTCCCGCGGCGGTTCTCGCCAGCTGAACCCGGTCGACCCTTTGGTGACCAGGCGCTCCCTGCTGGATGGCGCTTGGGCCGAGAATTCTCCGTTCCGCCTTGTCGCGGCACGTGACCAGTCGCCGGTTCCGCCGGCAATTCCTCTCCTCACCGGCTGACCTTCAGGCAGCACCGGTTCTTTCCGGGCGGATCCCTCCGTCCGGCTGTCGTCGTACGCCATTTCGCGACCCGGAGCACGCCCATGCCCCCAAGCGCCTTACGCCTGTCCCAGGTGATCTGCAGGTACGGAAAGCAGCTCGCGGTGGACCGCGTCGACCTCGAACTCGCCCCCGGCGAGCACCTGGCCGTCACCGGCACCAACGGCTCGGGCAAGAGCACCCTGCTGCGTGCCGTCCTGGGACTTCACCGCGCGGCGGGCGGGGTGATCGAGGTTGCCGGTCGGCACGCGCGCAGCTCCGCCGAGTGGGCGCGGCGGCGCTCCGAGGTGGCCCCGTGGCGGGTTCAAGGGCGCCCGGTACGCGTGTCATGATTGCCGCATCATGTCCGCGACCATGCCCTTCCGCCTTGCCCGCGCCGCGGTCTTCGCCGTCGTCTGCGTGGGTCTGAGCGCGCCGGCGCATGTCTTCGGCGGAGGTTCGGTACCGGTGCCGGGCCTGATCTGCGGGTTCGGGCTGGCGTTCGCCGCCGCGCTCCCGCTGTCGGGGCGGGAACGGTCGTTCGGCGTGATCCTGGGGCTGCTCGCCGGGCTGCAGGCCGGGCTGCATCTGCTGTTCTCGCTGGCGCACACGATGTCGGCGGCCGAACCGTTCGGGCATGTTCACTCCGGGCTGGTGCCCGGGCTCGGGATGCTCGTGCTGCACGGCTGGGCGGTCGGCCTGATCGCGATGTGGCTGGCCCGCGGCGAAGCCGCCCTGTGGGGACTGCTCCGCCGCCTGGTCGTACGGCTCTGCCTGATCCTCGCCGTCCATCCCGATCCGGCCTGGACGTATCGGGTCAGGCCCTGGCGCGCCGAGCCGGCGATCACGCGGTCGGCGCCGCTCCGGCATGCGCTGAGCAGGCGTGGCCCGCCGGAGGTTGTCAGCGCCGCCTGATCCAGGTGGCGCCACTCATTTCATCGACCCCCGAGGTCGATCTCCTGTGACAACCTCCCAGCTCGTCATGAAAGGCATGACCATGTCTGTTCGCCGTATGGCATCCCTGTGCCTTATCGCGATCACGCTCAGCGGCTGCGGCTCGGAACCGACCGCCGCGGCCCCCGCCGCCGCCAGCCCGGCCGCCGTGATCACCCCGGCGCCCGCACCCACCCTGTCGATCGTCGACCCCTGGGTGAAGACCACCAAGGAGGGCATGACCGCCGCGTTCGGCACCCTCGTCAACGACACCGACGCCGACGTGGTTGTCGTCTCCGGCGCCTCACCCCTGTCCCCGAAGATCGAACTGCACGAGGTCGTCGACAATGACGGCAAAATGATCATGCGGCCCAAGGAGGGCGGGTTCACCATTCCCGCCCGCAGCAGCCATCAGCTCCAGCCCGGCGGCGATCACATCATGCTCATGGGCGTCACCGAAGAAGTGAAGCCGGGCGCCCAGATCGAGTTCACGCTCACGCTCAAGGACGGCGGGACGGTCACGTTCACGGCAGTCGGCAAGGACTTCGCCGGAGGCAAGGAGGATTATCAGCCCGGCATGGACATGGGCGAGAGCTGATGACCCCGCCTCTCACCCGGCGAGGCCTGCTCGCGGGAGGCGCCGCCACCGTGGTCGGCGCCCTCGCGGCGCGCCCCACCGCACAAGCGCCTCCCGCCCCGGTCGCCGAGCCGTTCGACGGCGTGCACCAGGCGGGAATCGCGACGCCTCCGCAGGCGCACGCCGTCTTCGCCGGGTTCGACCTGCGGGCCGGGACCGGCCGGGAGGCGATCGGCCGGTTGCTGCGCCTGCTCACCGACGACGCCCGCCGGCTGACCGCCGGCAGGCCCGCGCTGGCCGACACCGAACCCGAACTGGCCACGGTGCCGGCCCGGCTGACCGTCACCTTCGGATTCGGCCCCGGCCTGTTCGCGGCCGCCGATCTGGAGTCGCTAGTACGGCCCCTGCCGCCGTTCAAGACCGATCAGCTGCGGAAGCAGTGGAGCGGAGCCGACCTCCTGGTCCAGATCGGCTCCGACGACACCCTCACCCTGGCCCACGCGCTGCGAATGATCGTCAAGGACGCGCGGGCGTTCGCCCGGGTGCGCTGGACCCAGCGCGGCTTCCGGCGCACCGCGCCCTCCGGCGAGACCCAGCGCAACCTGATGGGCCAGCTCGACGGGACCGTCAACCCCACCGACCTGGACCGGGCGGTGTGGATCTCCGACGGGCCGCAATGGCTGCGCGGCGGGACCACGCTGGTGCTCCGGCGGATCCGGATGAAACTCGAGGAGTGGGACGCCACCGATAGGGTCGGGCGGGAGTTCACCATCGGCCGCCGTCTGGACAACGGCGCTCCACTCACCGGCCGGAACGAACGCGACGAACCGGACTTCGACCAGGTCACCCGGGTCGGGTTTCCGGTGATCTCGGAGTTCGCGCATATCCGGCGGGCGCATGTGGAGGATCCTGGGCTGCGGATCCTGCGCCGGCCGTACAACTATGACGAAGGGCTCAGCCCGGACGGGCGCTCCGATTCCGGGCTGCTGTTCGCGTCCTATCAGGCGGACATCGAGCGCCAGTTCATCCCCATCCAGCGCCGATTGGCGGAGGGCGACCTGCTGAACGAGTGGGTCACCCCGATCGGGTCGGCGGTCTTCGCCATCCCGCCCGGCTGCTCGCCGACCGGCTGGATCGGCGAGCGCCTGCTCGCCTGACCTGATTTGCGGCTGACGCGCCGCCACCACCCTCCTGCCGCGCGGGCGGGTGGTGGCGCCGCGCCGGTCAGCCGCTCCATGGGCGAAGGCGGGGCAGCCAGCCGGGTACGGCCGTCCGATATTCGTCATACGCGGTGCCGAATGTGCGGCGCAGGGCTGGTTCCTCGTGGATGCGGACGAAGAGAAAGAACGCAAGGAACACGGTGGCGGCGTACCAGAAGAGCCCGAATTGGCCGAGGAGTAGCGCCTGGCCGATGATGGCCGAGAGGACGCCTACATACATCGGGTTGCGTACATACCGGTAGAGTCCGCCGATCACGAGGTGCTCGGGAGGTGCGACGGGTGCCGGGGTTCCAGCTCCCTCGGCGACGAAGCGGACGAAAGCGTGGATCAACACGGCGACACCCGCCAGGACGAGCACCGCGCCGACGACGCGGAGCGGGATCACCGCCCAAGACAGGTTGTCGGGCAGATCCGACACCTGCCACCGCGTGATCAACCACGGCCCCAGACCCGCCACACTCCCTGGCGCCACGGCGAAGAAGATCGCACTGCCTATGGCCGCAGGTGTCCTGCGCATGGCATCACACCCCAAAATCAAACTCATCAGAGGGTGAAATATCTTGCTTGGAGCGTACATCAAGATGATGTTCACGGGCATGGCTGACCGCGACTACTTCCAGGCTCGCGGCGGCGACGCGGTACAAGAACGCCGCACCGCGCCGGCCCTGGCCGCCGGCACCGAAGCAGCCCCGCCGGCTTGGCCGGCCGAATGGCGGCTACGCTTCACCGATTGAAGGGGGTTCGCCATGGTGTGGGACATTCTCATCGGCGTCTTGATCGCCGTCGCGGCCACCTGGATCGTGCTGATCATCGGCCTGGCCGTGGTCCGGCCGAAGGGCTCACTCCTGACCGAAGCGCTGCGCATCCTCCCCGACCTGCTCCGGCTCCTGCGCCGCCTGGCCGCCGACCGTACCTTGCCCCGCGGCGTACGGATCCGGCTCGGCCTGCTACTGGCCTACCTGGCGTTCCCGATCGACCTGATCCCCGACTTCATCCCGATCCTCGGCTACGCCGACGACGCGATCGTCGTCACCTTCGTCCTGCGCGGCGTGGTCCGCCGCGCCAGCCTGGAGGCCGTACGCCGGCACTGGCCCGGCAGCGACGACGGTTTCATCACCCTGTGCCGCCTCACCGGACTGACCGGCGATCACTAAGCGGCCCGTACTAGGGGGTCTTCTGGAGGAGGACCGGTGTGTCGACGAGCGGTGTTTTCTCCTGCGTGTGCGCCAATCTCCGGTCTGGTAGCCGCAGGCCTGGATGAGCGACGCTGCCCCCTGCTCGCCCCAGATGAGAACGCCCGGATGAGAGGTCAGCAGGCGCTGCAGGAGCGTGCTCCCACAACGCTGACCGGCGGCAAGGATGAGCAGCGGCGTGTGTGGTGTGGTCATCTTCTATCTGTACATGCCGCGGGCGCGTGGCAACGTCCTTCACAGGCGACCCGCCCCGCTGGCAGGCGGGGCCAGCGCCGTGTTCGCGCCCGCCTGGCCGGAATACCTTGCCGGGGAGCGATGAGTTCGCGGGAGGGCCGGGATCTGTCTGGGTGAGAGGGGCCGCACCGGCGGTCCTGGAGCTGGAGGATTCAATGAACCCCGACCCGATCATCGGTCTGCTGGAACGCGACTTCGACACCACCACGGCGCTGCTGGCGTCAGTCCAGGCCGACGGCTGCTGGGCCAAGGCCAGCCCCTGTGCCGGCTGGACGGTTCGCCAGGTGGGCAACCATCTGGTCGGCGGGCTCGCCCTGGTGGCGCGGATCGCGAGCGGAGGCTCGGCCACGCCCGAGGAGGCGGACCCCCAGCGGGCGGCCGACATCGACCATCTGGGCGCCGAACCCGCGAAGGCGTTCGCGGCGGTGGCCGAGCGCTGCCTGGCGGCCTTCTCCGCGCCCGGCGCGCTGGAGCGCGCGTTCCCGTTCCAGCCCGATCCCGTCCCCGGGGTGGTGCTGGTCAACGTCTGCCTGCTCGAGTCGCTCGTGCACGGCTGGGACATCGCGTACGGCACCGGGACGTCCTTCAAGCCCGAGGACGCGGTGGTCGACGCGGTGGCCGCCTTCAGCTACCAGACCATCAGCGCGGAACGCCGTACAAACGGCCAGTTCGGACCCGCGCTGCCCACCGGACCGGCGGACCCGCCTTTCACCGCCTTGCTGGCCCACCTGGGACGACGCGCCTGACCCTCCTCGATCAGGGCCGGATCCCACGGGTCCGGCCCTGAGCCGTCAGGCGCGACCTCGACCCCTGGCGTGAACCACGGGCAGGTCGAAGAACCGCAGCAGCGTCGGGTCGGGGAATCCCGTGATCGAATCGATCCCGTCCGCCGCGAACGTGAAGACCACCAGCCCATACGCCGGACAGGGACCGAAATCCTCACCAGGCAGGTAAGCCGCCAGCGCCAGGTGACCGTTCGCCTGGGTGACCGTCACCGCCCCATCGGCCGGAATGGCGGCGAAGAACCCCGCGACCTGCTCCCGGCCCCGGATCACGGCATCCTCCGGCGGCATCCTCAAGACCGCGTCCTCATGCAGCAGAGTCGTCAGCGCCGCGATGTCACAACGTTGCCACGCCTGAACGAACCGCCCGAGCACCTGCTCGTCCCGCCGATCCAGGGACCGCGGCGTCCCATTGGTCGTCCCGAGCGTGCCGCGGGCCCGTTGCAGGGAGCTGTTGACGGCGGGCACACTACATCCCAGCAGGTCGGCCACCTCAGCCGCACTCCAGCCCAGCACCTCCCGCAGGACCAGCGTGGCCCGCTGCGTGGCGGGAAGCCGTTGCAACGCCACGATGAACGCCAGCGCCACGCTCTCCCGCGTCTCGGCGACCATCGCCGGGTCGCCCCCGGTCACCTCATCGAGCAGCCGATCCGGATAGGGCTCCAGAAACCCGACCTCGCCCGCGACGACCGGCAGCCGCCCCTTGCGCTCGATGGCCTTCAGGCAGGTCGTCGTCGTGATCCGGATCAGCCAGTGCCGCAGCGGCGCACGCCCTTCGAAGGAATCCAGCGCCCGCCAGGCCCGCAGCAACACCTCCTGCAGCACCTCTTCGGCGTCGTGATAGGAGCCCAGCATGCGATAACAGTGCACATGCAGCCCGCGCAGGTGCGGCGCCACCAGGTTCCGGAACGCCTCACCATCACCACGCCGCGCGTCGGCGAGCAACGCCGCCTCAGCCTGCTCGGCCGCCACAACCCCATCCACGCCCTCACCATAGCCAAGCCCTCCGACAGAACGACGCTCGCCGTAGAAAGCCCGCGGGCTCGGCGCAGGGCGACGGCCCTCGCCCCTTTGCTCGTCGATTGGCTCACCGCCATGGCCCCCTACGCGTACGGGATCGCCGACGGCCACGGCGACGAGGACACCACGGGGGTGATTGACCTGCTCACCACAGAAATCACAGGCCGAGCTTCTCGATGACCCAGTCGTGGAAGGCGCCGATGTGGTGTTCGCTGGGGACCAGGACGCCGCCTTTGGCGTACAGGCGGGACGACATCCGGGGCTGGCAGCGCTCGCAGGCCTCGAAATCCTGTTCGTTGACACGGTGGAAGAGCTCGACGGACTTGTCGAGGTTCTTGCCACCGGTGACGACGTCGGCGGTGTAGAGCCAGTCGCATTCCACGATGGTGCGGCCGGCGGCCAGCGGATACATGCGGTGCAGGATGATGTGGTCGGGCACGAGGTTGATGAAGACCTGCGGCTTGATGGTGATCGCGAAGTAACGGCGGTCCTGGTCTTCGGCGAGGGACGGAATCCGGTCGAGGCCGGGGGAGCCGTCCACGGTGAACCCCTCGATATTCTCGCCGAAAAGCGCGCCATGGCCGACGTAATACTGCGCCGCGTAACCGTCCGCGAATTCGGGGAGCACCTCGACGAGTTCGGGGTGGATGGTCGCGCAGTGATAGCACTCCATGAAGTTCTCGACGATCAGCTTCCAGTTGGCCTTCACGTCGTAGACGATTCTGCGGCCGAGTTCCAGCGCGTCGGGGGAGTAGTTGTCGATCAACTCCAGGGCGCCGAGCCGCTCGGTGACCGCGCCGAGCACGGTGTCGTCGAACGGCGGCGGCTCGTCCGCCAGGCAGACCCAGACGTACCCGAGCCATTCCCGCACATGCACCTTCGCCAGGCCATACTCGACCCGATCCAAGTCGGGCATGGCGGACATGTTCGGCGCCGCGATCAGCTTGCCGTCAAGATCGTAACTCCAGGCGTGGTACGCACACGAGAACGCCCTTTTAACCTCCCCGTACTCTTCAACACACAACGTCGCCCCACGATGGCGGCACACGTTGTAAAAAGCCCGAACCCCACCCCGGCTCCGCGTGATCAGAATGCTCTCGTTCCCCACCTGCACAGTCCGGAACGCCCCAGGCACCCCCACATCGGAGGATCGCGCGGCACAGAACCACATCGCCTCGAAGATCCCCCGCTGCTCCGCCGCGAAGATGTCCGGATCGGTGTAGTAGCGGCCGGGAAGTGTGGGAATCACGCTGCTCACCGCTACACCCCTGTTTCGCGAAACGGAACATCATGCGCTATGCGCAACAGCGTGAAGCCGCCCGAAACGGATGTCAAGGGGCATAAGAGCACTCCGTGACACCAGGGATCAGCCGAACAACGAGTTCCCGTCGCCGCGCTTGATGCGCTTCTGCGTCAGCACGATCAGGTTGACCACGGCGATGACCGCGATCGCCCACAGCGCCACGGCGGCCACGAACCAGCCCGCCAGCCACGACAGCACCCCGAGCGCGGCGCTCACCACCAGCCCGAAGACCGCCAGCGCGATCCGCAGGTTGAGCGGCGTGTCCGGCCGCTCCATGGTCGGCGAGACCTCCCACCAGAACCGATCACGAATGCGATGCGGCCTGCTCATACCCATCACCCCCAGGTGAAACGTTGTACGCCAGCAGCCGGTACCCACCCTCCGTTCCCTGCCAGCTGGTGATCGACCCGTTGTCCGCGAGCCCCTCCGCCGCGATGGCCAGCACCTCCTCGTCGCTCAGCCCTTCCAGGATCTGCCGCAGGAACAGCACCACCGCGTCATGCGCCACGATCAGCACCCGCCGGTGACCGTCGGCTTCGATCTCCGCGACCACCTCACGCAACCGCTCCGCCACATCCCGGAACGACTCCCCGTCCGGCGGCCGGTACCCCAGCGGATCCCGCTCCTCCGCCACGATCTCGGCCGGAAACCGCTCCCGCACCCAGCGCGGATGCCGATGCCGCAGCCGCCCCCGATCCCGATCACGAAGCCGCTCGTCGACCCGATGGCACGGCCGCTCCCGTCCCGCCGAGGCCAGCTCCCTTTCGATCCCCTGCCAGGTCTGCTCGGCCCGCAGATACGGCGAACACCACACCATGTCCGGCGTGTCGCTCGGCTCAAGCTCCGCCAGCCATCTCCCGACCGAACCCGCCTGCCGCCACCCCAGATCGGTCAGCTCGATCGCCATGTCATCGTCGGGAATCACCGCCGAGGAGGCCGCCGACGTCTCGACCGCGAGGTAGGCGACATTCGACGTGCTCTGCCCATGCCGTACGACATGCACCAGGTGCACATCCCCAGCTCGTTCACCATGCGGACAGCTCATCAAGACCTCCCCACCGGTAGAACGCCCAAAGCCCGATAACCCATACCTACGGTTCGAGGCAGCCGGGAATGGAGTCCGATGATCCGGTCGGCCGCTGTGTCTTACCGGCCGGATCGTAAATCTTCACCCACTTCACCGAGGAGAACTGCTTAAGTGTGGGAACGATCTCGTCGGCGATGGTGAACGTGGATCCGCCGCTACTGCACCCACCGGTGAGATAGACCCGCGCGACCTTGTTCTTGATGGTCACCTTGCTGAACCCCGTCGCCTTGGAGTCCACGAAATGCAGCCCCACCCGCTCGCCCTGCGTCGGCCCCGCGAACAACCGCTGCAACGCCCCCGCAGCCGGCCCCTGCGTCGGCACCGGCCGCACCACTCCCTTGGTGTACGGCTTGCGCCCCACATTGAAGTTCGCGCTGTTCAGGAAATAGCTCTTCACGTTCACGGTCCGATACGGCGTGGTGAGCTCGATGACCACCCGGCTCGGATTCTTCAACGTGTACAACCGGAACGGCGTCTTCTTGGCCACCCCGACCCCGAACGACAACACCGCCTCAAAGTCCCCCGTGTTGACGACCTGGATGATCCCCGGCAGCGCGTAAGTCCGCCGCGCGGCACCATATGAGAGGTTCCCGTCGTCTCCGTGCCCCTTCGCCCCGCCGAACCGCACCAGCAGCCGCGCGCTCCCGACGACCGGCACCGGCAGCCCCGACCCGTCGGCCACGAGCGCCGTCACGTACCGCGCGCTGCGCTCGGCTGGAAGCGCTCCCTTGAACTCGAACACCAGCCGATCCAGCCCCGGATGATGCGCGGCCCGGATCGCGACCAGTAACGGCGTCGCCGCCCGCGCACTGGCCGGAACGGCCAGCCCGCCGCTCACGACGGCACCCACCACGACCCCGGCGACAAAGGCGCGTAAGGAGAGCATGCACATCCCGTCCGATCGTCTGAACTCCCATCGTGACGGGACCCAACCTAATGTCAACCGGCCCGAAAAATCCTGGTGAGCCCGTACGCCAGCGTCGTTAGAGTGAACCAATGACCACCCAGGGATCCGAGATCGGCGACGATGTCCTCGATCGTTTCCTCGTGCGCGGCCGACTGATCACCATGCCCGCCAAACAGTCCATCCGCCGCGCCGTGCTCGACCGGATCGCGGGCTCCTTCCAGCCTGGCGTCCGTTACCCGGAGACCGAGGTCAACGAGGTCCTGCGCGCGTTCTACGACGACTACGCCGCGCTTCGCCGCTACCTGATCGACGGCGATTTCCTCAGCCGCGAGAACAGCGTCTACTGGCGTTCCGGCGGCACCGTCTCCTGACGCCCTGGTGACCGCGTGCTCGACGGCATTCCGCCTGACCGTGGTGGCCAGCCGGGTGTGTATCAGCGCCTGATGCAGACGGTCGATCGGCCCGTCCGCCAGCACGTTGAGCGCGAGAGTAGCGGCGTAGATCCCCGACTCAGGGTCGAGGCTGTAGACCGGCAGCCGCATCCCGGCCACCACCGACGCGCACTCGACCTGCTCGGCGACATCCTCGCGGACAGGGCCGATCGAGCTGTCCGGCGACCTGTGACCGGGAATCAGCCGCCGAGGACGCGGGCGAGTGCGTGCAGGGTCTCCGGATCCGTGCCGGGCGGCGGGGAGACGCGGATTACGGGCTCGCGCAGGTCCAGGGGCGCTCTGGTTACGGGGGCGCCGCCCACCAGCAGACCCGCCCGGGCCGCCCGCGACCTGGCATCGTCGGCGGACCCTCCCGGCGGCGGTCTGAGGGTGACGATGGCGGAGGGCTCGTCGAGCGGCTCGACCACGCGCCAGCCCCCGGCGCCGTCGAGGATGCGCCGCGCCGTACCTCCGAGGCCCGCCAGGTGGGCGTGGACGGCGGCGGGACCGAGCGACCGGTGCTCCTGTACGGCGACGCCGAGGCCGACCCGGGCCGCGATCGCCCCCTCGGAGCCCTCGTATCGGATCGCCCCGGCCACCGGCGCCGGACTACCGGCGCGCCCGCCGGGCGCCCGGCGGCCGTCCGTCCAGACATGCCCGCCGAGCGTCGGCGCGGCGGCGTCCATCTCCGCCGTGAGGCCGGGCACGATCAGGAAGCCGGCCCCGCGCGGCCCGGCGAGCCATTTGCGGGAGGTCCCCACATACGCGGTCGCGTCGACGCCGGCGACGTCTACCTGGCCGAGAGACTGGCAGACGTCCAGTACCAGCGGGACCCCGGCGGCGCGGCACAGCGCCCCGATCTCCGCGGCCGGCTGGACGACCCCACGGTGGGAGGCGATGTGGACCACGCTGACCAGGTCCAGTCCCGCGGCCAGCCTGGACCGGAGGCCGTCCAGGTCGAGGCGGGAGTCGTCGTCCACGGGCAGCTCGACGAGCGTCCATCCACGCTCGTCGGCCAGGCGGCGCAGCAGCATCAGCGTGCTGCCGTACTCGGTGCGAGCGAAGCCGACGCGGCTGCCCGGCGGCAGGCGCCACCCGCCGAGCAGCGCCGCCATCGCCGCCGTCCCGCTCTCCACGAAGGCCACGTCGGCGGGACCGGCGTCGGCCAGAGCGGCCAGCGCCGACCTGGCGGCGCCGAGATCCGGCTCAGCCGCGTAGCCGCCGCGCGACCGCTCCAGCCGCAGGTGCTCGAAGACGGCGTCCAGCACCCGGTCGCTGGGCACGTTGCAGCCCGCGGCGTCCAGATGCCCCGGCGGCACGACGGACCGCGCCGCCCGCCAGGTCCCGGCAACGTCCCGCGCCGCCCGCAGCCTCTCGGCGATCGCGTCTAGGCCGGAGCCGGACCGAGCCCGTCCCTCGGCGATCGCACTTCGGTCAGTGGTCACGCCTCGGCCAGGAGCAGGGCGAAGTCGCCGGACGGGTCGGTGTGCCAGTGGCGCACCGTGAAGCCCGCCGCGGCCAGCTCGCTCCGCAAGCCCTCCGGGCGGAACTTGGCGCTGATCTCGGTACGCATCTCCTCCCCTTCCGCGAACTCCACGGCCAGCCCGAGCCCGCCGACCCGCACCCGCATGGCCCTGGACGCCCGCAACCGCATCTCGATCCAGCCGTTGCGCTCGTCGTACAGCGCGACGTGCTCGAAGGCGTCCGGCTCGAAGTCGGCGTCCAGCTCCCGGTTGATCACGTGCAGCACGTTGCGGTTGAAGGCGGCCGTCACCCCGGCCGCGTCGTCGTAGGCGGCCACCAGCCGCCTCCGGTCCTTCACCAGGTCGGCCCCCAGCAGGAACGTGTCCCCGGGGCGGAGGGTGTCGCGCAGCTCCTTCATGAACACCGCCCGCGCGTCCGGATCGAGGTTGCCGATGGTGCCGCCCAGGAAGGCCACCATCCGCCGGCCCGTCCGCGGCAGCAGGCTGAGATGCCGCTCGAAGTCGGCGCACACGGCCCGTACGGCCAGACCCGGATAGCGGCCGGCCACCCGTTGCGCGGCGGCCGCGAGCGTGACCACGTCCACGTCCACCGGCGTGTAGCCGCGCAGCGTCCCTGCCGCGGTGAGGGCGTCGAGCAACAGGACGGTCTTCTCGCTGGTCCCCGACCCCAGCTCCACCAGCGTATCCGCGCCGCTGGCCGCCGCGAGCCCCGCAGCCCGCGTCCGCAGGATGGCCAGCTCGCGCCGTGTCGGGTAGTACTCGGGCAGTCGCGTGATCTGGGAGAACAGGTCGCTGCCCACCTCGTCGTAGAACCACTTCGGCGGCAGCCACTTGGGGGTCGAGGTCAAGCCGGTCGTGACGTCGTGTTCGAGCGCCAGGCGCAGGTAGTCACGGTCAAGATGGTTGATCAGACGCACGGTCGACTGGCTGACGGGCACAGGGGCCTCCTGAGCAGAAAGGTCACAACGGCTGGATGTGTACGCCCTCGGGAGAGGAGAGCAGCAGGCTCCGCTCCGGCACGGCCTGCCAGCCGGACAGGTCGTGGAGCGGCTCGCTCGCCACGAGCACGCCGTCCTGGGATCGCCGGTAGAAGAGGGTGTCGCCCCAGACGGTCGCGGCGAGCGAGACGCTGTCGCAGGCGAGCAGGTTCAGGCGGGCGCCGGGATCCTTGGCCCCGGCGTGGGCGACGACCTCGGCCAGGGCCTCGCCGAGCGCGAGCCCGGCGCGCAGCCGCTGGAACGCGGCGGCGGCGAGCCAGGCGGAGTCGCAGGCGCTCTCGGCGCCGTCGGCGAGATCCCGGACCGCGTCCCGCGCGACCCGGCCGTTGTGGCTGAGCAGCCACGGCCCGTCGGTGAACGGCGGGGTGGCGCTCTCCTCGATGGGCATGCCGGTGGTGGCGCACCGGACAGCCGCCAGCAGGCAGCCAGAGCGGGCGACCTGCGCGAGCGCGGGCAGGTTGGCGTCAGCCCAGATCGGTATCGAGCGGCGGTAGCGGACGGGGCCGTCGAGTGAGGGGTCATACCAGCCCATGCCGAAGCCGTCGGCGTTTACGGTGCCGTGCCGCTGCCGCCGGGGCGCGTACGACTGTTTGAGCAGGCCGTACTCGGGATCCTGGATCAGGGCGGTGAGGGGACGGGGTGCGCCGAGCCAGGCGGCGTGGCGGCACATCTAGCGCCGCTCCGCGGTCCGGGCGCAGCGGAATCCGGTGAAGATCTGCCGGCGGATCGGATAGTCCCAATTCCTGAACGTGGTGCGGACCGCCGCCGGGTCGGCCGCCCAGGAGCCGCCGCGCAGGACGCGGTAGCCCTGGCCGAAGAACACCTCGCTGTACTCCGGGTACGGGAAGCTGCGGAAGCCGGGATAGCCGTCGAACCAGGTGTCGGTCCACTCCCACACGTCCCCGACCATCTGCTCGGCCCCGTACGGGCCGGCCCCGGCCGGGTAGGCGCCGAGCGGCGCGGGCCTGGCCGCCCGGTGGCCCAGGTTGGCGAGGTCGGGGGTGGGGTCGTGGTCGCCCCACGGGTACTTGCGGGCTCGCCCTGCCGCGGCGTCCCAGCCGCAGGCCTTCTCCCACTCGGCCTCGGTGGGCAGCCGCTTGCCTGCCCACCGGGCGTAGGCGTCGGCTTCGTACCAGGACACGTGCTGGACGGGTTCGTCCATCGGCACGGGCCCGGTGCGGCCGAACCGGCTGCGCCACCAGGTGCCCCCGTCCTTGGCCCAGAACAGCGGGGCGAAGACGCCGGTCTGCTGCCGCCACTGCCAGCCCTCGGGCGTCCACCAGCGCGGGTCGTGGTAGCCGCCGTCCTCGATGAACGCGGCGTAGGCGGCGTTGCCCACGGGGAGCCGGTCGATCCAGTAGGCGGGCAGGTCGACCCGGTGGGCGGGGCGCTCGTTGTCGTAGGCCCAGGCCAGCGTGTCGGTGCCCATCAGGAAGGGGCCCGCGGGGACGCACACCTCCTCGGGGCCCGCCGGGCGGCCCGGCGGCAGGTCGCCGTCGCGCACCATGCCGGGCTGCTTCGACAGCTGGAGCGTGGCGAGCATCGTCTCGTCGTGCTGGTGCTCGTGCTGGATCGCCAGGCCGAACACGAAGCCGTCGCGGCGCAGCGGGCTGGGATCCTCCAGGTCGACGGCGTCCAGGACGTCGAGCACGCGGCCGCGTACGCCCTCGATGTACTGGCGGGCCTCGGCCGGAGGCAGGAACGGCAGGGAGGGACGGTCCTTGCGCGGCGTCTTGAAGGCGTCGTAGATGTCGTCGATCTCGGGCCGGAGCGGCGTGATGCCCCCGGCCTCCCGCAGCACCCACAGCTCCTCGTAGTTGCCGACGTGCGCGAGGTCCCACACCAGCGGCGACATCAGCGGCGAGTGCTGGCGTACCAGCAGGTCGTCGTCCGCCTCCGTGTAGGCCAGCGACCGGCCGCGCACGGCGAGCAACTCGGCGGCGATGCGTTCCTTCAAGTCGTTCATGCGTGTCCCTCTTCGGTCAGCCAGGCCGACAGGCGCCGCCCCGGTCCTCTCACCAGATCCATCAGGTCGGCCGCGGGGGAGCGGCCAGGCGTCACGTGCCGGTCGGCGAAGGCGGCCACCTCGCCGACCAGCGCGGGGGGCGCGCCCAGGCAGGGCAGCGCCTCGATCGCCGCGCGGAAGCAGGCGTCGGCGGCGCGGGCCAGCCGCGGGTCCGCCAGCCCGCACCGGGCGGCCTGCCGCCACAGCTCCCCGTACGGCTCCGCGGCGGCCAGCGCGGCGTCGGCGGCCCGGTCGTCGGTGATGAGGGCGCAGGTCACGGCCACGCACACCGGCCAGCTCGCCGGATGCTGTGCGTCGAGGTAGCGGATCTCCAGCCAGCCCCGCGGCCGCACCGGCGGGAACACCGTCGTGGCGTGGTAGGCCAGGTCCGCCACGGTGGGCGGGCGCTCGCCGGCCGCCAGCCAGTCGCGGAAGGTCGAGCCGTCGCGGATTGGGCGGCAGCGCTCCTCGTCCTCCCGCACCAGCATGAGCCGGGCGTCGAGCAGGTAGTCCGCCCAGTCGGCCGCCGGGTCACCGGACGCGCGGACGGGAGCCGTCCTGGTGGGGTCGAGGTGCTCCCAGACGGCCTGGCGGCCGGACGTCCAGCCGCACGGGCGGCCGCCGCTGAGCGGGGAGTTGGCGAAGGCCGCGGTCAGGACGGGGCCCAGCAGGTGCGCCCGCTCCCACCGCGCCTCCGGCCGCTCCCCCAGGTCGAGGTTGACCTGGATGGACGCCGTCGAGCACATCATCAGCCGCCCGTACCGGCCGCCGAAGAACTCCGCCATCGCGTCGTACCTGGGCAGGCGCAGCTGCCGCCGGGCGGGCCGTAACGGATCCAGTCCCACGCCCGCCAGCGCCAGGCCCGCGTCCGCCAGGGCGCGGCGGGCGACGGCCACGTCGGTGGCCAGGCCGTCGATCGCGCCGGGCAGCGCGCCCGCGGGTCCGGAGAGCTCCAGCTGGCCGCCCGGCTCGAAGGTCACCTGGCTCCCGCCGGGCAGTGGCGGCAGCGCCCGCGCGATCTCGTCGAGCGGGACGTGCCGGGTGGCCTGCGCACGGTCGTAGACCAGGAATTCCAGCTCGACGCCCACCCGGTTCTCATCGGTGGCGCGGAAGCACCGGCGGGCGAAGTCCGCCACGTCCGAGGCGTCCTTGAGCGGCGTGCCCTCGGCGGTCAGCCCGATCATCGTCTCCCCCTCGCATGGCGCATGGCGCATGGGTCTATAGACCCGCGAGCCACGCGAGCGTTACAGGGGACTTCAGTCAGGAACGGCGGCGACCTCTGAAGGCGGACATCAGTCGCTCACGCGCGCCGGACGGCAGCTTCTCCGGAGGCTGGTCGCCGAGGGCCCGGATGGTCGTGCGGAACTGGTCGAGGTAGTTTCCGCAGTCACCGCAGCAGGCCAGATGGGCCTCGGCCGCGGCGCGGGAGGAGTCGTCGAGGGCGTCGTCGAGGTAGGCGGTGATGAGTTCCGCCAGCTCGTCGCACGTGAACCGCTTCACGACGGTGACCGCCTTTACCCTCGGTGGCATAACCGTTTCGCCTATTCTGACTGCTTGACCGACTGGAAGTAGTCCTCCAGCCGCCCACGGACCGCCGCCCTGCCGCGGTGCAGCAGGACTCGCTGGTTGGCGGCGGAGATCTCCAGGATCTCGCAGACCTCTTCGGAGGTACATCCCTCCACGTCACGCAGTGTGATCACGATCCGCTGCCGTGGCGGCAGCCCGGCCAGGGCCGCACCGATCAGGCCGCGAACCTCCGCGGCGAGCGCCTGGTTCTCCGGCGTCGGCCAGGCCGCAGGTGACTCCTTCCAGCTTCCCGGCCGGGCGGCGTCCTCACCGTGGAACCGCGAGGGGCCGACGGTAGGGCTGGCGTCCCTTTCCAAGGCGCTCCACGGCAGTGTACGGCTCTCGCGCACGCTCCGCTTCTTGGCCGTGTTGACGAGGATGCGGTAGACCCACGTCTTGACCGACGAGCGGCCCTCGAAGCCGTCGATCGCCCCGATCACCGCCAGCCAGGTGTCCTGCACCACCTCTTCCGCCGAGTCGTCGGTGGAGACGTACGACCTGGCCACCCGCAGCATCCCTCGCGACCAGGTGTCCAGCAGTGTCGCGAACATCGCCTCATCGCCCGCCCGCAGGGCCGAGACGACGACATCGTCCGGGGGCAGCATGCCGCCCACGAGAGACCCCACGATCGCTTCCTCCCGGTCGAGCGTTGGGGACATCATCACATCCGGCCGTCCACCGCTTCCACCGGAGTCGTTCTTGGTCACACTCATTACATCTTGCCGGATCCGCGGGCGGCCCGCGCGCTGGGTTCCGTGCCCCGTGCCACCGTGGGTGAAACCGGCCGCCCCGGCCCGGCCTCTTACTGATTCGCCGGCCGGGAGGTGCTCTCCCGGACCGTGAGGGTGGTGGCCAGTTCGAGACCGACCTGCGGCGTCACCTCACCTCGCCCCAGGGCGCGCGCCAGTTCGGTCGCCGCAGCGGCCATCTCGGTGAGCGGCTGATGGACGCTGGTCAGCGGGGGATCAACGAAGGCGGCGACAGGCAGGTCGTCGAAGCCGACCACGCTCAGGTCTGCCGGGATCCGCAATGCCGTCCAGCCTAGCGCGGCAGCACAGGATCCGGTCCGGGCCTGCGATCATCGCGATGCGGCGGTGTCCCAGTTCAAGCAGGTGGCGGGTGGCCGACCTGCCGCCCGCCCAATTGGTTGCGCCGACAAAAGGGACCCCGTCCGGCAGTTCAATGGTGGAATCGAAGACCACGAACGGGTTTCGCTGTTCCTCCTATGTCCTGAAGAAACTGGCGCAGATCGCCTCAGATGCGTTGGGCATCACCGATGGCATCAATTACCCGAATGTGTCAAGGATTCCATCCAGACGGTCGATTTTCAGGGTTCCTGGACGTTCCAGATATCTGACCGATCGCGGGTCGGGTGTCCTCATCGGCGGCGCGGTACCCCGATTTCCCGGCAGGTCAGTCGGCCTCCGCCGCCCGGTGAGCGCCTCACCTCATTTACTGTTCGGCGAGGTCTGCTCACCATCTCCCGGTAGTAATCTGCCGGGCTACTGTGATGTTTGGTGGGTTTAGGGAAGCTTCGGGGTGGTTATTCCGGTCGCGGTAGCATCCGGCGCGTGTGCCGAGGGCTGACTGTTGTTCTTGTTTGTTCTTGTTGTGGTGATTGCCGCTGTGCTGGTGCCGGGGGTTTCGGCTGGGGCCGTCGCTGGGCCGGGGAATCCGGGTGGCGGGGCTTATGTGCCGGCGGAGGCGCGGGCGGTGAACACCTCGCGGCCGGATCGGATGGTGGGGAATGGCAGTCCGGGCAGTTGCACGTCGAGGGCGGTCGTCGCGGCTGTCGCCAAGGGCGGGGTGATCAGGTTCAACTGCGGGCCCCGGCCGGTGACGATCAAGATGACGGCGACGGCCAAGGTGCGGAACACCAGCGCGCGGGTGGTGCTGGATCAATTTGTCGCCCTACACAAAGGCAAACGCCTGGGCGAGATGATCAAATTGGCCGCAGCGGAGACCGGGGAAGCGGATCGGAGCCTGCTGCCAGGCGTACGGCCTCAAACCGCAGGCGGCGGGCCGCGCGGGAGGGGCGGTCAGGCGGGCGGGTTGGTGCGGGAGAGGCGGTCGGCTAGGCGGATCGGTTCGGGGAGGCGGTAGGCCGGGGTTGTGCGGAGGACGTGGGCGCAGGCGTTGTCGAGGCTGATGCGGTGGCCTTGGGAGACGTAGACGGGTTTGACGTGGTCGCGGGTGCGGAGGGCGCGGCCGACCGTGTCGTGGTCGAGGGTGATCGGGGTCCAGCTGCCGCGGGTGGGGGCGGGGTCGGCGTGGGTGCCGACGAAGGCGGTCTTGGCGACGCCGATCGTGGGGAGGCCGGTGAGGACGCCCAGGTGGCAGGCCAGGCCGAAGCGGCGGGGGTGGGCCAGGCCGTAGCCGTCGCAGATCAGCAGGTCGGGGGTGATGGTGAGGCGGTCGAGGGCGGTCAGCAGGGGCGGGAGTTCGCGGAACGCAAACAGTCCCGGTATGTACGGAAATTTCGCTTTTTCGCGGGATGTTGCTTGGTCCACGATCCGCAGGGTGTTGTCGAGGACGACGACGGCGCCGGTTACCTCGTCGCTGTCAGGGGCGTACCCGACGTCCAGACCGGCGATGAAGTCGACGGTGGGCGGGCCGGGGTCGGTGAGATCCACGAGCGGGCGCAGCTGTTCCTGCACGGCCTCCGCTTCGGTGGCCGTGGTCGGCCAAGGGTTCGCGCGGCGTGAAAGCCAAGCACCTTCGAGAGCCTTCAAAGCCATGATTTTGTCCGTTATGTGGTGATATTTTGTGGGCGCTGGCTGCCTGTCATGTGCAGTCCATCTTGGAGTATGTGCGGGTTCACCGCCCCTGACCTCCTTTCACACGGGCCACACCAATATTTCGCTCGGAAACCGCTAGCGCGTAACCCAAGGTCGTCAGCCTTTCGCTGCTGCCTCGCCTTCCCTCCGGCGGGGAACCCTCCTGAAAGGCCGTACGATCGTGCTCAAGGCCTGGCCCGGCGTCGGCGTCATCCTGTTGATGGTGGCTGGAGTTCTCTCCTTCCAGGATGTCGCGGCAGCCGAGACCCGGATAGTCACCGTGCCCTACACGTGTGGCGGGAAGGCCGCGGAGCTCGACGTCACCCTGGAGGCGCCCAAGACGGCGCCGCCGGGGGCCACGGTCACCGTGGTGTGGTCGCTGGGCGGCGGGCTGGCCAACGCGGGAGACAAGACCGCCGCGCAGGGCACCGAAATCGGCTCGTACGGCAGGCTCCGGCTGAACGGCGCGATCCAGGGCGAACTCGCCCCGATGACGGGACGATCGCCCCTGCTGACGTCGGTGGATCCAGGGCAACCAATCGCCGTACCACCCATGACGGGACATATGACGATCCCGGGCGACCTCCCGGCGGGGTCGAGCGTGACGCTCATGCCGGGCGACTTCCAGCTCGAGGTCCCGGGCGCGGGCAAGACCACCTGTGTCACCGAGGTCACCGCGGGGACACAGCTCCTGGTCGCCGCCGCGACGAGCCCTTCGCCGTCCCCCTCGCCGAGCCCGTCCGCGACACCTAGCCCGAGCGCCACGCCGAGCTCGTCCGCGAGCCCCTCGCCGTCGGCCACGCCGAGCCCGACGCCGACGACCACGGTGACCGTGTCCATGACCGCCTCACCCTCGCCGCAGGTGCTGCTCACCCCGCTCGGCGGCGCCGCGACCGGCGCGGAAAGCTCCATCGGAGGGCGCGCCCTCCTCGGCCTCTTCTTGATCGTTTTTGGCAGCGCGGGCGCGGCACTCATCGGCCGCCTGATCTGGAGGCGAGCATGAACACCATCGACGAGCAGCCACACGAACCAGGCGAGCACGGACAAAGGGTTGAGCCGGGGATCGATCAGCGGTCGACCGGGTGGGACGAGCAGGGGAGCGATCCGCGGCCGGGCGGATGGTTCGCGCGGTTCAGGCGGAGCGCCACCGAGCCGGAGCCAGGGCTGCTGGGACCGGTGCGCCTGGTCCTGGTGCTGGGAACCGTGGCGGCGGTCGTCACCGCGCTGGTCGGGGTCGTGCTGGTGGCGTCGGAACCCAGTGACTCGGCGGTCCGGGAGTCCCTGGGAGTGGTGAATCCACCCGGACCCGCCGGAGTGCTGACCTTTCCGAACGAAGTGGGACCGGGCGGGCCGGGTGCCGTGCTCACCGCGGCCGTCGCCGACGCGCCGCCCCCGGAACCGGCCGGGCAGCCCGCCCAGCCGGTCGCGAAGGCGAACCCGACCAGGCTGGTCATCCCGGGGATCAAGGTGGACGCGCCGCTACGCGCGGTCGGGGTCACCGAACGGCGGGAGATCGAGGTGCCGCCGTTGTCGGCCCGCAATCTGGCCGGCTGGTTCAAATACGGCCCGACACCCGGCGAACAGGGGCCGGCCGTCATCGTGGGCCACGTCAACGTCCGGGGCGGCCCCGCGGTCTTCCAGCGGCTGCGCGAACTCGCGCGCGGGCACGTCGTCAAAATCGGGCGGGCGGACGGTTCGGTGGTCACATTCACCGTGGACGGCGTCGAGCAGGTCTCCAAAACGCGATTTCCGACCGAGCGCGTGTACGGCAACACCGCCCATCCCGCGCTTCGCCTCATCACCTGTGGCGGGGTGTACAACAGGAAAACGCACAGTTACACCGACAACCTCATTGTCTACGCCACGCTTACCTCAGCGACATCTACTTAACATTGCAAATTGATCGCGAGCAGGGTCTCCAGTAAATTAGTCATTTTGGGTGTGGTTTTTGATGATGAGGGTGCGGCATAAACGGCTTGCGACCCTGGGATTCGCGCAGATATGGCTCGGCGCGGCACTCGCCGTGGGCGCGCTCGCGGCGACTCCGCCGAACGCGGTGACCGCCCGGGACGTGACCGCGGGCACGCTGACGATCGGCTTGGCGGCCATCGCCGACGCGGACACGGAGCGGGTCCTGGTCGACGGCGGCGCGGAGTTGACGCCTGAGGGCGGGGTACGTTTCCACGCGGCGAGCGGCGCGTTCGATCCGGCCACCGGCGACGCCGAGGTGGACTACGAGGGATCCGTGCGGATCGTCGCCGGCACGCGCACGGTGGTGATCAGCCGTCCCCATCTGCGAATCGACGGCCCAGCCGCCGTAGTACGCGCCGAGCGCGTGACCACACCCGTGGACCCCAGCCCGACACCCCACGCGACCCCTCACTCGACACCGAGCCCATCACTCGCCGACCCGACTCCCAGCCCGTCCCCATCGCTGCTGGCCAGTCCTCCCGCCATCACCGATGTGGTACGCCTGGACATCGGCACCCCAAACCTCAGCGGATCGACCGTGGCCTGGACCGGCACAGCCGCGGCGGCCACCCCGTCACCAAGCGCTACCTCCACCTCTGGTTCGTCCGCGAAATCCGGCTCCACCCCAGGGCCCACGCCGAGTAGCACCGGCACACCTTCCGCGAGCCCAGACGCCAGTCCTTCGCCAAGCGGCCCGGCGGCCGCGCGGTTGTTCGCCCAGGACGCCCCCGCGTCGGCCTCCGTCCTGCTGACGCTCAGCCAGGTCGTCCAGCCGAACGCTCAGCTCCTGCTCACCGAGTCGGGCACCCCGTCACCGTCGCCCAGCGCTTCCACCAGCCCTTCCGGCAGCGCGAGCCCAAGCGCGTCGACCACCTCGTCACTGCGCCCCTGCCCGACAACCTCGGCGAGCGCCTCCGCCAGCGCCTCCGCCTCGGCCAGCACCTCCGCCAGCGCGTCGGCGTCCGCCAGCCCGTCGGCCAGCGCCTCAGCGAGCGCGTCGGCGAGCGCCTCACCGAGTGCCAGCGCGAGCGCTTCCGCCAGCTCGAGCCCGAGCGCCTCGGCCAGTTCGAGCCCGAGCACGAGCGCCAGCCCATCCCCCAGCGCCTCTCCCTGCGTGTCCCCCTCCCCGTCACGCTCGGCCTCCGCCTCCCCCTCCCGCTCCAGCAGCAACACCTCCACCCCCACCTCCTCGACCAGCCGTACCCCGAGATCGACGACCACCATTTCCGAAACGGTCACCGCCCCCGTCCCCGGCGGAGGCGACGACGAAGAGCTGCCCAAGACCGGCGACGGCTTCGTCGCCCCCCTGACCATGCTGGGCGCCTTCCTGGTCATGGGCGGCGCGTTCACCCTCCGGGCGGCCAGGCGCGGCGGCTACGTCACGGGCGAGCTCTGACCTTGGTCACCGGCCAGGCAGCCTTGCCGTACCAGCAAGACGACGACCTCTGGGAGCCGCCCTCGCGGCGGCTCGCCAGGGGAGCCGGCGAGCTCATGGTCACGCTCGGCGTGATCGCCCTGCTCTTCGCCGCCTACGCCGTGTACGGCAAAGCCTGGCGAATCGAAGCGGAACAGCACCTGATCGACGACCGCCTCAACCGGACCTGGGCGACCGCGAACGCGGGGGCGGCCCCGGCCCCAGGCCAGCCGCTGGCCCGCCTGCACATCCCGAAGCTGGACATGAGATGGGCCGTCGTCGAAGGGGTGACCCAAGCCGACCTGCGCAAAGGCCCCGGCCATTACCCGAATACCGCCCGCCCGGGCGAGATCGGCAACATGGCCGTGGCCGGCCATCGCATCCCCTCGGTCTTCTGGGACATCGACCGGCTCCGCGAAGGCGACACGATCATCGCCGAGACCAGGAACGCCTGGTTCATCTATAGCGTCACCGGCCACCAGGAGGTACTCCCCACCTCGGTCGAGGTCGTCGCCCCCACACCCGACCACCCAGGCGTCCCCCCCGAACGGGCGATGCTCACCCTGACCACCTGCAACCCGAAATTCCAGAACTGGCAACGCCTGGTGGTCTTCGCCGAACTCACCCGCTCCCAGGCGAAGTCGGCCGGACGGCCGCCCGAGCTGGAAAAGCGAAAGTGACCCACCAGCGCGGGGGGCAGGAAACGTGGCTGAGGAGAAGTCACCAGCGCGATGGGCAGGTGGAACCGGCCACCAGCGCGGAAGGCAGGAGAAGAAGTGATTTATCCCTGGATATGGGGCAAGCTGCCCGGCGGACGGTATGTCAAGACCGTGTGTGCGGTCCTGCTGGTCGCCGCCGCCGGGAGCTTGCTCTGGTATGTGGTCTTCCCGCTGGTCGACTTGCTGCTCGGCCTGGACGAGGTGACCGTCGAACCGTCAGCGGGCCAGCCGTAGGTAGAGCTCCTCGGTCAGGTCGGTAGCCCGGTCCCACGAGTAACGCCGGAGGGTGTCCTCGCGGCGGGCCAGCGCGGCGGCGCGTTCGCGGTCCCGCTCGGCGAGCACGTGCCCGAGCGCCTCCTTCAGCCCGGCCGGGTCGCCAGGACGGAAGATCCGTCCGCCGGGCCCCTCCGTGGCGATGATCTCGCGATGGCAGCCGAGACCGCTGGCGATCAGGGGAAGCCCGTGCGAGGCGGCCTCCAGCAGCGCCAGCGGCAGACCCTCCAGGTGCGAAGGCTGCACGTAGACGGCGGCGTGATGGTAGAGGGCGGCCAGGTCGTCGCCGTACACGTAGCCGAGCAGGTGGATGCGCGGGTCGCGGGCGGCGAGCTCGCGCAGGCCGGTGACGTAGTCGTCGGTGTACGCGGAACCACCGGCGACGGCGAGCTGAACATCGTCCGGCAGCTGGCTGAACGTGCGGAGCAGCAGGTCGACGGCCTTCTCCGGAACCAGACGGCCGACGAACAGCACGTAGCCACCAGGCCGCAAACCGCGGGCCAGCACGGGTTCCGGGCTGATGCCGTCCGGCGGGCGTTCGACACCGTTGGAGATGTAGGTCGCCGACTCTCCGTACTCGTCGGTGATCTCCCGGGACACGCCGATCACGGCATTGGGCACCCGCTGGCTCATCCAGCGTCCGGCCCGCAGGACCCGCTGCGCCAGCCCGCCCCACTTCGCCCGCAGGTCGTCCCAGCCGTGGATCGTCTGCACCACCCTCGATCCGGTCAGATAGCGCGGAACCGGCGCGAACAGGCCAGGCCCGAGGGCGTGGTAGTGCACGATGTCGTGGCGTCCCGCGGCGGCCAGGGTGGAGGTGAGGCTGTGGGTGAGGGCGTCCATGTGCTTGGTGCCCAGGGTGGGCAGGTGGCGCAGGCGGATGCCGTCGATCCGGTCGTGCCGGTCGTCTCGGTCGGGGGTGTAGTTGGTACGGCAGAACACGGTGACTTCGTGGCCGCGGGCCGCGAGCCGCCGGCCGAGCTGGGCGACATGGTGTTCAATCCCGCCGTAGGTGGCGGGCAGGCCGCGCTGGCCGATCATGGCGATGCGGAGCGCACGTCCCTGGCGCTCGGCAGTGGTCGTTGAGGTGGAGATCTTTACGGCACGCATGGACGCCCCTATAACAACGCAAATAACGCGCTTCTCGGGCTGGACGCTAAGGAATAGCCGTCCGGGCGAAAAGGGGTGGCGGGCGTATTCCCGCACTCTTAACCACCGGTTGGCCTCTTCGTCCCGCTCCCTGGCCGGACACCCATTCGTTTACCTGGAATTCATCCTCGGGCACGACCACGTTGGGGCTAAGCACACTGATTCATAAGGTAATCCGCCGGTATAAATATCTCACCAATCGGATATGCCAATATTTTTCATGACCTGGCGGGGGTCTGATGAAACCGTCCACGACAACCCCTCTTGTTGCCACCGGGCTCCTGCTCGCGTCGGTGCTTTTGCCTCAGCCCGCCATCGCGGCGGCCCCGGCCGTGGTGATGAGCGAGCCGGTCACGGGAGCCTCCGTGAAACCCGGCCCGATCGCGCTGCGCGGCACGGCCACCGACGACGTCGGCGTCACCGAGCTCTGGCTCGGCATCCAGGACCGATCCACCCTGCTGTGGTGGCGCCCGGACGGCACCTGGGGCGCGTTCGCCCGGATCCCGGTGACGATCACCCCAGGTACCTCCGCGACCTGGGCTTACGACTGGACGGCCCTGGCCGCGGGCGAGTACGGCGTGACCGTCTTCGCCAAGGACGCGGACGGCGCGATCACCTCCACCTGGCGCTCGTTCACGGTCGACAACGTCGCCCCCGACGCCGACTTCACCCAGCCGCCCATCAACGACGAGGTGTACGGCGTCCGCCCGCTCACCTTCACCGGCTGGGCCTCCGACGACCGGAAGATCGGCGATGTCGGCTTCGCGGTGAGCGACCGCACCACCGGCCAGTGGTACCAGCCGGACGGGACCTTCGGTGACTACCACCGCTACCCGACCCTGCTCACCTCGACCGGCGAGAAGACCGCCAACTGGCAGTTCACCTGGACGCCGCCGCGCGCCGGCCAGTTCTCGCTGCAGGTCGTGGTGCTGGACAAGGCGGGCAACCCCGACGCGTCCATCCCGTTCCGGCGGATCAACGTCGACAACACCCCGCCGGACACCGTGATCGCCGCCCCCGCCGAGATCGGCGCGAGCACACCGCTGAACACGCCGGTCACCATCAGCGGCAGCGCCACCGACGACTACGGCGTGACCGGCCTCTGGCTGGCCATCCAGGACCAGGCCACCCGCTCATGGCTGCGGCCGGACGGATCCTGGGGCGCCTTCGCCCGGGTGCAGATTCCGGTGGACCGCTCCGGCTCTCCGACCACCTCCTGGTCGTACGCGTTCCGCCCGCCCGCCTTGGGCGCTTTCGTGGTGCAGATCGCCGCGATCGACCGGGTCGGGCTGGTCGACCAGGACAAGCCGTACCGGCTGATCACCGCCGTGGCGCCCCCGAGCCCGAGCCCGTCGCCGAGGCCGACCCCGAGCCCGACGCCGACGAAGCGGCCGACTCCGAAGCCCACCCCGAAGCCCACCCAGACGTACAAACCCAAGCCGAAGTGCGATTGGGTCTTCCACCGATCGAGGTGGCAGTGGGTGTGCGCGTAACCCCTGATCCGGTCATCGTCCTGCACATCGCCGGAGCCGGGCGCAGCGGCAGCACCCTGTTCGGGAGCCTGCTCGGCCAGCTCGGCGACTGCTTCGACGTCGGCGAGCTCGGCTACCTGTGGGACCGCGGCCTGCGCCAGGACGGCAGGTGCGGCTGCGGCGCCCAGGTCAGGACCTGCCCGGTCTGGCGGCGGATCCTCCAGGAGGTCTTCGGCCCAGAGGGCCCCGGCGAGGAGGAGGTGGAGCGCCTGGCGCGCTTCCACCGCGCCACCTCCCGGGGCCGCGACGTGGCCTCCCTCTGGTTACGCGGCCGCCTTCAGGAGGAACCCTCCGAATACCGGGCGATCCTCGCCCGGCTCATCCGCGCCGCCGCGTCCGTCTCCGGCCGCCGCGTCGTCGTCGACTCCACCAAACCCGTCGCGTACGGCAGGCTCCTCGACGACCTCCCCGGCGTCCAGCTCCGCGTGATCCACCTCGTCCGCGACCCGAGAGCCGTGGCCTGGTCCTGGCTGCGCCGCAAGGCGGGCACCGGCGCCGACACCATGCGCACCCGCCCGGTGCTGACCACGGCGGCCATGTGGAATCTGGGCAACCTGGCGGCCATGGGCAGCTGGGCCGGCGAACCCGGCCGCTACCTGCTGGTCCGCTACGAGGACCTCATCCAGGACCCGGCCCGCTGGCTGCGCGCCGCCGCCGGGCTGGCCGGGATCACCGACCCCGACCTGCCGCTGATCGGCGAGTCGACGGTCAAGATGAGCCCCACCCACACCGTGGCCGGCAACGTCGGCCGCCACCATTCGGGCGAGATCGAGCTCCGCCTGGACACCGAATGGTCCCGCGCGCTGCCCCCGGCCAAGCGGGTGCTGGTGGAATGCGCCACTTATCCGCTCCGCGACCGCTACGGCTACGGGAGGACCCGGTGAACCGCGCGCTCGCCGCGATCGCGCTCGCCCTGCTGCTGGTGACGGCCTGCTCGGCGCCGCAGGAACCACCCCGCCCGGTGCCCACCGCGCCGGCCGACGCCGCGAGCAGCCCGTTCGGCCTCAAATGGGACGGCTACCAGCACCCGCCCGAATACGACGCCGACATCGGCGCGTACGCGGGCGGCGCGACGTTCCACGACATCGTCTGGTGCGCGGTCGAACCGGAGCAGGGCGCCAGGGAATGGTCGCTGGACGATCGCGTGGTCACCGGCCTGCTCGGGGTCCGCTACCACGTGATGCTCAGGATCAGGATCGGCACCTGCTGGGCCACCGGCGATCCCGCCGATCCGAAGCCGCGCGCCGCCGCATCCCGCCCACCCGCCGACATTTCCGCCTACCAGGCGTTCGTCGAGGATCTGGTCCGGCGCTATGCCGCCATGGGCGTGCACCAGTACGCGATCGAGAACGAGATCGACGCCGAGAACTTCTGGGCGGCCGACCCGGCCACCTACGGCCCGGTCGGCCGCGCGGGCGCGGAGGCCGTAAGGCGCGCGGATCCCACCGCGATCGTCGCCGACCCCGGCCTGTCCAGCTCCAGCTACGGCATCGCGGTGGCGCACGACTACGACCTCCGTACCCGCCCCGACGACGCGCTCCGGATCTACGCCGCCTACTACGCCAGGCGGGGCGCCGGACGGTTCCCCCCGGCCGCCGACACCCCCGCCCTGCGCGCCGCCTTCGACACCCCGGCCGGGCAGCGCGCCGTCGCCGCCCACCAGGCCGTGCGCGACCTCGACGAGAACGGCGTCTTCGACGTCTACCAGCTGCACTACTACGACCCGTGGGCGCTGCTGCCGGAGATCCTCGAGTACGTCAAACGCAACCTGCCCGCCACCACCACGGTGGAGGCCTGGGAGGTCGGCACCTTCTGGCCGGGCCCGGACTACGACGAGAACGCGCACGGCACGGAGACGGCCAAGCTGGTCGTCACCCTGCTGGCGGCCGGGGTGCGCAGGGTCGTCTACCTGCCGCTCTACTACCGCCCCGGCGCGATCGCCGCCAACGAGACCTGGCGCGGCCTGTACGGCGCCGACGACAGGCCACGCCCGGCCAAAACCGTGTTCGACCAGCTCAGGCAGCACACGGCCGCGGGCCAGTGGCAGCCGCTCGGCAAGCCGGGAGTGACCGGCGGCGCGGTCGACCTGGGCAGCCGCACCGTTTTCGTCGTCTGGAGCGCCGACGGCGCCGTGGTGCCGCTCGCGTTCGGCGAGCCGGTGGGCGCGGCCGAAGTCGTCGCCCTGCCCTCGGGGGAGCCCAGGATCTGGGGATCGGGACCGCTCCAAGTGGGCCCGGAACCGCTGCTCGTCACCCTGTCCACCCCGTTCAACCGCGCCAAGCGGTGGCTGGAGTCCCCATGAGTCACACCCTGGCCCGACCCGCACGCGAGGGCGCCGTCTGGATCGCCGCCTTCGCCGTGGCGGCGGTGCTGGCCGCCTACAGCGGGATCGCGTTCGCCCTGGACTCGCCGCGGGGGACCGTGGTCATCCCGGTCGCCGTCGCGCTCAGCCTCGCCCTCGGCGTCATCGCGCTGACCAGGTTCTTTGTCTTCGTCCTGATCGTGCTCGGGGTGCGGGCCAGCCTTGACGCCACCAAGCTGGCCGGATCCATCAGCCCGTCGGGCGGCGGCGAGACGGCGGCCAGCTGGCTCGACCCCTCCTCGATTCTGGGCGCGCTGTTCATCGTCGCCGGGCTGGCCTGGCTGGTCGCGCAGGGCCGCCGTGCCGAAGGCGCGCAGAGTGGCTCTGGCGAAGGCGCGCAGAGTGGCTCTGCCGAAGGCGCGCAGAGTGGCTCTGCCGAAGGCGCGCCCCGGCGGTTCCTGCCGGTGGCGGCCATGCTCTTCCTGGTGGCCTGCGTGCTGAGCATGGTGGGGTCGCTGTATTTCGGCACCAGCGCCGGGGAGGTGGTCCGGATCGGCGCCGTGCTCGTCATGATCTTCGTGGTGGAGCGGCTGGTCGCCCAGGATCCAGCCCGGATACCCCAGCTGATGATCGCCGTCTTCGCCGCCGCCGTGCTGCCGTCCCTGGTCACCGTCCAGCAGCTGCTGACCGGCGACGGTTTGGTGGAACTGAACGGCTCGCTCCGGCCGCACGGCACCTTCTGGCATCCCAACGCGCTCGGCATGTTCTGCCACGTGCTGATCGTCGCCGGGGTCGCGCTCTTCCCGCACGTCGGGAACCGCGCGAAGATCGGGATCGGCGCCGTGCTCGCGCTGACCGGGATCGCGCTGCTGGGCAGCGGCGCGCGCGGGGCCATGATCGCGGGACTGGCCGGTCTGGTGGTGGTCGGGCTGCTGCAGAACCGGCGGCTGCTGATCGGGCTCGGCGCGCTGGTGGTGGCGATCGTGATCGCGGTGCCCGCCGTGGTGGACCGGTTCGCCGACCTCGCCGAGACGCGGACCGAGGGCGGGCTCGAGGCCAACTCGCTGGTCTGGCGGTTCGACCACTGGAGCCAGGCGCTGGACCTGCTCGGGCTCAATCCGGTCACCGGCACCGGGCTCGGCACGACGCGGCTGCTCATCTACAAGGAAGTGCACAACGACTACCTGCGGGCCCTGGTGGAGAGCGGGCTGCTCGGCCTGGTCACCTACCTGGGGCTGCTGGCCGCGCTGGTGATCACCGCCTATCTCGCGCTGCGGAACACCGGTCCTGGCCGCGGTCTTGAGCGGGGGTGCGCGGTGGCGTTCGCCGGGTGCGTGGCCGCGCTGCTGGTCTCCGCGATCTCCGACAACGCGATGACGTCCGTCGTGGTCATGTGGTACTTCGCGGTGTTCGCCGGGATCGCCCTGCGCCTTGGCACCGTCGCCCCGCGGCTCGGAGCGGAGTCGGCCAGATGAAGATCCTGCATGTCAACAAGTTCCTGTACCGCCGGGGCGGGGCGGAGTCGTACATGCTGGATCTGGCCGAGCTGCAGGCCAGGCGGGGCGACCAGGTGGCGTTCTTCGGCATGTCCCATCCCGAGAACCTGCCCACCGGCTACGACCAGCATTTCCCGAAATATATAGACATGACGCCAGGGTCGCGGGGGCCGATCTCCCAGGTTCGCGGGGTCGGGCGCATGATGTGGTCGACCAGCGCGCGGCGGGGCATGGCCCGGCTGATCCAGGAGTTCCAGCCGGATGTCGCCCACCTGCACAACATCTACCACCAGCTCTCGCCCTCGGTGGTGGCCGCGCTCCGCGACGCCGGGGTGCCGATGGTCATGACGCTGCACGACTACAAGCTGGCCTGCCCGTCCTACTCCTTCCTCGACCACGGCCAGATCTGCACCGCCTGCGTGGACGGCGGCCTCGGCGAGCCCATCCGCCGCCGCTGCAAGGACAACTCGCTGGCCGCCAGCCTCGCCGTCGCCACCGAGACCTGGCTGCACCGCAGGCTCGGCGCGTACGACTCGGTCAACGTCTTCATCAGCCCCAGCAAGTTCCTGGCCGGCCAGCTGACCAGGGCCGGGATCTACCCCGACCGGCTCCAGGTGCTGGACAACTTCGGCGACCCCACCTCGATCCCGGCCAAAACCGAGCCGGGCGGGCCGCTCGTCTTCGTCGGGCGCCTGCACCAGGGGAAGGGCGTGGACACGGCGATCCGCGCGGTCGGCCTGCTCGGCGCGCAGGGCCGCCTGGTCATCGCCGGGGACGGTCCCGAACGGGCGGCGCTGGAAACCCTGGCCGAGCAGGTCGCCCCCGGCCGGGTCACCTTCCTCGGGCGGCTGCCCCGCGAGGAGGTGGTGGATCTGATGCGCTCGGCGACCGCGCTGGTGATGCCGTCGCGCTGGTACGAGAACCAGCCGATGACGATCCTGGAGGCGTTCTCCTGCGGGGTCCCGGTGATCGGCACTGCCATGGGCGGCATCCCCGAACTGGTCACCGACGGCGCGACCGGCCGCCTGATCGCCGCCGACGTGCCGATGGAACTGGCCTCCGCCGCGCTGGCCCTGATCCGCGACCCGATGGGCGCGCTCGCGATGGGCCAATCCGCGCGCGCCCTGGCCATCCGCAGGTTCGGGCCGGAAGGCCACACCAACCGCCTCCGCGAGTTCTACGCCGAGGCGGCCCGCATGACCAGGAAGGCGAAATGACCACCGATCAGGATCTCGGGCGACGGATCCGGCAGCGTTTCATCGGCCGTCCCGACTCGGTCAACACCAAGTTGCGCACCCGCCGCTTCCACCTGCTGCTCGAACGTTTCCCCGACCTGCCCGACATGGAGGTGATCGACCTCGGCGGTTCGGTACGGACCTGGACCCGGGCCCCCGCCCGACCGGCCCACGTGCACCTGCTCAACCTCGAACCGCCGGTGGACGAGGCGCCCGACTGGATCACCGTCCAGCTGGGCGACGCCTGCGACCTGCCGTCGAACGTGGCCAGCCGCCGGTTCGACCTGGTCTTCTCCAACTCGGTGATCGAGCACGTGGGCGGCCACGAGATGCGCCGCAGGTTCGCCGCCAGCGTGCACGGGCTGTCGGAGCGGCACTGGGTGCAGGCGCCGTACCAGTACTTCCCGCTGGAACCGCACTGGCTGTTCCCGATGTTCCAGTTCCTGCCGGTTCCCGTTCAGACCGCGGTCGCCGCCCGGTGGCCGCTGTCGTGGGGAGTGCGGCCGAGGACCCGGGCGGAGGCGCTGCCGAAGGTGCTGGAGATCGAGCTGATGACCGGCACCCTGATGCGTTATTACTTTCCCGGCTCCGAGCATCTCTCCGAGCGCCTCTTCGGCCTCCGGAAATCACTCATCGCCGTGCGCGATTAACTCGCCGGCTCGTGCGGAAGAACCTCGACGGCACCGGCGGGGTCCTTTTCCGTGCCCAGCATGTAGGCGAAAGTCCCGGCGGTCGCGAACGTGTGGCTGAATACGTCGCCGGGTTTCAGCGTGCCCGACGGCGGAGTGCCGTCGATCAGCCGTACGGTCACCTCGGCACCGGAGTCGTTCCGCCACGCGACCTCCTCGCCGACACCGGACACGAGCAACTTCGGCACCGCTCCGGTGCTGGTTATCCGCACCTCGTGGCCGAAGGCGGCGGCGGTGTTCGCGGGGTCGGGGGTCGGGGCGACCGTGGTCGTGGCGCCGGGCGCGGGCGTGGCGGAGCAGGCGGTCGCGACGGCGAGAGCCGTACCGATGACCCAGAGCTTTCTCATGGCATGGCAGTGTCCGCACCTCACATGCATGCAGGGCCGACGTGAAATGCCATAAGGGTAAACGGATGAGGAAGATAAACAACCAGCCCGTTGTCCCGAAATGTCGCCTGAAAGCGGGGTATTCGTTTCCCTTTCCGTCGTTCTGGGTTTGTTGGCGGCGGGCGGATCACTGGCAATATCGCCCGTGTCAGTAAGGCCCGAGAGGATAGAGGGTTCCATGTCCACCGAAATCCAGTCAGCTACCCCAGGGCGGCTGCGCCGCCTGGCGCGGCGCATGGGTGCCGTCGCCGTGGCCGCGGTCACCGTGACGGCGCTCGCCACGCCGGCCTGGGCGCTTCCCGACTTCGCTGACGGCAAGATGAACAGCGTCATCCGGGGCAGCGGTTCCGACACCACGTACTTCGCCATGCAGGCCATGGACGCGGCGTTCAACGCCTCGCCCGGTTGTGAGCTCGTGCTGCCCCCCAACGTGCCGCAGTACACCTGCCTGGCCGACCTGCCCACCACCGTGCTGACCGAGAACTACGACCACGAGGTGGGCCTGAGCCAGTACCCGCAGGGGTCCTCGGCCGGGCTGCGCCAGCTCTGCCAGCAGAACGACGGCCTGGCCGGCGTCTCGCCGGTGAGCTACGCGCGTTCCTCCTCCTCGGTCAGCAGCATCCCCTCCACCTGCAACGCCGGTGACCAGCTCCGTTACGTCGGCTGGGCCAAGGACGCCATCGCCATCCCCAAGTGGCTGGGCGGCGCTTCCGGCCCGGTGACCAACCTGACCCACGCGCAGCTCCAGGAGATCTTCCGGGACGTGTCGGGTGACGGTTGCGCGGAGGACTGGGGCGACTTCGGCGGCACCGCCGGTACTCAGATCATCGTGCACGGTGTGCAGACCAGCTCCGGCACGTACGCCACCTTCAACTCGTTCCTCGGCGGCGACCCGAACGTCTGTGTCGCGCCCACCGGCGGCGGCGTCTTCTTCGAGAACGACTGCACCGAGATCAACAACCTGACCGCTGCCCAGAAGGGCGCCTCCATCTGGTGGGCCTCGTTCGGCAAGTACAGCACCGGTGTCGCCAACTGCACCGACGCCGACACGGACCTGATCAGCGTCGGCGGCATCGCCGCCACGCCGGCCACCATCCAGAACAGCACCTACCAGTACAACCGCACGCTGTACAACGTCTACCGTCGCGGCGGCCCCGGCTGGATCGAGGGCTACATCGGCGAGAACGGCTGGATCTGCAAGCCGAACGCCACGCACAGCAAGAAGGTCGGCGACACCAACCCCGGTATCGCCAACGCCAACGTCGACCGCAACTGGGGTCTCGCGATCGACAAGGTCATCACGGACGCGGGCTTCGTGAAGGTCAACGCGACCGGCAACAAGTGCAACTTCGTGAACTTCAACTAAGTTCGTGAGCTTCGACTAAGCCAATCCCCCAAGCCGGACCCGGCGGGCTCGCCGGGTCCGGCTGCCCCATTTGTTCAGGAGGGTCCTCGGATGCTGAGCTTCGTGGTGGGAACCGGCCGGTGCGGCTCCACCCTGGTGCACGAGGTGCTGGCCAGGCATCCCGACGTCGGCTTCATCTCCAACCTGGACGACAAATACGCCCGCTGCCCCGCCGCGATCCGCCGCCGCAGCGGCCTGATCTACCGCAGGACGCCACCCTGGCTCAACGCCAAGGGGCGGCCCCGCTTCGCCCCCTCCGAGGGATACCGGGCGCTGGCCAGGGAGGTCAGTCCGCTGCTCGTGGACCCGGAGCGTGACCTGCGTGGCGACGATGTCACCCCGTGGCTGGCCGCGCGTCTCCGCGCGTTCTTCGACAACCGCGCCGAAGCCGAGGGCAGCCCGCACTACCTGCACAAGTTCACCGGCTGGCCGCGCACCAGGCTGCTGCGCGAGGTCTTCCCCGCCGCGAAGGTCGTGCACGTCGTCAGGGACGGCCGGGCCGTCGCCAACTCCTTCCTCCAGATGCCCTGGTGGCGCGGCCATCTCGGCCCGTCCGGCTGGCACTTCGGCCCGCTGCCCGCCGCGTACGCCCAGGAGTGGGAGACCTCAGGACGCTCGCAGGTCCTGCTGGCCGGGCTGGCCTGGAAGCTCCTCATGGACGCCTACGACCAGGCCAGATCGGGCGACTGGCTGGAAATCCGGTACGAGGACGTGCTCGACAACCCCAGGAAGCACTTCGAGGTCATGCTCGACTTCCTCGGCCTGCCCTGGACGCCCGCCTTCGAGCGCGGCTTCGCCCGCCACGCCTTCACCGGTTCCCGCGCGGCCGCCTACCAGCGTGACCTCACCGCGGCCCAGCTCAGCCGGCTGACCGGCTCGCTCCGTACGCATCTGGAAGCGCGGGGCTACCCGCTCTGACCCGCAGCACCTTCGCGGGCACCCCGCCCACCACGGTGTCCGGCGGCACGTCCCGGGTCACCACCGCCCCCGCGGCGACGATCGCCCCCCGCCCGACCCGCACCCCGCGCAGCACGACCGCCCCGTGGCCGATCCACACGTCGTCCTCGATGACGACCCCCGCCGTCTCGATGCCCTGCCCGATCATGGGCGCGCCCGCGTCCGCGGCCCGGTGGTCGGTGTCCCGGATGGACACCGCCTGCGCGATCATCACGTTCGCGCCCACCACCACGGAGTCGTTGACGCCGATCACCGACAGGCTTCCCACGAAGGAGTTCGCGCCCAGCACGAACCGCCCGCCCCCCTGGACGATCACCGACCCCTCCAGGTGGGCGCGCGGGCCGAGCTCGACCCTGAGCATGTCGGTGCGCGTGCGGCCGTCCTTGAACCAGAACGGCCGCAGCTTGACCGGACCCCAGACGCTGCTGGTCGGATGCATGCGCACGAACGGCGCGTACCGCACCCGGAACAGCAGCGTCCAGCAGCCGATGCCGGCCAGACGCCAGGTCCGGTACCAGCCCCGCACCAGCGCCAGATACATGGTCAGACCCGCTCGGGCAGCTGGTGGGCGGGCGTCGTGGGCACCAGCTCGTCCCGGCCCCGGCGCGTCGGCCGCAGCAGCTCGCGCAGGCCGAGGGCGACGATGGCCAGCAGCACCCCGATGCCCGCGCCCATGGCGGCGGCGCGGATCATGATCGGGGACTTCGCGATCGCCTCGGCCTCGTTGGTCAGCGGCACGATCGAGGCGCGCGCCTGGGCCAGCCGCGCCTCCACCTCGCGGAGCTTGGTGGTGGTGTCGATGAGCGAGCGGTTCGCCTGGTCGGCCCGGTTCTGCAGCATCATGAAGGGCACGACCTGCCCGGCGATGGACTTCTGCTCGGCCTCCCGCTCGCGCAGCGCCCGGGCGATCACGCCGCGCCTGCGGTTGCCGGACGGGGCGATCAGCTCGGTCTTCAGCCGGGTGATCTCGCCGAGCAGCACCCGGTAGCGGTCGGGCACCAGGCCGTTGGTGGCCATCGCGTCCGAGACCGCCTTGGCCCGCTCGTCGGCGGCGGCCTGCGCGCCCTCCACGTTGCTGCGGGCCCGCTCGATGTTGGGGCCGAGCAGCTCGTTGGCGGCGGTGATCGCGGCCACGCTGGTCACCTTCGGGGCGGTCTTCGGGTCGTCGCCGGTGAACACGACCTGGACCACGTTGCCGCGCTCCTTGTCCTCCGACGGCCGCTCGGTGGTGAGACCGGCGCGGATGAGGGCCACGTCCACGCCGGTGTCCCGGGCGACCGCGTTGACCACCGACGGCGAGCTGATCAGGCTGCGGAAGGTGGCCACGCTCTGCTCGGCGGTGGCCGCGCTGGCCGTGTCGGAGGGCGCGGGGATCTGCAGCTCGGTGACATGCCGGTAGGTGGCCGGCTGGATGGCCGCCCAGCCCAGACCGGCGCCCGCCGCGACCAGCGGCACCAGGAGGAGCGGCGTGAGGATCCCGCGATGCCGCCGGCCGTACTCGTTGAGTTCCATGGGGGTTCCTTGGAGAGAGGGTGGGATGTGGAGCAGGGTCCGGAACTGGGCGATCCACAGGATCAGCCCGGCGAGGTGGGCGAGGCCCAGGCCGAGGACGGCGCCCGCCGCCCCCGCCAGGGAGGCCCCCGCCACGCTGGAAACGATGTAGAGCGGCACCAGCAGCAGCCGCACGCCGGCGCTGCGCCGGGCGTCGCCGAGCGCGCGCAGGCCGACCACCGGCCCGGTGATCGCGGCGATGCCGGTGTAGAGCAGCGCCTGCGCGAGCAGCACCTCCTCGGCGATGGACCAGGTCTGCCCGACCAGGGCGCGGCCCCAGGCGTCCGGGATGAGCAGGATGACCGCGGAGTAGACGAGGGAGAGCAGCACCAGCAGCGCGGACTGGGCGAACACCGCCCGCCGCAGCGCCGCCGTCGACTTGCGGAACGCGCCGACCGCCTGCGGGATCGCGACCAGGTATCCGGCCTGCAGCACCACGTTCAGCCCGCCGAAGAGCACCTCGGCCGCCCGGATCGCGGCCAGCGCGGGCAGCCCGCCCACCCAGCCGACCGCCAGCAGGGTCAGGTTCCGCCCGCCCGCCCGGGCCACGAAGTCGACCGTGTAACTGGGCAGCAGGTCCCGGTGCTCCCGCAGCCACCGCCCGGCCCGCCACGGCGACGGCGCCAGTCCGGCCTGTACGGCTCCCGCCACGCACGCCACCACCGCCGACGCCCCCCAGGCGGCCACGAACCACCCGACGCTCGGCTCGCCGGAGACCATCACCCCGCCCACGCACACCACCTGCGCGGCCGCCCACACCAGGTCGTTGACGATCGCCTGCCCTGGCCGTCCCGCCGCGAGGAACACGAACCGCCAGGCGTCCTTCAACAGCAGCGCGGGCAGGAACAACCCAAGCGGCACCACCGCGTCCGCGATCGCGCCGCCGACCGGGAGTGCCACGGCCACCATGCCCAGCCCGCCGACCACGCCGATGATGATCGCCACCCCGGTGGACCCCCGCGCGCCCTCCCGGTGCCGGTCGGCGGGCACGTGGCTGAACCTGACCAGCAGCGGCTCGCTGGCCACCGCCCGCGAGAACCCCACCGCGACCAGATACAGCGTGTACGCCACCGCGAACGCCCCCAGCGTCCACGGATCCACCTCGCGCGCCACCACCACGGTCAGCGCGACGTTGGTGGCGCTCGCGACGGCCTGGTCGGCGAACCCTGCCAGCGACTTCAGCCCATTTTTCGCCATATCCGGGCGTCTCAGTACGTCGAGGGGATCAGCCGGGCCAGCGCCTCGAACCAGAGCAGTCCGGCGGCCAGCAGCGGCGGGGTCGTGATCAGGTAGGCGGAGTACCGCCGCCACCGGCGATAGAGCTGGATCGTTCCCGCTAGCAGCGCGAACAACGCCACCCCCCAGCCGAGCGCGGGCCACCAGGCGGTGGTGTCCCGCCCGAGCCCGAGCTCGTCCTCCTTGGGTTGCGAGGGGTCCACGGTCTTGAGCGAGGCGGGCTGGCCGTCCAGCCGGGACACCACGGCCAACCGGCCGTCCCCGCCGTTCGCCGCGGTGGTGAGCAGCGTCAGCCGGTTGACGAAGGTCTCCTGGCCGAGAAAGTCGTCATGTCCGGTCCCGGCCTCCTCGACCAGCTCGACGGTGAAGGTGAACCGCCCTTCCTGGGTGGTCGCCACGACCTTGTCCCCCGGGGCGACCTCGCCCAGCCGGCTGAACGGGCTGCCGTAGAGGTTCCGGTGCCCGGCCAGTACGGCGTTGCCCGACTGGCCCGGCATCGGAGCCGGCCGGTAGTGGCCCACCGCCGCGCGCAGCTCGGCGGTGCCGGTGCCCTGGACGACGACTTCCTTCAGGCCGATCTTCTCGATCTCCAGGAGGGCGATGGGCTTGCCGCGGTCGGGGATGGCCGTGAGGTCCTTGTCGGTGGCCTGGGGGGCGGCGGCGATCGTGGCGGCGGCGGTGAAGTCCTCGTTGAGCTCGTCGAGCATGATGCGCTGGTTGCGCTCGTACATCAGGTGGCCGAACCAGGAGGCGTACCAGGAGAAGGCGAGCAGCAGCACGCCCATGATGGTGATCGCGGTGATCGCGGCCCTGCCCATGCGTTTGATCTCGTCGGGGAGGCCGCCGATGGTCTCGGAGAAGGTACGCCGTTTCTTCGCGGGCGGAAACATCCCAGGCGGCGCCATCATCGGCGGCCCCATCCCGGGCGGCCCCATCATCCCTGGCCCCATCCCGGGCGGGCCCATCATCGGCGGCCCCATCATCGGCGGAGCCATTCCCGAGGGAGCCATTCCAGGCCAGGCCATTCCCGGCGGTGCCATCGGGGGTGGCGCCATCGCGGGCGGTGCCGCCATCTGCTGGGTCGAGTCGGGTGGCGTCCACGCGGGTGGTGCCGTCATCGGCTGGGTCATGCCGGGCTGGGGCATCATCGGTGGAGCCATCATCGGCTGGGTCATCGTGTACGGCATGAACGGTTGCGGGGGAGCCATCACGAACTGGCCCGGCGCGACCTGGATCCAGGACGCCGTGGTCATCGGCGGAAACGGGGAGGCGGGGGCGGTGCCGCCCAGGCGGAGCAGCGCACCGTCGTAGCGGGCGCGGAGGCCCCTCGTGTGCTCGCGCAGCGCCTCGTCGTCCCGGGGCGTGGCGAGTTCCAGCTGACCCAGCAGTACCGACGCCGAACCCGCGATCACCAGCGCGTTCGCGTGCTCGTGCGGAGCCACACCGGACGCCGCGCGCGCGACACTGGCCTCCAGGCGTTCGATCGTGCGAGCCGCCGTCTCGACGGCGACCGCCAGCGAAGGATCGTTCGCGGTCATGCCGGAGTGCCTGTCCCACCCGGAGCCTGGGTCTGGTCCTGGGTCTGGTCCTGGGTCGGGGCCCGCTGGGGCTGCGCCTGCGGCTGCGGCGCGGGCTGGAAGTGCGGTCGGCGCCGCGCCTGCGGCCCCGTTTGGGGCTGGGGCTGGCGGCGGGCCTGGAGCAGCTGCCAGTACCGGTAGCCATGCCATGATCCGCCGATCATGATTCCGATCAGGCCGAGCACCAGCAGCACGCCCAGCGGGATGATGGCCGCGCCCGCCGGGATCGTGCCCGCGCGCACCGAGCCTTCGTCCTCGATGAGGTTGACCGGCGCTTCGGAAGGAGACTCCGAGGGCTGGCCGCCACTCACGCCAGGGTCGCTGGGAGTGGGGTTGGCCGGGACGTCACCGGGCGTTTCGACGACCGGATCATCATCGCCCGCACCACCGCCACCACCACCGTTGCCGCCGCCTCCACCACTGCCGCCTCCACCACTGCCGCCTCCACCACTGCCGCCTCCACTACCGCCGCCACCGCCGCTGGAGCCGCCACCGCCACCGGAGCCGGAGGAGTTGTCCTGCGAGCCACGGTTGGAGGAGGAGGGCCGCGCGGTCGGGCTCGGGGTCACGGTGACGCGCGCGGTCACCGTCGGCTGGGGGCCGTCGAGGATGTCGGCGTTGTCATCGGGAGCCTGCCGTTCGCCGGTGTCGGTGAAGTTCTGGTTGCCGCCGCCGTTGCCGCCGCCGTTGTCGTCTCCGTCGTCCTGGGTGTCGTCATCGTCGTCGGCCGGGGGCATCGGGGTGCTGGACGTGGTCGGCGTGGGCGACGGTGAGGGGGTCGCGTTGGTGGCCGATTCCAGGTCCTCGGCGATGGCGATCGCCTGTTCCCTGAGCTTGTCGGGCAGCTTGGTCCCGCCCAGTTCGACCACCTTCGCCTGGGCCACGTCGCTCACCACATACCGGATGAGTCCGGCGACGGCCCGACGTTTGCCCTCGGGGAGCGGGTTGCTGCCGTCGCTCCCGTTCGCCGGGACCGCCAGGTAGTGAATCATCGGCATCGGGTACGCGCCCGCGGCACCGGTGTTGTCGAAATGAGGGATTCTGGTGCCGTCCGCGTTCTCCGTCATCAGGTCGAACCCGGCGAGGATCGAGGTCGCGTTCGGCGGCACGTATTTCCCCGCCGCGTTGCGCAGCGGCGACATGCCCAGCGCGAACCCCCGCTTGGCCAGCGCGCCCACCTCGGTGACGTCGACGTAACCCAGCCCGCCGGTCTCGCCGCGTACGCGCGGGGCGTTGGGGTCGTCGTCCTTGACCGTGCCGTACCGGCTGGCGATGCGCTCGCTGGCCTCCCAGCCGAAGATGTAGCCGCTGTAGCCCGGGTAGAGCGGCACCAGGCGGGTGCTGCCCGGCGGGGTTTCGAAAAGCTTGCCGTACTGGTCGGTGGTGAGGTTGGCGGCCATCCACTGGGACAGCAGCCGGCTCTGGCCGGACGCGCCGAGCCGCACGCCCCGGTTGACGGTCTTCTTGGGCGGGAGTTCGCAGCCGCGGTTGTGGGTGGAGAGCAGGGTCGGGAGGGTGGCTCCGCCGAGCGAACCCCAGGTGGGCACGTGCGTGCCGGTTTCGCCGGAGTCGCCGTTGAGCATGCGGGCCACCGTGTCGGCGTCCAGGCGGGCGTCGCGGACGATCGCTCCGGCGTACTCGGCGCTGTTGGCGATGGCGAGCGCGGTGAGGGAGATCGGGGCGTAGGTCACCTTGCCGGTCAGCGCGTCGCTGTCCGGGGTGTCGAGCGCGTCGAACGGCACGCTGGTGACGGTGAAGTCGGCGCCGCGCGCGAACGCGCTGTCGAACCCGGCCTTGAGGCTGGTCGCGCCCAGTTCCGAGGTGGAGCGGGTGACCGAGACGTCCACGTGCTGGGGGAGCTGGAGCGCGCCCTCGGTCCAGGACTCCATGACCGCCGCGATGTTGCTGCTCCCCGACATGCTCACCGGGTCGCCGAGGCGGGGGGTGGTGGGCGGGTCGGGGAGGGGCGGGATGCTCGGCTCCGGCACCGGCGGGGGTTCCAGCGGTGGGATGTGGGTGGTGACGGGCGTGCCGGCGGCGTCGTTCTTGAAGCGGAGGAGGCCGCTGATCGCGGCGACAGCCGTACCGGCCGGGTCGCCCGGCGCGGTGGCGCGGGTTCGGGCGGTCGGCGGGGCGGTGTCGGGGACCAGGTCAAGCGGCTGGCTCCACTCGCACTCGCTGACCACGATCGTGCAGGTCAGCTCCTGCGGCCTGGTCTTGTTCTGGCCGTTGCACGGGAACGGCAGGTTGGCGGCGCGGCCGCCGTTCTCCCACTCGGAGATCACGCTGGGGTCGATGATGCCGACCTGGACGGGGAAGGAGGCGGAGCCGGCGCCGTCGGGGCCGGTCACGCCGCGCACGCGGGTCTGGTGGGCGCAGCCCTTGCGGTCGTCCCAGATCGGGAGCTGGCCGGCGATGCTGAAGTACATCCGGGACGGGTTGATGCACTGGGTGAGGGAGACCGGGGAGTTCGGGGCGAAGTTGCGCCACCGGACCGTCACCGTCTGGCCGGGGTCGAGGTCCACGACGTCGGGGCCGTCGACGCGGGTGCCGCCGGTCGCGGCGGTCCAGACTTCCACCGTCGGAAGTTCGGCCGCGGCCGAGGCGCTTGTCGGTCCCGGAACGGGAAAAGTCAGCAGGGCCGCGGCGATCGCGATCGCCCCCATGGCGGCTATGGTCCTGCGTGACGCTCGCAACACAGTGCTCTCCACTTGCAAATGGCAGTAATCCCCCAAAAGGAAAGCGTTCGGGTGCCCGTCCGGCAATGGCATCGGGGGGCGGACATGAGTGTTCACTGGCACGTCGTGCCGTGGACACGGGAGGCCCGGCGGAATTCACCTGACCTCGCGATTCGCCGCGACTGGCAATTGTCGCGCCGGTTCTCGTTAACCCGGGATTGGTGATGCGGACAGGTCGGCATGGCGACACTTCGGTCTGACATATGCCCGCGAAGGGGAGCGCTCAGCACCAAGAGCCTCAGCGATGAGCCTCAGCAATAGGAGCACGGTGGAATCGAACGACGCCGAGGGATCGACGGGCCTCGCGGCCCTCGGCTTAGGTGAACCTCCGGACCCTCCAGGTCCTTCGAATCCCTCGGATCCCTCGAGTCCGCCAGGTCCTCCCGGACCCCCGGGCGACGAGGGTCCCCTGGCCGACGAGGGACCTCGCCGGATCGAGGCGAGGCTGAGCGGGAGCGACCGCTTCTACCGGGCGCTGGCGACCACCGGCGCCGGGATCACGCTGCTGATCATCGTGCTGATCGGCGCCTTCCTGCTCCTGGAGGCGCTGCCCGCGTTCCGGGCCGCCGGGTTCGACTTCCTGACCACGCAGCGCTGGGATCCCGACTCGACGCCGCCTGAGTTCGGCGTCGCCGCGATGATGTTCGGCACCGCCGTCACCGCGATCGTGGCCATGCTGGTGACCGTGCCGCTGGCCCTGGCCACGGCGGTGTTCATCAACGAGTACGCCCCGCGCGCCGTCCGCGCCGCGCTCACCTCGCTGGTCGACCTGATGGCGGCCATCCCCAGCCTGATCTTCGCGCTCTGGGGGCTGTTCTTCCTGGTCCCGTGGCTCCAGCCGATCGAGGGCTGGCTGGTGGCGCAGCTGGGCGGTTCGCTGCCGTTCATGCGGGCGATCGCCACCGGCTCCTCGCTCTTCAACGCGGGCCTGGTGGTCGCGCTGATGTCGATCCCGATCACCACCTCGATCATCCGCGAGGTGCTCTCGCAGGCCCCCCGGCACGAGTGTGAGGGCGCGCTGGCGCTCGGCGGCACCCGGTGGGGGATGATCACCACAGTAGTCCTGCCGTTCGGGCGCACCGGCATCATCGGCGGTTCCATGCTCGGCCTCGGCCGGGCGCTCGGCGAGACCATCGCGGCCACGCTGATCCTCAACATCCGCTTCGAGATCAAGCCGCAGATCTTCGAGACCGGCGGAATCACCGTGGCCAGCGGGATCGCGGTGGAGTTCTTCGACGCGCAGGAGCTGGGCCTGAGCGCGCTCATGGCGGCCGGGCTCTCGCTCTTCCTGGTGACCATCGTGATCAACCTGCTGGCCGCGATCGTGGTCGAGCGCGCGAAGTCGGTGGCCTGACATGGCAGCGACCCGGGCTATCGACCCCAAGCCCGCCGAAAAGCCGGATAAGCCGGATATCCCGGATGTATCGACGATGGCGGCGAAGGCGTCGCCGCGGCGGCGGCCCCGGGCCTGGCGGTGGGCCGACATCGGGGAGTTCGCCGGATCGGCCGCCTCCGCGCTGCTGCTGACCTGGCTGATCTTCGACAGGTTCCTGCCGTTCCGGATCCAGGGCGTCGCGTTCGTCGTCGCCTGGTATGTGCTGACCCTGCCCATCTACTGGCTGGTCGTCCGGGACGGCCACGGCCCGGTGACCGCCCGCGACCGGCTGGCCTCCGTCCTGATCACCACCGGCGCGGCGCTGGCCCTCTCGCCGATCTTCCTGGTGGTCGGGTACGTCACGATCCGCGGCATCGGCGTGATCGACTTCGGCTTCCTGGCCGAGACCATGGAGCTGACCGGCCCGCTGTCGGAGGCCGGTGACGGCGGATTGCTGCACTCGCTCATCGGCACCCTGGAGCAGCTGGGCATCGCCACCCTGATCGCGGTCCCGCTCGGCGTGCTGACCGCCGTCTACCTGAGCGAGATCTCCGGCCCGCTGGCCCGGCCCACCCGGCTGGTGGCCGACGCGATGACCGCGCTGCCGTCGATCGTGGCCGGACTGTTCGTGTACTCGATCGTGGTCATCCGCACCGGGTGGGGGTTCTCCGGCTTCGCGGGCAGCTTGGCGCTGACCATCCTGATGTTGCCCACGGTGACCATCGCGGCCGAGCAGGTGCTCCGGGTGGTGCCCGGCAGCCTGCGGGAGGCGGCGCTGGCGCTGGGCTCGCCGTACTGGCGGAGCGTGCTGCTGGTGGTGTTGCCGACCGCGCGGGCGGGGCTGGCCACCGCGGTGATCCTCGGCATGGCCCGGGTGGTCGGGGAGACCGCGCCGGTGCTGCTCACGGTCGGCGGGACCAACATCCTCAACGTCAACCCGTTCTCCGACTACCAGGACAACATCCCGCTCTTCGTGTTCAACCAGATCAGAAGCTCCAAGGAGACCTTTGTGGAACGTGCCTGGGGTGGCGCGCTGCTCCTGCTCATTCTCGTGCTCGTGCTTTTCGTGCTGGCCCGGCTGGCGGGCGGCGCCGGTCCCGGCGGCCGGAGCAGCCGCCGCCGTCGGAAGGCGGCGGCGAAGTGAGCACCCAGGAGACCGAGAAGGAGACCGAGACCACCACGGCGACCGAGACCACCACGGCCACCATGACCGCCACGGCCACCATGACCGCCACGGCCACGATGCCGGTCCAGCCGGCCGGGGGCACGCTGCGCGGGGTCGGGGTGTCGGCCTGGTTCGGCGCGCGCCGGGTGCTGGAAGGCGTCAACATCGACATGCGCGCGGGGGTGGTGACGGCGCTGATCGGCCCGTCCGGCTGCGGCAAGTCCACCTTCCTGCGCATCCTCAACCGCATGCACGAGCTCGTCCCGATCGCCACGCTGGCCGGCAGCGTGCTGCTGGACGGCGACGACATCTACGGCACGGCGCTGCCCATCACCGAGGTGCGGCGGCGGATCGGCATGGTCTTCCAGAAGCCCAACCCGTTCCCCGCCATGACCATCGGCGACAACGTCATGGCCGGGCTGAAACTCACCGGCCGCAAGGCCGGCAACCGGGAGCAGCTCATCGAGGAGAGCCTGCGCCGCGCCGGCCTCTGGAACGAGGTGCGCAACCGCCTGAGCGCCCCGGCGGGCGGGCTCTCCGGCGGCCAGCAGCAGCGGCTCTGCATCGCCAGGTCGCTGGCCGTCCGGCCGGACGTGCTGCTCATGGACGAGCCCTGCTCGGCGCTCGACCCGACCTCCACCCGCCGGATCGAGGAGACCATCCATGAACTCAAGGACCAGGTCACGATCGTGATCGTCACCCACAACATGCAGCAGGCGCAGCGGGTCTCCCAGCACTGCGCGTTCTTCCTGGCGGCCGAGGACGAGCCGGGCCGGGTGGTCGAGCAGGGCGCCACCGAGCACATCTTCGGCTCGCCCGAGGACCCGCGCACCGCCGACTACGTCAACGGGAGGTTCGGATGAGCCGGGTCGCGATTTCGCTGTTGATGGTCCTGGTCTTCCTGGGGATCGGGCCCGCTCCCGCGAGCGGCGCGGACCTGCCGACCGTGAACGGGGCCGGGTCCACCTTCGCGTATCTGGCGATCCAGCAGTGGACCGTGGACGTGCGGCGGCAGGGACTGTCGATCAACTACCAGCAGGTGGGGTCCACCGCCGGGCGGGACCGGTTCGCGAAGAGGGAGAACGCCGACTTCGCCTCCAGCGACGTGTCCTACCGGTTCCCCGACAACCTCGGCACGGAGGCCTTGCCGAACTTTCCGTACACGTACATGCCGCTGGTCGGGGGTGGCACGGCCGTCATGTACAGCATCAAGGACAATGCCGGGCAGGCCATCACCGGGCTGAAGTTGTCGGGGCCGCTGCTGGTGAAGATCTTCACCAGCGCGTACTACACGCAGTATCGGGGCGAGCCCGAGATGTTCTGGGACGATCCCGATATCAAGGCGGAGAACCCGGAGATCCAGGCGCGGCTGCCGCACCAGCCGATCTATCCGGTGGTGCGCAAGGGCGGGTCCGGGACCACCTCGGTGTTCACCGAATACCTCAGCAAGCAGGCGGGGGACCGGTGGAAGGGCTACATGGAGGGCGGGTGCACGCGGGCTGAGGGCTGTCCTGGGCTGCCGCCCGCCTCGAAAGTCGAGGACTGCCAGGGTGCCATCTGCGGGGCCACCGACGAGTGGCCGGAGAATCGCGGGTCGGGCATGGAGTACAAGAGCGGCTCCGACACCGTCGCCATCACCGTGCAGCAGGGGCAGGCGGGCAAGGGCGCCATCGGATACGCCGAGTACGCCTACGCCATCCAGGTCGGGCTGCCGGTGGTCAAACTGAAGAACGCCTCCGGCAACTACGCCGAGCCGACCGCGTGCAGCCAGGCGATCGCGCTGACCGCCGCCCACCGCAAGAGCGACGGCACCTACGATCTGACCGACGTGTACGCGCACACGCACCCCAACGCGTACCCGATCTCCAGCTACAACTACATCATCGTGCCGACCGACGGGTACGACGCCGCCAAGGGCGAGGTGATCAGCAAGTTCACCCTGCACGCGATCACCGAGGGCCAGAAGAACGTCGACCAGATCGGCTACTCCCAGCTCCCGCAGGAACTCATCGAGCAAGGCCTGAGCGCGCTCAACTCGGTGCCCGGCCATCCGGCGCTGCCAACCAGCGGAGCCCAGTGGGGCGCGTACTACAAGAGCCTCTCCCTGCCGGACGGGAAGAAGTGCTACGAGGAAGGCGAGAAGGCGATCGAGGAGAACCCCCCGAATAACAACAACAATAACAATCAGAACAACGAGCAAAACAACAACAATAACAACAATCAGAACAATAACAATAATAATAGCAACAACAATAACAACAACAGCAACTCGCCCAGCCCAAGCGCCAGTCCTTCGCCGGGAGCCAGTAATCCCAGCGGTGGCGGCGGCGGGTCGAGTGCCAGTCCCAGCAATTCTCCCAAGTCCGGTGGCAAGTCCAACCCGACCGGCGGTTCCAGCAAGTCGGCCACGGGCGGCCCGGGCAGTAGCACGCCGGGAGCCGGGGACGGCGGTGGCGACGGAGAGACCGGCGGCCCGGGCAGCGGCACGCCGACCGGCGGGGACACCTCGACGACGACCGGCACCGGCGACGGAACCACGCCCGGCGTCTCCCCCGACGGGCAGGTCCTCCCGCTGGCCGGCAGCTCGGGTACCAGCGGCGGCAACGCCAGTATCAACCCGCAACTCGCCGGGGGCGCCGCGACCGAGGTCAAGAAGGTCGCGGAGGCCGCCAGCACGCCCTGGACGCTGCTCGCGATGGTCCTCGCGCTGATCGCGGTCGTCTTCGGTCCCGCCGTGGCCGGGATGGCGGCCCGCCTGCGCCGCTCCCGCCAGCACTGAGAGAGAACCTATGAGAATCCGACGGCTGGCCGTCGCCGCTCTGCTGGGTGGATCGGTCATCGTGGTCCCGCCGTTCGCCGGGAGCGCTGTCGCCGCGCCCGCGGCGCAGATCAGCACCCCGGGGGAGGGGACGCTGCACTCGCGCGCCCCCATCACCGTCAGCGGCACCGCGACCGGGGCGGTCTCCGTCCGGGTCGGCATCCAGGACCGCGCAGGGAAGCTCTGGTGGCGGCCGGGCGCCTGGGGTGACTACAGCGCTCCGGTCGTGCCCGTCGGCCCCGGTGGCGCGTGGAGTTACACCTGGCCGGGCGGCGAGCCGGGCGACTACCTGGTCCAGGCTGTCGCGACCGCCGCCGACGGATCCACCGACCCCGCGCTGCCGTTCCGCCGCTTCACCGTCACCGAACTGCCCGCCGCCGTCTCGGCGCAGCCGGACGCGGCGATCGCCGAGCCCGCCAAGGACGCGATCGTCCCCCGGGGCCGGGAGGTGGTTCTGCGCGGCCTGGCCGCCGACGACGTGGCGGTCACCGACATCCGGGTGGCCGTACGCAACGTGGGCACCCAGCAGTGGTGGCACCCGAATGGGACCTGGGACACGAACTACGAGGCTCTCCAGGCCACGCCCTTCACCGGTGCCGGGACCTTCGCGTGGACATTCCGGTGGACCCCGCCCGAGGACGGCCAGTACACCTTCGCCGTCAAGGTGCGGGACGGATCCGGCGCCACCCGCGACATCAGCCGCACCTTCTTCGCCGACGCCAACGCGCCTGCCACGACCGTCACGACCACTCGCCGGGCCTTCCCCGGCGGCGGGCCGGTGAAATGGGAGGGCGTGGCCGACGACGCGCGCGGCGTCGCCTCCGTGGTGGTGGCCCTGCTCGACCGGGGCACCGGCAAGTGGCTGCGCTCCGACGGGACCTGGGGCGCCTACCAGCGGCGCGCGGTCACGCTGACCGGCCCGCGGGACGGCGGCAAGGCGTCGGTGGCCAACGGGCAGCAGCTCTTCACCAGGACCGGCTGGTCCTTCGCGTGGACGCCACCCGGCCCCGGCAGCTACCAGGCGGAGTTCACCGCCATCGACGCGGCCGGCCAGGAGGACCCGGCCTACCCCCGCGTGCCCTTCACGGTCGGCGGCCCCGACTCGGCCGCGTTCGCCCCCGAGGTCGCGATCACCGCGCCGATCCTCGGCAAGGGGTACGGCGCCGGCCCGATCACGCTCTCCGGCACGGCCACCGACGACACCTCGGTACGCGAGGTGCGCCTCTACGTCATCAGCCGGGACACCGGCCAGTACTGGCAGCCCGCCGGGGGCTGGGGCCCGGCCGCCGTCGCCTTCCGGCCCGCGCTCCAGGGTTCGGCCTGGTCGGCCACCTGGACCCCGCCGTCGTACGGCAACTTCACCCTGCGCGCCGAAGCGGCCGACGACCGGGGACTCACCGCCTCGGTCGCGGTGCCGTTCAGCCGGGGCAGCGGCGCGGGCGCCGGCTATGTCACGCTGCTGGCGAGCCGCTCGCAACTCGGTGCCGTCGACCAGAACTGCCAGCTCAGACGCGGCTCCGTGCCCCTCTTCGGCGACCTCGCCGACGACCTGCGCGCCCGGAACATCCCTGTCACCGGGTCGGTCGTGGTCCGCTACGCCGACGAGAACTTCTGCGACCCGACCCTGGCCGACTACGCCACCTGGCCGGAGACCGAACGGCTGCGCGACGAGTACGGCTGGAGCTTCGTCAGCCACAGCGCGAACTACATCAATCTCACCCCGCCCGCCGGGCAGCCACAGCCCACCCCGCAAACCCTGCGCGCGGAGACCTGCGGCTCCCTCGACGCCTTCGCCGCCCACGGCCACCAACGCGCCTGGGGCCTGTTCCTCTACCCCGGGTACGTGGGCAGCCCGCCCACCACGGCGGTCCAGCTCGACCCGGTCGCCACCTGCTTCGCCTACGCCCGCCAGTACGGCTACGGCGTCAACCTGCGCGAGCAGGCCGTCTCGCCCTATTTCGTGAGCGTGCAGGGCCTGGCCGGAAACTGGTGCAACGACCCCGCCCTCACCTGCTACCACTGGGTGCCCGTGCTGGGCACGCGTACCGACGGCACCCGCTACACCCCGCCAGACCAGGTGGCCGCGATGTTGTCGGGCGTGCCCGGGCAGTGGCGCATCCTTCAGATCTACAAGTTCCTGCGCGGCAAGCGCCTGGGCGGCACCGGCACCCAGTGGGACTGCACCGGCGACTGGCGGACCCACTGGACCAGCGACGGCGAGTCGTACTGCGCGAACGACTTCACCAGCGCCCTCAACCAGGCGCGCGGCGCGACGTACGCGGATCCGGCGACCGTGGCGACCGCGTGGGGCCGGGGAGTCCCTAACGCGCGCAGACCACGCTGAAGGTCAGCGTGGCCAGATCGGTGCGATCCCGGAATGGCCTGGCCAGGCCGGGTCGTACCCGCTCGACGTAGGCGTCCGTGGCGACGCGGCCTGGCACGATGCGCGCCCGCCAGCCCGTCTCCTCGGCCGCCGCCAGGTAGTCGCTCGCGCGCAGCCGGTTGGGCACGCCGGGGAAGCTCATCCGCCGGTAGGTCCAGTCCGAGTAGCGGAGCAGGTTGAGCGGGTCGCGGGGGCGGATGCCGCGCATGTGCACCATGCCGTCCACATGGTGGGTCATGGTCGCGTTCGGCGCGGCCAGCTCGCCCAGCCGCGCGAACGTGGCGGGCACGTCGTCGAAATGCTCCAGCGCGGCACTGCTCACCACCACGTCATAAGGGCCGTCCAGACCTGGCAACCCGGGAAACGCGGTCACGTGGTAACCGATCCGATCCAGATCCACCGGCACGCCCAGGCGTTCCCCGAGGGCGTCGTAGTAGCGCGAGCCCGCGTCGTCGGCGAGCGGAAAAAGGTCCGCCGCCGTATAGGAGGCCGCGCCACGAGAAAGAATCACCGCGCCAGTGCCAAGGTCAGGCCCAGGCCCCAGTTCGAGCACCCGCAGGCCCTCCCAACTCCGGACCCCATCCTCCTCCCACCGGTCGACGACCGCGACCACATAGTCCACACTCCGCCCCACCTCTTCCGTCGTGTACGGCCTCGGCCGCCGATAGGCCTTGCCACGATGGCGTACCGCGTTGGCCAGGCCCAGGCCGAGGCCGAGGGTCCACCAGAGGGGATTGGGATGGCGGGCGGCGGACAGGCTCAGCCGCCCCGGGCCGATGATCGGCGTGCCAGTGGTCGTCATGGGGGATTCCTAGCGAGGCCCCGCCAACGGCGGCGATCCTGGCGGGGAACAACGGAGGAACAGCGACACGCGTGCTCGACATGAGGTTCTTCACCAGCAGCTGTGTGGATGTTGTCACGGCGTTCGCCGAGGGTTCTCTCCGCTTCGCCATGATCGGCCGTTCTCTGTTGTTCGCTTGTGGGATCGCCGCGTGGTTCGCCATGCGGCCTCCCGTGTGTTCCCCGTGTGATTTCGGACGAGGTGGAGTGACCGCTGTGAGAAGGCTGCCGATCGCCGGGGCCGTGGTAGCCGCAGTCGCGTTGGTTGTGGTGGTTTCCACCAACGCGAACCTGACCGGTGCCGAGTTGCTGGGGGACCCTGAGCTCGACATCGTGGTGGCCCCCACGCCAGAGCAGTCGACCGCAGTCCCATCCGCGCAGCCGACTCCCGCCGCTCCGGCGGAAACCCCGCCTCAGGCGCGGGGGCAGGTTTACGTGCGTCCGGCCGGTCTGGCCAAGGTCGCCGGTGGGGTGGCCGCTGGCGTGGGGATCTGGCGGCATCCGACCGACCGGCGCAAGAGTGTGGTCGTGGGCGCGGCCGAGGACGGCGGCATAGCCGCATACAACCTGGCCGGCCGCCGCCTCCTCCGCCTGCACGGCCCGGGGGTCCGGCTGACCGGTGTGGACGTGTTTTACCGGTTCCGCTTCGACCCCGCGTGGACCAACGACATCGCGGTGGTCACCGACGGCGCGACCGGCAGGCTGCGCGCCCTCGCCTTCCGGCCGGTGGCCGCGAGTTTCGGAAACCCGCTCATCGAGGAGGTCACCGCGCCCGACATGCCGGTGATCTTCCCCGACGGGGTCCCGCGCGACGTCAGGGTCTGGCAGGACGCCACCGGGGTGTACGCGGTCGTCGCCCAGGACGGCGCCGCCCGGCTCGCGCTGGTGCGGCTGGTCCCCGCCGCGGGCCGCAAGGTCGCGTACGAGGTCGTCCGCACCCTCGACCTGCCCACCGACCTGGTCACCCACGACCTGACCCCATGGACCCCCTGCGGTCCCGCCCCCGTCGTGGGCCTGGCGGCCGACACGTCCACCCTTTACGTCGCCCAGCGCGGCGTCGGCATCTGGCAACTCACCCCAGACCTCACCGGCCAGCCCTCCCTCGTCGACGTGGTCTCCGGATTCGGCGCCCTACCCGCCGCCGACGGTACCTGCGGCCCGGGCGAAGGCAGCGACCGCCTCGAAGACGTCGGCGCGCTGGCCCTCTACCGCGCCCCCGGCAGCCCCGGCTACCTGATCGCCGCCACCCCCGGAAACGGCCGTTTCGCCGTGTACAACCGGCAGCCCGTCCAATACATGGGCAGATTCCGCATCGGCTCAGTCCCGGCAACCGGCAGCCTGGCCGTCACGAACCTGGCCCTCGGATCGCCTTACGGCAAGGGCCTGCTGGTCGCCCGTACCGGCGGGAACGCGTTCGCGCTGGTGAAGTGGGATGACGTGGCCCGCCGGATGGGCCTGCTCGTCGACACCCGGGGCTGATCCTCACCTGGCGAATGCGAACCCGCCCGGGCGGTTGTCGCGGTCGGCGAACACGGCGATGGCGATCTCCGGCGGGGGCACGCGACCCGATGTCGAGCCCGATCGGCGATGCACCCGGGCGATCTCCGGCACGGCGACGCCCAGTTCGGTGAGGGCCTGGACTGCCAAACCGGGGGACCGGCGGCCCCGGCGGCCCTCGGTGGGGCCAAACGCATACCCAAGGTTCTGGCGCACGATCAGTTGGGCTGGCCGTCCCTGATGGCTTGCCCGGGCTCTCCCTTTCAGGCGCCGGCGCCGCCGTCCACCGGCACGATCGCGCCGGTCACCATCGAGGCCCGGTCGCTTAGCAGCCATGCGGCCGCCTCGGCGACTTCGTGGGGCTCGGCCATCCGTCCGAGTGGGATCGATGCCTTCAATCGCTCGACGATGCCGGGCGTCGCCGCCTCCCACGCGTCGATCATCTCCGTGGCGGTGCCGCCGGGGGTGATGCCGTTCACCCGGATGCCATCACGGGCCCAGCTCACCGCGGCGGTCTCGGTAATGCTGTTGAGCGCGCGCTTCATGGCACCGTACGCGGGGAGGGCGGGGTTCGCGCGGCGGCTGCCGATGCTCGAGGTGTTGACGATCGCCCCACCGCCGTTCCGTCGCATGAGTGCGGCCTCGGCGGTCATGGCGGTCCAGTGCGCGCGGAAGTTCACGGCGAACTGCTCGTCGATGTCCTCGTCGGTCGTGGTGTCGAGCGGGCCGACCTGCTGCTGGATCGCCGCGCCGTTGTTGAAGGCGCCGTCGAGCCGTCCGTGCAGCTCTTCGACGCGGTCGACGGCGGCGCGGATGCTTGCGCGGTCGGCGAGGTCCAGGGCGACGGCGTCGGCGACGCCCCCATCGGCGCGGACCTCGGTGACGATGCGGTCGAGGGCGTCGGTGCTGCGGGCGGCGAGCACGACAGCGGCGCCCTCCCGTGCGAAGAGCCGGGCCGCAGCTGCGCCGATGCCGCGGCTGGCGCCGGTGATGAATACGACCTTGCCGGTGAGCAGGCCGATGGGGGCGGTGTCGATGTTGTTTGTCATGCTGACAGCGTCGTGCCAGCCCGGGATCCGGATGCAGGCACAGGCGGTACCAGGATCCGTCGCCGCACAGCGTGCAGACTTGGGGTATGGACAAGCAGGAGCTTGGGGCGTTCCTCCGTAGCCGTCGCGAGCGGCTCCGGCCGGAGGACGTCGGCCTCCCCTCGGGCTCGCGACGCCGGACACCAGGTCTTCGCCGCGAGGAGGTCGCGGTCCTCGCGCACATCTCCACCGAGTACTACGTCCGGCTCGAGCAGGGCAGGGCGCCGCGACCGTCGGGCGAGGTCCTCGCCGGGATCGCAGGCGCGCTGCGGCTCACGGACGCCGAGTCCGATCACCTCCACGTCCTCGCGGGCACTGCGCCGAGCCGTACCGGACTGCATCGGCGCGACGTCCGCCCGAGCATTCTCGCGCTCCTCGAGCGGCTGCCGCAGACGGCCGCTTTCGTGACGTCCGCCACGTTCGAGGTGCTCGCGTGGAACGACCTCGCGGCCGCGCTCATGGAGGACTTCGCTGAGCTCGCCCCGGAGGACCGCAATCTCGCGCGCCGGGCATTCCTCGGGTCGGCGCGCGCCGATGCGACGCCATACGGGATCTCCGACGCCGCGGAGTTCCGGCACCACGTCGTCATGGGGCTCCGATCCACCCTCGCCCGGTACCCATCCGACCCCGCGGTGACCAAACTCGTCGACGAGCTCCGCGACGCCAGCGCCGAGTTCGCCCGACTCTGGGAGCGGCACGACGTGCAGGCTGCGCCGATGCTCACGAAGACTTTCCGTCACCCGGTCGTCGGGGAAATCACCGTCGACTGCGACTCGCTCACGCTCACGGACCGCGACCAGCACCTCGTGCTCTACAGCGCGCCGCCAGGATCCTCTGGCGCCGAGGCTTTGGCTCTTCTGAATGTACTTGGAGCCGAGTGCGTCAATGCGAGCAGGTCGCTCTGACGGAGCCGGAACAATTACCGGCGAGCGGTTATCGGGCGAAGGCGAATCCGCCTGGGCGGTTGTTGCGGTCGGCGATCAGTCCGGCGAGGGTGGCGATGGCGATCTCCGGTGGGGTGCGTGATCCGATGTCGAGCCCGATCGGTCGATGGACCCGGGCGATCTCCGACTCGGCGACTCCCAGTTCGGTGAGTGCCTGGACGTGGGGTCCTTGGTGGCGAGGGCTTCCGATGATGCCGATCCACCGGACCGGGTATCCGAGGACATCACGGAGTATCGGTCCGATCCCGTCCCGATGGTGGTCGGTGACGACGACGTCGGCCGTTTCGTCGAACTCCGCAGTGGGCTCGGTGACTCGCTTCACGCCGGGGAACTCGACGATCCGGTCCGGATCCGGCTCGAACAAGATCGGCCGGTAGCCCAGATCGGTGCCGTATTTCAGGAGAAATCCGGCCATGGGGGAGGCGAAGACCGCGACAAGCGTACGCGTCTCCTCGACCGGAGCCGCTTCCCCGTGAGCGACCGCGCAGGACGCGTCGTGAACGTGGGCCATCTCAGAACCTTCTCACGTAGCCGGCAGCCGGTTATTTCACGACCGGTCATCTCAGGGTACGCCGCGATGGAATGCCGGGAAGGGACACGGCGGGGCATCAGGGTCGCGTCGGCGGTTGAGCGGATCGTGAAGGGGCGTGGCGGCGGTGGGACAGGTCATCAGGGGTCGCGTCGGCGGTTTGAGCGGGTCATGAAGGGGCGTGGCGGCGGTCGAGCGGGTCATGAAGATTCGTAGCGGCGATCGAGCGGGTCGTGAAGAGCCGTGTTGGCGATGATGCTTCATGACGATTTGTCGCGGCGGTGAGGAAGGACGAGTGTTTCGGCGGATGCGAGCCATGCCTCGGGGTTCGTGGCTGTGATCGGATACACGTAGTGGAAGTCGGCCTGGCCGGAGCTGATGGCGTCCTCGCCCCACAACCGCCCGCAGTTCGTGCACCGCAGCACCCCGAGCCAACGAGAGTTGTCCCGCACCACGATGTCCAGAAATTTCCTGATCTTGTCGTAGTGGAGTGACAAGGCGTACCCGTCCTCCCACGTGATGGGTGGCGTGCGGGAGTCGTAACCACATGGGCAGGGGTCACTCATGACAGCCACGATAGGTCGCCCCCTGCGTGAGCTCCTATGCCGTCGTCAACTGCCACGCGGGAAAGGAGACACCGCCGACCGTGATTCCGCCGTCGCGGAAGGAGATCTCCGGATTGTCGGCACCCGGCACGATCAAGGTCAGCACCCTGGTGCCCGGCGGTGAAAGAACCGTCGTCGTCTCCACTTTGCGCAGATAGCCAGGGGAGACCATGCCCTGGCGCAATTCCGGCTCTCCAGCGGGGAGGAACACCATGGTCGCCCGCCAGTCCCCGTCCGCCAGGACCAGTCGGCCATCGCGGTTCGAGATCACCCGAAGCGAGGGCGCGAGATGCCACAGACTACGCAGCTGAGCGCCTTCCGGGACCTTATCCAGCACGACCATCAGATCCGGACCATGATTGACCAGCACCGACCTTGTGCGCACAACCCCGTATGCGTCGTCGGACAGCCGGAAGCTCTGCCGCGTCGCCCTCACATCGGAGTGCTCCAGACGCGTAGCCGTATCCGGACGGAACTCCCCGCCGACCACGACCGGGACATTGTGCGCCTCCGGCGAGGTCGTCCACTCCCGGTAGGCGTCCTTCTCGTACGAATGGAACCCCGCCTCCACCAGGATGTCCCGGCCATGCGCGTGATACGTCACACCCAGATGATCCTCATGACCGTGCAACTTCCGCCCCGGCCCGAACCTGATCGAGTAATACGCCGACCTGCGGTCATTCCATCGTGTACGCCCGAACACATAACCACTGTCGAAAATCTTGACCGTCGCCTCCTCGTTCCGGAAGCCCACGGGACGGGTGTCGGCCGGACTGTCCCCGATGGGCACCAGACGCCCGTCCGGTTGGGTGGCGTGACTTACGTAGGTCTCCAGCGACCGGCGCCGTTCCTCCAGACCTGGAGGGATCACGGCCCCACACCCTCTGATCGCGTCCAGCCCGACACCCAGCCGTTTGTGCACGTAGACGCCGTACCTGGGGGCCTGCTCGTGCAGTGCGCCCTGGTCGTCGATCGCGAGTTCCGCCGACGCCGCCATCCGGCTGATCGCCAGCTCTGTCCACCGCCTTCGGCGGAAGCGGCAGCCGATCGCCAGCAGCGCGATGTCCTGGTCCAGGCCGTGGTTGTGCCCGGGCCGGTAGAGGGCGGGATCGGACAGCACGCGAGCATGCTCGATCAGGCTTCTGGACAGCCAGTTCGACCGCACATGCGCGCTCAGCCGGACCAGCGCGGGCGCCCGCAGCGCCACCGAATGCTCAGCCCACGCCCACGCGCTGACCCCCGCCCAGCGCCGCGAGTTCTTCCGCACCCAGTCCTCGGCGATCTCGGCCGCACGCTCCAGCAGCGCCCGATCCCCGCCCTTCTCGTACGCGACGACAAGCCCGCCCATCCATCGCAACGCGTGCAGATTCAACATCCACGACCGGTTGCGGTGCGGATCGGCCCGCCAGTCGATATCCCGCCCCAGATCAACGACAGGCAGCCCAACGAATCCCACCCGCCCCGCCATCACCTGCTCCACATCGATCGAAATCCCACCAGGACCCGCGACCACCGGCCCCGTCGCTGGTGGCCAACGAGAGACGCGAATCCGCCATCGTCATGAGGGCATGCCAAAACAAGCGATTGCTCCAAACCAGAGAAGGGGACCCCGAGGGCCGGGGGATTACCGGCAAACGACCGTCATCGGGGCATGCCCGGCGCGTTCGCTCGTTCGGCCTCCGGGGCCAGTTCGGCTTGGTCGTTATGGGGGACGGGCCGTTCGTTCAACCGGCTTCCGGGACCGGTTCGGGCTTGGTCGTTAAGCGGTCATTCCGGGGGGTGCGGCGCGGATGGTCTTTCGTTCGTTCAACCGGCTTCCGGGACCGGTTCTGGCTTGGTCGTTAAGCGGTCATCCCGGGGCTTGTGGCGCCGATGGTCTTTCGTTTGTCCAACCGGCTTCCAGGACGAGTTCGACCTGGTCGTTCTTCACCCCGACCGCGTCGGTGGTGGAGGAGATGACCTGGGAATTCCCGGTGTCGATGATCAATGTTCGGCGGACCAGGCCAGACGGCTCCCGCAGCGTGAAGGAGAACGCCGCTCCAGCTCTGCCCGATTCGTCGGCCTGCGTGCCGAGGTAGGTGACATTCGGCAGGTCCGCGAGAGCACGGTAGGCCGCGGCCCGTACGTCAGAGGGAGACGGTTTGCTCCAGAGCAGACCACTGAGCGCGTCCGCCACCACGCCCTCGTCCGCCGACACGATCTCCGCGACGTGGGCACGAAGCGCCACGGGATCGGCCGGAAGGCTCCTGATCTGCGCGAACGTCATCGGCCGCCCCGCCATGCTGAACGCCACCCCGCCACGTACGGTCGCGAGCGTGCTCGGCCCCGCCGCCGTGAACACCTGATGCCCAGGCCACTCAGCGGGCGAGCCGTCCTGGAGCCAGGCCTCCCGGTCGCCCGGCCCAGCCGGTTCCGCCCCCAGCGAGACCGCACCAGCCCAGACCTTTCCATTCCGGGAAACCCACTGCTCCGAAATACGCGGATCGATCACCCAATACCGGTTCTCGCCCCCGCCGAGCATCTCCGGATACCGCTGCCGCACCAGCTTCCTGACCCGCCAGTACGCCCCAGCCTGCACCGGCCCCGATTCCGCCGTGACCGCCGCCGCCAGCAGGATCGACCGCCCCGAGGGCTCCGGCGTGGGCACCGGAATTCCCGGGGATCCCCCCGGCAGCGCGATCACCACCGCCGCCACGACAGCCGCGGCCAGACCGGCCACCGCGGCCGTCCACGGCCTCCGCAGCCGCCGCCGCGCTTCGGCCTCGAGCAGGGCGCCCACTCTGGCCTTGAGAACCGGGTCGGGTTTCGGCTCGCCGTACAGTTCCCGGACCCGCGTCAGCTCATCCATGGTCACCCCCCATCGGGTTGCTGTCGCCCAGCGCCGCCCGCAGCTTGCGCCGGGCGCGATTGAGCCGCGAGCCCACCGTCCCGTACGGGATCCCCAGCGCGGCGGCGATCTCCTCGTGACTGAGGTCTGCCAGCGCGACCAGCAGCAACACGTCACGATCCCGCTGATGCAACTCAGCGACGGCCGCCGCGATGTCCGGACGCAGGCTCTGCGCGCTCACCTGCGTGGAGACCTCTTCCTCATGTCCCGGAAAATCGGGATCTGGGCCGTGCCGTCCGAGAGCTCGCAGCGTGCGGACCTCGGTGCGATGGTGGCGGCGGATGAGATTGCTGGCGATGCCGTACAACCAGACCCGGACACTCGCCCGAGACGGGTCATACCGCGCCCGCTTCCGGAACGCGGTGAGAAACGTCTCCGCGACCACGTCCTCCGCGCTGTCGGGCCCCAGCCGCTGCGTCACATACCGATGGATCTCCGCGAAATACGCATCGAAGATCACACTGAACCGCTCGGACTCGGCCAGCGACCGCCGCACCACCTCGGCATCCCCAGCCCGATGCCCGGCCCAGGACACCGTGGTCACGATGGTCTTCCCGTCATGTGCGTTCCTTCGGCTACGAGCGTCGGACACCCTGTATCTCCCGATCCGCCCATCCCCTTTCACGCAGCGGTAGTCGATCCGCTCGCGCAGCACATCCCCGCCTTTCCGACAACGTCAGGATCCGGCGCCTCGGGCCTGTCGCCGGTAGCTGCCTGGTGGTCTGCCGTACGTGCGTTTGAACGCGTGTGCGAACGCGTACTCCGAGTTGTAGCCGACCTTGCCTGCCACCGCGCTCGCGGGTGCGTCGGAGTCGCGCAGGAGCCGGGCGGCGATGGTCATGCGCCACCAGGTGAGATACGTCAGAGGGGGTTGGCCGACCAGGGTCGTGAACCGCCGGGCGAAGGCCGCGCGGGACAGACCCACATGCCTGCCCAGGTCCTCGACGCTCCACTGCCGTTCCGGCTCGCTGTGGATGGCCCGCAGCGCGGCCGCGATGGCCGGATCGTGCAGCGCCGCGGTCCAGCCGGTGGCTGCGCCCTCCTGCGATCGTTCGTCGAACCAGGCGCGAAGAATATGCAGCAGGAGCACGTCCAGCAGGGCCGGAACCATGGCGTCGGTCCCGGGACGGGACCTTTCCAACTCCCCACGGAGGAGGTCCAACGCCGCGCGTAGCCCCGAGTGGCGGCCGGCCTTGGTCGGCAGGTGGACGACTTCCGGCAGTTCCGCCATGAGCGGGTGCGCGTGAGAGCGGTCGAGGAGGTAAGCCCCGCAGAGCATGACCATGGCCGGGGCACCGGTCGTCGACGCCTCGGCCGGATCGGGCCGAATCTCTGCCAGCGACGTCGACACGTCGGCCAGGGGGGTGGACAGGCTGTCGGCCAGGCCGTGCGCACCGCCGCGGGACAGGAAGACCACATCGCCTGACTCGAGGGCGAGGGGATCGCCGGTCTGGGGGATCAACCACCCCGCCCCCTGCAAGACCACGTGAAATCCTGCTCCGTCACTCGAAGGGAACCTTCGGCCGAACGGGGCGGTACGAACGACACGCGCCGAGTGCGGCACACCGGCATGCATGGCGGTGATCACATCGGAGAGGACATCCATTTCCGAAGACGATAAGGCAAGCAGTGAAGCTTCTGACGTATTGGGCGTCTCAGCACGGGTCCCTACGGTGAGGTGTGACCGGCATCTCGAACAGGAGACCTACATGAAGCTCGCCATCTATGGCGCAAACGGTTACCAGGGCAAGCTCATCGTCACCGAAGCCACCCGGAGCGCTGAAGTCATACTGGTCGGCCGCGACGCCGCGCGCCTGCGCGAGGCCGCCGCCACGATCGGCCTGCCCGAAGCGGACGTACGGCCGGCCGCCGCCGACGATCACGACGCCCTCGTCGCCGCCTTCCGGGAGGCCGACGCGGTCATCAACTGCGCGGGCCCCTTCACCCCGACGGGCGCGGCGGTGGTCCGGGCCGCGATCGCCGCGGGCCGCCATTACGTCGACACCGCCGGGGAGCAGTCCTACCTCAAGGAGATCTTCGACACCTTCGGGGCGGCGGCGGAGGCCGTCGGGGTCACCGTCGTTCCCGCGGCGAACGACGCCTGCGTTCCCGCGGACCTGGTCGCCGGCCTCCTCGCCGAACGCCTCGGACCGCTTGAGGAGATCTCCAGCATCCACGTCATCACCGGAGGCGGCGGGCCGTCCCGCGGGTCACTCCGGTCGGTGATCGAGAGCATGGACCTCATCAAGGCGGGCGGCCTCGGCTACGACGGAGGCGCCTGGCGTGTCGGCATCCCTGCCAGGCACACGTCGATCATCCTGCCCGGCGGCTCAGAGGCGGTGCCCGTGGCGAAGTTTCCGCTGTGCGAGGTCGTGACCATCCCGCGCCACGTCCAGGTGCGGCATGTCGAGGGCCTGGCTGAGGCCGCGCTGAGCGCCCGGCTGAGCGTTCCCCTCGACCCGGCGATCATCGCCGGGCTGCCCGAGGGACCCACCGAGGAGGACCGCCGTACCCAGCGGTTCACCTACGTGATCGACGCCGTCGCCACCGACGGCCGCCACGGCCGCGGCGTGGTGCAGGGCCCCGACACCTACGGCACCACCGCCGTGATCGCTGTTGAGAGCGCCCGCCGCCTGGCCGCCAACCCGGCCAAGCCGGGCGTACTCGCACCCGGTCAGGCCTACGACCCGGCCGGCTTCCTGGACTCCCTGCTTCCCCACGGCGTCCACTGGACCATTGAGGTGGGAGGCGACTTCGGCGTCGCATCCCTGGATGTCAGGCGATGACGCTCACGAGGCCGAGGTCCACGTAGCCGCCCATGGCGCCGGGGGTGCCGGCGACGTTGAGGTAGCTGAGGGAGGCGACGATCGCGTAGCTGCTGCCGCCGGGGCCGGCGGGGAGGCCGGTGGTGACGACGATGGCGTCGGAGTAGGCGTTGAGGCCGGTGAGGGGCTTGGTCTGGGGGACCGCGGGGAAGGGCGCGTCGTGCGGGCCGCCGATCTCGTCGATCAGCAGGCGGAGTTGCCAGGTGCCGCCGATCATGGGTGCGAGGGAGCCGGTGAGCTCCCAGGTGAGGTTGACCTGGAAGGGGTCTCCCGCCTTGAGGACGTCGGCGGGTGGGCCGCCGCCCACGTCGACCAGTTCGGCCTGGATCTTTCCGCTGAGCAGGGCCGGGGCCAGCCCGAACGGAATCTGGAAACTGCCAGAGGTGAATGCCATGGTTCCTCCCGTTGTCTGATATCCGAAACGGTAGGAAAGGACGGCATCACATGGCCTCGGGGACTGTGCCGGGAAGTTCCCTAGGGCCCTGGTCAGATGTCATGAGGGGTACGGCGGTTGCCGTACCCCTCAAAAGGGTTTAGCGGCCTACGGCGAGGCAGGTGGACTTGGACTTCTTGGTGGGGTCGCTCTCCGAGGTGGCCGTCAGGTTGACCTTGGCGAGCAGGGCGCCGCCCTTGGCCCGCAGGACGTGCACGGGCACGGTGACCTTCTTGCCGAACTCGGCGGTGGCGAGCTGGTTGGGCAGGGAGATCGTCCAGCCGCGGCCTTCCACCTCGGCGGTGAGGCGGTAGACGTCATTGTTGAGGTAGGCGGACACGTCCTCGGGGTGCTGGGCGGTGGTGGCGGCCTTCTTGCCGGTGTTGAGCACCGGGAACTTGCAGGTGGCGATGCTGTCGCCAGCGGTGATGCCGATGCTGGGCAGCACCTGGACGCCGCGCTTCTGCGGTCCTGAGCCGTCCAGCGAGCGGATCGCCACCCGGTAGGAGAGCACGCCCTTGCTGGAGCGCTTCACGTCCAGGACGTAGAAGTGCAGGCGGTTGGCCTCGTCGGTGAACTCGAACTCGCTGCCGGAGTCGGCGCCGGCGTGGAACAGCGCGTCCGACAGCTGCCGGTAGTCGCCGATCGTGATCGGGACCTCGGTGCGATCGGGCAGGACGTAGTCGGTCATGCCGATGTCCTGCGGGTTGGCGTCGATGACCCACTCGAACGGGGCCTGGTCCTGGTCCTTGGTCTTGGCCAGCAGCACTCCGGAGTCAGGCGTGAACGAGTCCGCGCCCATCCGGTCCACGACCTCGACCGTGTAGTTGTTGTAGCGTCCGCCGTCACAGAGCGGGTCGGTGCTGGTCGAACAGGCGGGGCTCAGGTCCGCGCCCATCGCGATGTTGACGCCCATCAGCCCGTTCGGTCCCGGCTGTACGGCCCGAGCCGTCACCTCCGCCACCACGAGCCCGGACTCGTCCAGCGCGTCCCGGTTCAGCCGCAGCACGTTCGCCTCGTCGACCATGTTCAGCTTGATCTTGTTGCGCAGCATGTGCTGGGCGCCCATCGAGCCGCCCCCGGTGGGCGGGATCAGCCAGCGACTGTGCGGGCCGCCCGGGCCGTTGAAACTGCCCCGGCTGAGCATCTCCCAGATCCCGGTGTACGCCCTTCGGGCCGGAATCGCGTACGGGTTGTTGTAGTTGTCGGCGATGCCCATAATGTGGCTGAACTCGTGGGCGTACACGCCCATGCCGGAGCTCTCCGCCTGGACCGAGTCGACGCCGAAGCGGGCGTTGGGCCAGAAGGTCGAACCCGCCTGCCAGGACGTCCACTCCACGTAGCGGGTGGGCGACCAGTTCGGCAGGGCCGGGTCGTCGGGGCCGAACTCGTCGGTGACGTCTTCCTTGGTCGGGAACTTCATCATGCCGAACTCCTGCCAGGTGGACGACTCGTCCTGGCCGGCGCTGACGAAGAAGACGAAGTCGTACTGGGCCACGGTCTCCGGGCCGACCGCCGCCAGCCAGGCCGCGTTGCCGTCGGCGCGCAGGTTCTTGTTGCAGGTGTCCCCGGCCGGGCAGGAGTTCCGCTGGTACTCCAGCGCGTACTCGTGGTCCTTGCCCGGCATTGTGTAAGGGCCGAAACCGGTGAGGTTCACGCCGTACCGGCCGCCGGAGTCCTCCATCCAGTATTCGTGGATGGTGTGACCGCGGTTGAGGTCGTTCGGGGTGTTGAGGAAGTCCTGGTAGAACTTGGCGACCTGGTCGCGGGGGATGTCGTGGGCTTCCGCGGTGGGGTTCTTGAATACGGTCGAGCCCTTGGGCTGGGTGACGACGAAGGGCTGGTTGGGGTAGTCCAGCAGGACCAGGGCGCCCTTGAAGGTGCGAGTCGAGCCCGGCACCGCGGGGTCGGCCCAGTTGGTGCCCGGCACCTTCTTGTAGTCGGCCCACGTCATGTGGTCCGGGTTCTTCCAGTTCTGCGGGTCGATCGGGGCCGGGTGCCCCTGCTGACCGCCCAGGGAGCGGAGCTGGGCCGCGCCGGGCTCGTCCTGCTGCCACGGCTGGGTTTGCGGCCAGTGGTCGTAGCGCCAGGGGAACTCGGGGTCGGGCGCGGGCTCAGCGGAAACAGGGGTCACCGAAAGTAACGAGAGGGGCAACAGTGCCACGGTCGCCAGGAGCAACCTGAGGGGGCGTCTCATACTATGTCACGTTATATAGACCATATTTAGAGATCAATTGACACTTTGTTAGGAGTGTCGAAACAGTTTTGGGTGCGCCGGCATCAGAAGAAGCCGGAGCGGGGAGCCGTGACCTCGATGGTGTCCTTGACCAGTGCGAGCGCCGCCCCAAGCGGGCTCGAGCGTCCGTCGCTCACGATGATGTCGCCCGCGTCCGGGCAGCCGAACACCACGGCCTGACCGACCGGACCTCAGCCTGAGAGCACAACGCCGACCTGATCCGGTGGGTGATCCGACGCATCGCTCACTTCACGCATGGACCTTCGCTCCTCCTCGTCTGGTGATGCGTCGTGCGGATTCGCAGTGCCTGGAGGTTGGCCAGTTCGTAGACCCCCCACTTGCCGAGCTCGCGGCCGTAGCCGCTGGCCTTGATGCCGCCGGTGGGAAGGCGGGGATCGGTCGCGGAGATCGTGTTGATGAAGACGGCTCCGGCGTGGATCCTGGCGCTCACGGATGCGGCGTGATCGCTGTCGGTGCTCCACAGGCTGCTGCTCAGCCCGTAGCGGGAGGAGTTCGCGATGGCGATGAGCTCGTCGTCGTCCGTACCGGTCGTGAGCCGCAGGATCCCGGGAAGCTCCTCGGCGTAGTAGCGGCAGGCGCTGACGCACTTGTCGATCTCGGCTCGCGCTTGCCCGATCGGCTTCCCCATCTCGAGCGTGATGAGCGTGGCGAGCGGCTCTCGACGCTCCGCCAGGACCTCACCGAGCCGGCCGATCGCCGCGACGCGGTCCTCCACGCGTGACCGCCCCCAGCGCGAAGCCACGGCTACCTGGAGCACCCGGTCGATGTCCTGGGGCGTCGTGTACGGGTAGAAGCCCAGCTCATCGCCCGACGCGGGATTGATCGTGACGATACCGGCGCGCGTCACGCTGCGACCTCCGCGACGGCATGGACCTCCCGGAGCCATCGAGTGAACCGGCCCGTGATCGAGACCGGGTCGATCAGCAGCTTCTCGATGCCTTGGGCGTTGCCTTCCTCGATGCGGGCGTACAGGAACGCCGGCCCCCGCACCGTGAGCAGTTCCCCGAAGGCGGCTCTCAGCCCATCGACGGTGTCCGTGGCGCGGGTGGTCCATCCCGCGGCGGCCGCCAATGCTTCGAGGTCGATCTTCGAGGAGTAAGTCGGAAGCGCCCCGGTCGATCCGTACACCCCGTTGTCGAGCAGGACGAGGAGCAGGTTGCCGGGGGCGAGGTAGCCACCCGTGGGGAGGACGTTCGGGTTCATGAGGAGCGAACCGTCCCCCTCGATGCCGACGACCTTCGGCGCGGAGGGGTCCACGCTGAGCGCCAGCCCGGTCGCCACCGATCCGACGAGCCCCATCGCGTCCAGCATGTAGAGGTGGTTGTCGCTGTCCTTCACCGACGCCAGCCCGCGGCTCGTCGCCGCGCAGGTCACGACGACGGGATGCCGGCTCGTCAGGTCCGCGAGTACGTCGAGTGCTTCGATCCGCTTCATCAGGCGACCTTTCCGTCGGTGTTCCAGAAGGACCCGAGGACGACCACGGTCCGGTATGTCATGACGGCGTGCACGCCCGCCTCCTGGACGGTGTCGCGCCAGTCGTCGGCGCCGCTCCTGCGGTCCAGTTCGATGACGGGGAGTCCGACCGCGCGCAGGATGGCCGGCACCGGCTGGCTGATGGAGTGGATCATCGAGTTGTACTCGCCGAGGCTTCCCCGGGTGTTCGCGAAGATGAGCAGCGGCAGATGGTAGGACAGCGTGAACGTCGTCAGCGCGGTGAGCGCGTTGCCGAAGCCGTTGTCCTGCATGACGACCGCGCCGAGCTTGCCGGTGAACGCGACCGCCCCCATCACGCCGATGGCCTCTTCCTCGCGAGAGAGCGGGGTGACGCGGGGGGAGACGCCGTTCGCCCCACCGTCGGACGCGACCAGCGCGTTGATGATCGGCGCCACGGTCACGGAGGGGATGTACCCGACCCGCGCGGCGCCCGCTGCCCAGATGCCGTCGGCGACGGCCTCTGCGTATGTCATTTCTGGGTGATTCCTAATGAGAGTTAACGGATCTGCCCAAGGTCATCGGGCAGACTTCGGATTGGTAGCCACTGGCAGGTGAGCACTCTGTGTTCCTGGACCTGAGTCCTGATGAAAGACCGTGCCCCTGCCGGTAACTGGGTGAGTTGATCGCTGATGGGATGTCGTGCCCGCCGCCATGGCGTAGCACTGATTCATTAGGTCGTTGATGGTTCTCCCGACCGGCTGCCGGAGGAGCTCGGTATCGAAGGTGGGAGAAGAGTTGCTGTTCGTCGGGGACGACTGGGCCGAAGACCATCACGACGTGGAGGTGATGGACGCCTCGGGCAAGCGGCTGGCCAAAGCCCGGCTGCCGGAGGGGGTGGCGGGCATGACCCGGCTGCACGCGATGATCGCCGAACAGCTCGGCGAGGCCGCGGACGAGCAGGCCGAGCAGGTGCTGATCGGGATCGAGACCGACCGGGGCCCGTGGGTGCAGGCATTGATCGCCGCCGGGTATCGGGTGTTCGCGGTCAACCCGCTGCAGGCCAGCGAGTACCGTAAGCGTCATTCGGTGTCGGGGGCCAAGAGCGACGCGGGCGACGCCCACGTGCTGGCCGACATGGTCCGGACCGACTCTCACCAGTTGCGGGCGGTGGCCGGGGACAGCGCCCTGGCCGCGGCGATCAAGGTGGTTGCCCGGGCGCACAAGACGCTGATCTGGGAACGCACCCGTCACATGCAACGGCTGCGGCACGCGCTGCGCGACTACTTCCCCGCCGCGCTGGAGGCCTTTGACGACCTGACCGCCGCCGACACCCTGGAACTGCTGACCAGAGCCCCCGAACCGGCCTCGGCCGCGAGGCTGACGATCAGCCAGATCAGCGCGGCGCTGAAGCGGGCCCGCCGCCGCGGCATCGCGGACAAGGCGGCCAAGATCCAGGCGGCACTGCGGGCCGGGCATCTGGGCCAGCCTGAGGTGGTGGCCAGCGCCTACGCGGCCACCGTGCAAGCGAGCGCGGCCGTCCTGACCGTTCTGAATGAGCAGATCAAGACCCTGGAAGGCCAGGTCGAGGCGCATTTTGGCGAGCACCCGGCCGCTAAGATCATCCAGTCCCAGCCGGGACTGGGTTCGATCCTTGGCGCCCGGGTGCTGGCCGAGTTCGGCGACGACCCGAAGCGGTACGTCAATGCCAAGGCGCGTAAGAACTATGCCGGCACCAGCCCGATCACCCGAGCCTCCGGCAAGAAGAAGGTCGTGCTGGCCCGGTTCGTTCACAACGACAGGCTCGTTGACGCCCTGGTCGTCCAGGCCTTCGCCGCGCTCAACGCCTCGCCCGGTGCTCGCGCTTACTACGACAAGCAACGAGCCAGTGAGGTGAGCCATTACACCGCGCTGCGCCAACTCGCCAACCGGCTCGTCGGTATCCTGCACGGCTGTCTCAAAAACGGCACACCCTACGACGAAACAACCGCTTGGTCGCATCACGCCGAACCGCTCACAGCTTGACACTTAAGCTCCTGGGATGTCTAACGAGCCGGACTTGAGGAACGCAGAAGAGTGGATCCGCAGACTGCCGGGAGTCCGGGCGTCCACGTTCGTCGCGGGGCCTCGATGCGGACGGGAGGTCCGTGCCTCTCGTGTCCGACGTCTTGACGAGCCCCGCTCGGCACTCCTGAGACGAGACGGGCGAGGTCAGCGATAGGCGCGCAGGAACGCGTCGACTCCGTCGGCGATGATCGCCAGGATCTCCGGCTCCTCCGCCCCGGCGCCCTCCAGCGCGTCCAGCGCGAGGCCGATCGTCAGAGCGGTGAAGTGCCGCGCGGCGAGGCGGGGGTCCGCGGCCCGGATCTCGCCGTCCGCGGCCAGTACGGCGAAGCGTTCCTCCAGCATCCGCTCGGGGCGGTCGCGCGCGGTCTCGGCCAGCTGAGGTACCGACCGCTGCTGCGAGGTCAGCCGCCGGAAGGTCACGTAGTCGGATGACGGAAAGGTCTGCGTGACCACTCGTCGCCCGAACGCCGTCAACGCGTCGCTCAGGTCACGGCCCGGCGTGAGCTCCTGGTCGATCGCGGCACGAACGGCGCTGACCAGCGCGTCGTTCACGCGCTCGAGCACCCGCAGGAAGATCGTCCCTTTCTCCCCGAAGTGGTCGTAGACGGTGCGCTTCGAGACCTGCGCTCGGGCCGCGATGGCGTCGACGCTCGCCCGCTCGTAGCCCTCGGTGATGAACAGCGCCTCGGCCGCATCCAAGATCGCGGCCCTCTTGCCCTCGGACCGCAGCCGGCGCCCAGGAGTCTGAACCGCCGCGATAGCCCTCGACATGCGCTCAGCATACGCTAGATTCCTAAAACCACACTGATTAGTGTACTTATGGTGAGTCCGCCCTGGAACCGTCCGAGCCTCGACAGATCGAGCGGCGGCAGCCCACTACATGGAGGTAGTCGCATGGCGTTCAATCCGGCTGATCACTGGGAGGGTTACCTTGCCCCGCCCACGTTCGAGGAGTACTCGGCCAGGTATTCGGACTTCTTCCGGATGCGGCGCGAGGACGGCATCATCGAAGTCCGCCTGCACACGAACGACGGGCCGTATGCCCACACCCACGCCGCGCACAACGTGTGGACGCGGGTGTGGCAGGAGATCGGCAACGATCCCGAGAACCACGTGCTGATCATCACGGGCACCGGCGACAAGTGGATGACCGGCAACCCGAAGGGGCTCAACCCCAAACCCGCCTCCGATCTGGATCCGGACCACATCTACCAGCGGATGACCAACGGCTGGAAGCTGATCGAGAGCTTCGCCAACAACATCGACATCCCGACGATCGCGGCCGTCAACGGCCCGGGCGTGCACACCGAGTTCGCGATGATGAGCGACGTCACGTTCGCCGCGCCCGACGCCGACTTCATGGACCCGCACTTCTGGCTGGGCTCTCCTCCCGGAGACGGCCAGGGCATGGCGCTCGAAGCGCTGATGGGCCCCAAGCGCGCCGCATACTACATCTACGCGGCCAAGTCGATCCCGGCCGGCAAGGCCCTCGAATGGGGAATCGTCAGCGACGTGCTCCCTCGCGAGCAGCTGCTCGATCGCGCCTGGGAACTCGCGCGTTTCATCATGAAGCGGCCGCGCTACACGCGGTGGGCCGCCCACAACATCCTGTCACGGCACTGGAAGAAGGCGGTGACCGAGGACTTCGGCTTCCACATGGCGCATCAGATGCTCGCCAACGTCGCCAGCAAGTCGCGGGTGCCCAACCCGGAGCTGCTCGCCGACTCCGAGGCGCGCAAGCTGTTCTGACCTCGACTCGGCTCGGACCGGGCCGACCTGTCGGCTTTGCCACGAAGGCACGAGGAAAGCGGTGTACGAACGATGATTGATCGGCATGAGCGGCTCGTCACGAACGCGACCACGCGGCTGAGCGCCGAGTCGCCGTGGCTCGTGGTGAGCGCGGTGCCGGTCCGCCCGGCATCGGTCGAGTTCGGCGCGGCGAGCGGCGACGAACTGCGACGATGGATGCGACAGCAGGTCGCGGTGTGGCCGGCACCGATCATCACCGGATCCGATCAGCCGGAGACCCGTGCCGACAGCCTCACCTTCGCGCCTCAACGTCCGCCGGGCCAGCCGGTGAAGGGCTACTACTGCCAGCTCAACGCGGACGGATCCGCGCTCGGCGCGCTCCAGGTGGGGACGCTCCGCGACAGCCCCGCCGACGGCACGCCGGTCTGGGCGGTCGGCGAGGGTGCCGTCGCATGGATCACCATCGCGCTCCTGCGCCTCACCGCGGCCTACGCCGATCACGCCACAGTCCTCGGCGACGCCGCAGTCGAACTGACCCTCACCTCGCCGACCGCCGCCGACCGCACAGCGCCGATCGAGGTATGGAACCACAACACCCAGACCTACGCTCCCGCGGGCACCCACCGGATCGCCGACGTCGAGCCCCGTCGACACACCGTCGACCTCGCGACGTGCCTGTCGCCCGACCTCGCGCGTGCGGCGCGACCACTCGTCCTGGACCTGCTGCGCCAGTTCGGACTCTCCGAGTCGCGTCACATCGACGCGTCCGGCGTCATCCAGCGCAGCAACTTCACGGGCTACGCCGAAGCGATCCTCGCGTGGACTGACGCGATCGGCGTTCCGTCCCAGCCCTGACCGTGGCGCCCTGTTCTCAGCACGCTCTAAGTTTTCCAAAAACCACACCGACTAGTGTACTTGTGAGGAAGGGAGCACACGTGCCGCTCACGCAAGCCAAGCCCAACGCCGTAGACGCCGTCGGCATTCGAGCACGAGGACTGACGAAACGATATGGAGCAAAGACCGTCGTAGACGATCTGTCCTTCACAGCCGAGCCGGGCGTCATCACCGGGTTCCTCGGGCCCAGAGGTGTCAGCCCCTGTGATGAGGAGGGTTGAGTACGGCGCCTCTTCGAAGCTGATACCGGCACGATCCAGAGACTGAGCGAGCGAATGGACCAAACTCCGCAGCGTCCGGAGCACCTGGATCGCAGCACTGGGCACCATCGTGGCAGGCGTCGCCCTCGGCGCGGTTGGAGCGTCCGGCCTGTTCGGCGCGTCGCCGTCCGACCTGCCCGCCGGGTGGGATCCGACCGCGACCAGTCTGAAGGGCGTCCTCCTCGCGCAAGTCGTTGTCGGCATGCTGGGCGCACTCAGCATCACGCGTGAGTACGACACCGGCATGATCGGCACAAGCCTCGCCACCATCCCGTCACGATCCCGCCTCCTCACGGCGAAGGCCGCCGTCGTGGCCGCGATCGCTTTCGTCATCGGCCTCGTCACGACGCTCGCCAGCTTCACCCTGGTGCAGCTCGTGCTCAGCCGCGCCGGGCTCCCCGCCGCTTCGATCACCGACCCGGGCATCGTGAGAGCGCTCGTTGGAGCACTCCTCTATCTGACGATCATCGCCCTCATCGGGGTAGCCGTCGGCACGATGACCCGGTCCACCACGGGCAGCCTCGCCGTACTCGTCGGTGCCCTTCTCCTCGTCCCTGATAACGAGCCCGCGAGCCTGGAGGGAGGAGAAAGACCTGGCCGGGGTGGCGGTTGGTCGGGTAGGAGGCCCAAACCGGTGCGCGCATCACACGCATGTCCGGTCCGGCCTGTTCGAAACGCAGGCCGTTGAGCTGGGCGGGAAGATTTAAGCCGTCGAGAACGCCGACCGGCTCGTAGCCGGTTCGCTGGTCCGCGAGGATGTTATGGCAGGTCAGCTGGGCATCCGGCGGCGGTGGGAGCGAGCAGGCGGTGGGCACTCCCCGCCGCTTGGCCGCTTCCTCCGCGCCACGGCCCTGCTTGGTCCACCGGATCACGATCCGCTGCACGATCAGCATCATGCCTCGGACGCCATCGTGGCGCCGATTACCGTCTTCAGGTCGTCGGAGAGCGGATAGGGATACTCGACCGGAAGGAGCGGGGTGACGTCCGAGCGGTCGCGGAGTGCCTGGTGGATGTCGTGCGCTCGCTGGGTGACGTCGGTGATCGTCAGCGTGCCGTCGAGGTAGCGGTCGACGGCCTGGCCGGACAGCCCGATCTGGACGGATCGGTACGGCAGGGCGTGCAGGTGCGCGTCACGCTCGGGATCCCACTGGACGCGTACGGGATAGTCCCGCTTGTGCTGCGCGCCGTGGCTGAGGCAGGAGTGCGCGAGCGCCCATTCGAAGGCGTCGCGGGACAACTCGATGGCCAGAACCCGGGTCTGACCGGGCTTGGTGGCGTACCCGCAGCGGTACATCATCCACAGAAACGAGGGTTTGATCCAGGTCATCCGCTCGCGTTTGAACGGCGCGACGAATCGCTGGGCGGCGAGCGCCGGAGTGGCGATGGCCGGGTCATAGGCCTGGTAGACCGTGACCGCCTCCTCGGTGTAGACGGCCCGGATCTGCCGATAGGGCATGTTCATGCGCCCCAGCGTGACGACCCGGGCTCGCGACCGGCAACCAGATTAATCATCGCTTGAGGACGGCCGGGCTGCGACGTTGGCCCAGGCGGGCAGGGGTTCGCGGGAGGACGGCCAATGGGGTGGGAGGGGGGAGCGGGTGGCGATGATGCCGCCGACGATGGCGCAAGTGGTGTCGATGTCGCCGCCGGCGGTGGCGGTGGTCCAGAAGGCCTGTTCGTAGTTGTCGAGGTGGCGGGCGGCGGACCACAGGGTGAAGGGGACGGTGTCCTGGGCGGAGACGGCGCGGCCGTTGCCCAGGGTGCGGGCGGCCAGGACGGGGTCGGTGAGGGGGAGCAGGCGGCGGGCTTCGGTGATTCCGTCGCGGACCTGGCTGGGTGGGGTGTGGTGGAGGACCTGGTCGAGGAAGCGGCCGGGGGTGAGGTCGGCTTGGGCCGCGGCGGTGGCGGCGGCCACGGCGATGGCGACGGCGCCCGCGACGGCTTCCGGGTGGGTGTGGGTGACCTGGGCCGACGCCTTCGCCTCCCGTACGGCTCGGGCCGGGTCGCCGGCGAACCACGCGCCGAGCGGTGCCACCCGCATGGCGGCGCCGTTGCCCCACGAGCCGCTGCCGTCGAACAGGCCGGTGGCCAGGGTTCGCCAGTCGCCGCCTTCGCGGACCAGGCGCAGCATGCGGTTGGTGGCGGGGCCGTACCCGCGGTCGAAATCGTGGCGCGCGGCGAAGCTCGCGGCGAGTTCGTCCTGGTCGATGGTGCCGTGCTCGGTGAGGACGCGGTGGATGGAGCAGGCCATCTCGGTGTCGTCGGTCCACTGCCAGGGTCCGGGGGGCAGGGAGCGGTCGGTGAGGGCTTGGCGGTTGGCGGGGACGAAGAACTGGGAGCCGAGCGCGTCGCCGAGGGCCAGGCCGTGCAGGGAGGCGGTCGCGCGCAATCGGGATTCGGTCAGCATCGCCCCCCATTGTGGCACCGATCTTCTCAATCGGGTCCTTCGCGATTAGGCCATAGCATCCGCGCGAGTCCAGCCGACACCATGTCGTGAAATTTCCTGCTAAATCATTGAGTCGGAATAGTTACCATCCCAAGCCGGTGATCCGAATAAGGTTCTCATGCTCGGGCCGTCGCAAAACATGAGCCAGCAGGAGGATGGCGGGCAACTTTGACCATGATCCCATTCTCGGAGTAAAGATCCCTTGTCATAAAAAAGGTTTCTTACTAAATCTCCCGTAACGCACGTTCGCCCAAATCCACGATGATCCATATCGGTCGCCTCATCGGTCTCACCTGCCCCCGGTGCAAATTTCTTCAGGCTTATAACAATTGCACCGTTCCCGCCATTTTGCGGTGCGCCAACCCGTAGGTTCTCCCCTTGTCTGAGAAGGGCTAGTTTGCCCAGGTCAAACTGGGCATGTGGGGGCAAATCGCCCAGGAGGATCACGTGGCGTCCGATGCAAACTGGTTTGATGCTGCCTACGAATGGTTCGTTCGCTCCAGTGCCAACGGGACCTGGCGCGACCTGATCCCCCTAGGACTGGCCGGCCTCCTCGTCTGGGGGCTGTGGCTCTACCGGGTGGTGCTGTCCCGGCTGGCCAAGCCGGTCGTGAACAGCTACCGGACCACGGTCTCCGTCGTCGTCCCGTCCTACCGGGAGGACGCCGAGATCCTGGTCCGCTGCCTGGCCAGCTGGCTGGACCAGGACCCGTACGAAGTGATCATCGTGGTGGACGTCGGCGACACCGAATGCCACACGAAACTGCACGAGGTGGTGGACCCCCGGCTCAAGGTCCTCATCTACGAGCACGCCGGCAAACGCTCCGCGCTGGGCGTGGGCATCCGGGCGGCCCGCGGCGAGGTCGTGGTCTTCGCCGACTCCGACACCTGGTGGCAGCCGGGCCTGCTGGCCGCCGTCCAGATGCCGTTCGAGGACCCCTCGGTCGGCGGCGTCGGCACCCAGCAGAACGTCTACCAGCGGACCAGCAGCATCTGGCGGCGCATCGCCGACTGGCTGGTCAACCTGCGCTACTACGACTACGTGCCCGCGATGGGCAGCCGGGGCGGGGTGGCCTGCCTGTCCGGCCGGACCGCCGCCTACCGGCGCGCGGCCATCCTCCCGGTGGTCCACAACCTGGAGAACGAGTTCTTCCTCGGCCGCCGGTGCATCGCCGGCGACGACGGCCGCCTGACCTGGCTGGTCCTCGCCTCCGGATACAAGACCGTGCACCAGTCCTCGGCCCGGGCCATCTCGATGTTCCCCGACTCCTTCCGCGCCTTCGTCAAGCAGCGCGTCCGGTGGAGCCGCAACTCCTACCGCTGCTACCTGACGGCGCTGTGGAAGGGGTGGCTGTGGAAGACCCCGCTGGTCACCAAGGTCACCGTGCTGCAGATCCTGCTCACCCCGGTGACCATGGGCGTCACGCTCGCCTACCTGTTCTTCAGCAGGCTGGAGCTCACCCCGTGGGGCATCGGGCTGGCCGTCGGCTGGCTGCTGCTGGGCCGGGGCGTACGCGGCTGGTCGCACCTGCGCCGCCACCCCGCGGAGATCCTGCTGCTGCCGCTGCTCTGCCTGGTGGTTATCATGATCGCCCTGCCGATCAAACTGTGGGCGTTCCTGACGATGAACAAGCAGGGCTGGCTGACCCGAACGGCCGACCAGGTGGGCGGGGCCGGCCAGAGCGCCGCCACGCTCAAGGGGATGGTCTGAGATGGCGCGTTTCGCCCCACTGACCCTCATCGCGGCGCTGGTCTTCGGTCTCGGTACGGCTCCCGCCGCCGCCGCGCCTCCCGCCGCCCGCGACCCGGCGCCCACCACGTTCACCGCCGACGAAGCCGAAGCCCAGGCGGCTCTGGTGGACATGGAGGACCAGCGGCTGGTCCAGGCCCGCGCCGCGCTCACCGCCCTGCTGCAGACCGGCGGCATCGAGGCCGCCCAGCGCAAGCAACCCCAGGTCTTCGTCTCGTCGCACGGCCGGACGCTGGTGCTGCCCGCGCGCAACACCAATGCCCCGTACACGCTCAGGGACCTGGCGGCGGTCGAAAAGGGCCGGTACGTCCGCCAGATGAAGGACGGCTCGGTCCTGCTCGGCATCCACGTCTTCGTCGCCGACGGCGCCCGCCTGCAGCTGCGCGGACCGCTGACGCTGCGGATGGGCAGCCTGCCCGGCTCGTTCAGCTCGATCATCGCGTTCGGCGGCAGCATCGAGATCAAGGGCACCGCCAAAAATCCGGTGCGCATCACGAGCTGGGATGTCCGTACCCAGCAACCGGACCGTTCCACAGTCGACGGGCGCGCCTACATCCGCGCGGTCGGCGGCGAGTTCGAGATGACCTACGCGCAGGTCTCGGATCTCGGGTTCTGGAGCGGCCGCACCGGGGGCATCGCGCTCACCGGCACCGAGCGGCCGGCCAGCGCCTACCGGCACAGGACCAAGGCGCAGCGCCACCAGGACAAGGCCAAACGCCTGGCCGCCAACAACAACCCCGACAAGAGCGGCGGCAACTTCGGCGACGTGGAGACCATCCCGGTCGGCCCCGGCACCGCCTCCCACGTGCTCGCCGATGAGCTGGTGTCCGGGTCGATCCAGCACAGCGTGATCACCGGCGACGCGTACGGGCTGTTCGTCTCCGGCTCGAACCAGACGCAGATCATCGACAACAAGATCGTCGACAGCCTGGTGCACGGCGTGTTCATGCACCGGTTCGCCAAGAACGCCACGATCGAGAACACCGACGTGATCGGCAGCGGCGGCGACGGCTTCGTGCTGTCGCGGGCCACCGAGAAGGTCAGGGTCACCGACTGCCTGGCCCAGGGCAACGGCCGCAACGGCTTCACCGTCAACGGCCGGGCCCTCGCGCAGGGCCCGTCCGCGAGCGGCGAGTCGCTGGCCGTGTACGGCGACAGCTCGATCAACAGCAGCATCGCCCGCGACAACGGCCGCTACGGCATCGAGGTGCTCGGCGGCAGCCGGCTGGCCGTGCAGACCAGCGAGGTCATCGGCGGCGACATGGGCATCGTGGTCCGCGAGGGCGCCAGCGGCGTGCAGATCTCCGGCAACAAGCTGACCAACCAGCGCCGCCAGGCGATCGCCCTGCGCGACGGCGCGACCGGCGCGCACGTGGCGGGCAACACCATCAAGGGCACGACCACCGGCATCTACCTGCGCGACTCCGACGGCACGGTCGTCGGAAACAAGGTCACGACGATCACGGACCCGGAGGCGCACGGCATCACCGTGGTCGGCCAGGCGGACGGGTCCGAGATCACCCGCAACACCCTCATCGGCTCCGGCACCAGCGCGATCAGCACCGCGCGCTCCTCCGGCAAGCTGAACAAGCACAACAACGACGAGGACGGCTGGAAGGACACCTCGACGTTCTGGATCAAGGCCAAGCGCTACGTCAAACCCATGAACGTGATCTGGGCGTGCGTCTTCCTGCTCGTCATCGTCTCGGCGATCCGGTCCCGCGGCATCATGGAGAAGCGGCGGCGCGGCAAGATCCGCGACCCGTACGAGCTCCAGAAGCCGATGGAGGAGCGGCCGCTCATGCTGCTGCGCCACGCGGCGCGGGGGCAGGACCAGTCCGAGAACACCATGCCCGTGCCCATGCCCGGCCGTGCGAGCAGGCATCGGCCGCCGGCGCACGCGGGTTCGACCCCGACGATTGGGGGCAGAGGGTGAAACGCCTGTTCCTCATCCTCATGGCGCTGACCCTGTCCGCGGTCGGCACCTGGGCGTACCTGTCCTACATCGACCGCCCGCCGCCGACGCCGGGCGTCAACGAGGTGTCCGCGGCGGACGCGCAACAGCAGTCGACCCTGGTCGACCAGGAGGATTTGCGGATCATGCAGACTCGGGCCACGCTGTCCTCCGCGATGGCGCGGGGCGGTCCGGCCGCCGCGGCCGCCCGGGTGCCGCACATCTCCAGTTCGGCCAACGGCCGGACGCTGGTGCTGCCGCAGCGGCGCGAGCCGTACCGGGTGGCGGACCTGGAGAAGCTGGGTGGCGAGGAGTTCCAGAAACAGGACGACAATTCATACGTGCTGGGCATCAACGTGTTCCTCGGCCCGGGGTCCAAACTGGTGCTCCAGAACGCGACCGGGCCGCTGGTGATCCGGATGCGCAGCGAGCCCGGCACCTTCGTGTCGATCGTGAGCTTCGGCGCGAGCGTCCGCATCAACGGCTCGGCCCAGAACCCGGTCCGGCTCAGCAGCTGGGACACCCACACCAGGACGGTGGACACCAAGGTCGCCGACGGGCGGGCCTACCTGCGCGCGGTCGGCGGGGAGCTCAAGATGAGCCACGCGACGGTCGAGCATCTCGGCTTCTGGAGCGGCCCGACCGGCGGGGTGGCCATGACCGGCAGCGACCGGCCCAGCCAGACCGCCAAACGGCTGCTGCCTCCCACCGTCCCGGCGGGCACCGTCACCCCCACGGTCTCGCCCACGCCCAAGCCCACCGCTTCGGGGGAGCAGCAGCCGAAGGTGCTCATGCCCAACGGCCAGCTTGTGCCGAGCGGCGGCGGCGACAACGAGATCGTGGTCACCAACGGTACGGGCGGCGGGAAGGCCACCTTCCAGCTGCCGGAGGCCAACCTGGTCACCGGCGACATCACCGACACCACGATCACCGGCAACGCGTACGGGATCTTCATCACGGCCTCCAACGAGACCAGGATCACCAACGTCACGGTGAGCGGCAGCCTGGTCGACGGCGTGCTGCTGCACCGGTTCGCCCGCAACGCCACCATCGAGAACACCACCGTGAGCAACAGCCGAGGCGACGGATTCGTGCTGTCCCGGGGCACCCAGAACGTCACGATCACCGGATCCACGGCCGAGCACAACGCCGGCAACGGCTTCACCATCAGCGGCCTGCCGCTGGCCCGGGGGCCCTCGGCGTCCGGGGAGTCGCTGCGCAGCTTCGGCGGCAGCTCGGTGACCAGCAGCGTGGCCCGGGACAACGGGCACTACGGTGTGGAGATCCAGGGCGGGGTCAAGCTGGCCGTACAGACCAGCGAGGTGATCGGCGGGGAGATGGGCATCGTGGTGAGCCAGGACGCCACCGGGGTGCAGGTCTCCGGCAACCGGCTCACCGGCCAGCGCATCCAGGGGATCGCGCTCCGCGACGGTGTGCGATCGGCCCGGGTCAGCGGCAACATCGTCCGCGACACCGCGACCGCGATCTTCCTCAGGGACGCCGAGGCCACCATCTCCGGCAACACGGTCCAGTCCGCGTCCCTGCACGCGATCTCCCTGCTGGGCAACGCCGACGGCACCAAGATCACCGGAAACACCCTGGGCGGCGCGGGCCGCAGCGCCATCGACACCAGCCGGGCGAAGGGCATCGAGACCCCCACGGCCAACAACGTCGACGGCTGGCAGGACACGGCCGGGTTCTGGACGATGGTGAAGCGGATCGCCAAGCCGATGAACATCATCTGGTTCGCGGTGATCGCGCTGATCGTGATCTCGGCCCTGCGGGCCATGCGCGGTGACGGCCCGCGGGTCGGCCGCAGAATCGTCCATCCGTACGAGAAGCAGACACTGCTGGAGGAGCGGCCGGCGCAGGTCCTGAGGACCGCCGCCGCCCGCACTCCGGCGGGGAGGAGCTGAGCGATGCGCCTGGACATCGACAGAAAGACCCTGGTGGGAATGCTGGCCGGGGCCATCATCACGGTGATCGTGGTGGTGCTGGTACGCGGGATTTTCGGCGGCTCCAGCGAGCCGAGCATGCGAGTTGAGGATATTCATCCGCAAAGCGGTGGAACGACCGACTCCTCCCAAACGTCCCAGGTACCACAGGAATCGCAGGTGGAGGACCAAGAGGAGGATGACGTGGAACCGTTCGTCGCCCTGCAACAGCCCCCCGCCATCCCCGTCCCCACCGGCGAGGGAACGATCGACTGCCCGGAGGCCACGGTGACCGTCACCGACGCCGCCGGCCTCGCCGAGGCGATCGAGGCGGCCGAACCCGGCACCGTGATCAAGCTGGAGCCCGGCGTGTACGCGGGCCGCTTCGTGGCCACGGTCGCCGGCACCGAATCCGACCCGATCTTCGTCTGCGGCTCGCCCGAGGCGATCATCGACGGCGGCGGCGTCAAGAAGGGCTACGCCTTCCACCTCAACGGGGTCAGCCACTGGCGGCTGATCGGCTTCACGGTCCGCAACAGCCAGAAGGGCGTGATGGCCGACAAGACCAGCCACACGATCATCCAGGGCCTGACCGTGCACCACATCGGCGACGAAGCCATCCACCTGCGCAACTTCAGCAGCGACAACATCGTCCAGTACAACATGATCTACGCCACCGGCCTGCGCCGGGAGAAGTTCGGCGAGGGCGTCTACCTCGGCACCGCCGAGAGCAACTGGGCGACCTTCTCCGGCGGCCAGATGGACCGCAGCGACCGCAACCTCGTGCGCGGCAACGTCATCAGGGCCACCGCCGAGGCGATCGACATCAAGGAAGGCACCTCCGACGGCCGCGTCGTCGGCAACATCTTCGACGGCTCCGTCCTCGGCGGCTCCAAGCACAACGACTCCTGGGTCGACGTCAAGGGCAACGGCTACGTCATCGAGGCCAACACCGGCAGCAACACCAACGCCGACGGCTTCCAGACCCACAAGATCGTGGACGGCTGGGGCACCGGCAACGTGTTCCGCGCCAACATCATCGATCTCGGCAACTCCGGCGGATACGGCGTCAACGACACCGTCGGCGGAAACACGATCGCCTGCGACAACAAGGTCACCGGCGGCACGCTCGTCAAAAAGGGCAGCTGTTCCTGAGCACCGAGCTCAATCACACGCGAAAGGAAAGTACAGACATGAGCGACGCCGCACTCCCACGGCTGACGGTCATCGGAACCGGCTACCTCGGGGCGACGCACGCCATCTGCATGGCGTCACTGGGCTACGAAGTGGTAGGCCTCGACGTGGACGCCAACAAGATCAAGAAATTGCAGTCCGGCGAGGTGCCGTTCTTCGAGCCCGGACTGCCCGAACTGCTGGCCAAGACCATGGAATCCGGCCGGCTCCGCTTCACCACCTCCTACGAGGAGGCCGCCGCCCACGGCGACGTGCACTTCATCTGCGTCGGCACCCCCCAGCAGCCCGGCTCCGACGCCTGCGACCTCACCTACGTCGACGCCACCGTCCGCGCCCTGGCCGCCCACCTGACCCGCCGCTGCCTGGTCGTCGGCAAGTCGACCGTCCCCGTCGGCACGGCCGCCCGGCTCGGCGACATGCTCCGCGAGCTGGCCCCCGCCGGGGACGAGGTCGAACTCGCCTGGAACCCCGAGTTCCTGCGCGAGGGCTTCGCCGTCGACGACACCCTGCGCCCCGACCGCCTCGTCTTCGGCGTCGCCTCCGACTGGGCCCGCGACCAGCTCACCGCGGCCTTCCGGCCGATCCTCGACCTGGGCACCCCCACCGTCGTCACCGACCTGCCCACCGCCGAACTCGTCAAGGTGGCCGCCAACTCCTTCCTGGCCACCAAGATCTCCTACATCAACGCGATGGCCGAGATCTGCGAGGCCACCGGCGCCGACGTACGCGACCTGGCCAAGGCCCTCGCCTACGACGACCGCATCGGCGGCCGTTTCCTCCAGCCCGGCCTCGGCTTCGGCGGCGGCTGCCTGCCCAAGGACATCCGCGCCTTCGCGCACCGCGCCGAGGAGATCGGCGTCGGCCAGGCCGTCTCCTTCCTCCGCGAAGTCGACGCCATCAACCGCCGCCGCCGCTCTCGTACCATCGACCTGGTCAGGGAGCTCCTCGGCGGCCAGCTCGACGGCAAGCGCGTCGCCTGCCTGGGCGCCGCCTTCAAACCCAACTCCGACGACATCCGCGACGCCCCCGCCCTGGACGTGGCCCGCACCATGCACGGTTTGGGCGCGAATGTCCGCGTCTACGACCCCGCCGCTCTCGACAACGCCCGCCGCGCGTACCCCGAACTCAGGTACGGCACCAGCGCCCTGGACGTCGCCCAGGACGCGGACGTGGTGGTCCTGCTGACCGAGTGGGCCGAGTTCCGGGAGATTCAGCCGTCCGCGCTGGCGCAGGTGGTCCGGAACCGCCGGATCGTGGACGGCCGCCACGCCCTGGACGCGGAGGCCTGGCGCGCCGAGGGCTGGGAGTACCGCGCCCTGGGCCGCCCCTGACAGGCGACTTACGGCTCAGCCGGGAGGTAGGCAGTTTGAGGATCCTGCCCTACCTCCCGCCTGCTGCCAGCCGTTACTCGTCAGCGGGAACGAAGATACGCCGAGACGGCTACCGACGTTCGCGGCGCTGACCTGCCCCCGGGATCTCGACATCGCCGTCGCGGGTGCGGATGGCGTCGTGGTCGTGGTTTCTGTCTCGGCCATACGGTGCCGACCATGTCGGAGCGCTGTCGTTCGGGTGGAGGGGAGACGCCGCCGCCGTGCGTCGAACACGGCTGTCGGAGGGCTGAGATGGTCAGTGCCTGGACGGTGCCAGATGGGCGCGCTCTCCCTGCGCGCCGAACAGGGTGAGCAGCTCCGCGGGATGGCTGTCGGCGCTGCCGATCCAGTGCGGTATGCGGGTGTCGAACTCCGCGGCCTCGCCGACGCCGAGCTGGAACTCCTGCTCGCCGAGCACGAACCTGACGTGTCCGTTGAGGACGTAGAACCACTCGTATCCCTCGTGGGTCCGCAGGTTCATCGTGGGCGCTCGGCCGGCGGGTGGATAGATCACCTTGTAGGCCTGGATACCGCCGGCCCGCCTGGTCAGTGGCACCATCACCAGCCCGGATCGCCGGACTGGTCGCAGGTGGATGCGCGGGTCGCCGGTGGGCGGCGCCGCGACGAGATCATCGAGCGGGACGCCGTGCGCCCGGGCCAGCGGCAGTAGCTGCTCCAGCGTGGGGCGGAGCTTGCCGTTCTCGAGACGGGACAGGGTGCTCGCTGTGAGACCGGTTTCGTGTGCCAGCGCCGCCAGCGTGGCGCTCCGCGCCCGGCGCAGGGCACGCAGACGCGGCCCAACTCCGGCCAAAACGTCTCCTGCGGGGTTGTCCATCCCCCGATGATGCGGATCCGCAACTTTTCTTGCAAGGGGGAAACGGCGGTGGCGATGCTGTCGGTACATCACCGGCATCGAAGGTGCGTATCGGATCACGCCGGCCGACGAAGGGGCAACTCAGATGGATTCCACCCGACGCCGACGACCCACCGCCGAGGGCGCGGCGGACGAGGACGCCGAGTTGTTCTGGGAGCGGCACTACCGCACCCGGCGTACCTGGGACGCCCGCGTCAACCCGCTGCTCGCCGAGACCGCCGCACCGCTGCGCCCCGGCGCGGCCCTGGATCTGGGCTGCGGCGCCGGCGGCGACGCCATCTGGCTCGCCCAGCGGGGCTGGCACGTCACCGCCGTGGACATCTCCACCACCGCCGTCGAACGGGTGCGGGAACGCGCCCGCGATCTCGGCATCGCGGACCGGGTCGCCACCGAACAGCACGATCTGGCCAGAAGCTTCCCGGCCGGCCAGTTCGATCTCGTCTCCGCCCAGTACTTCCACACCCCGTTCCCGTTGCTCCGCAGCCGAGTCCTGCGCACCGCCGCACGGGCCCTGCGCGCCGGCGGTCTGCTGCTGATCGTCGACCACGGCTCCACCGCGCCCTGGTCGTGGAACCAGGACCCCGACATCCACTACCCCACACCCACCGAGATCGCCGCCGAACTTGATCTCGACCCCGCGCACTGGTCCGTCCTGCGCGCCGACATGCCCCGCCGCCGGGCCACCGGACCCGCCGGTGAGACCGCCACCGTCATCGACAACATCCTGCTCGTCCAGCGAACCGCCGGATGACCGCCTGAACCACACGACGTCACGTCGGAACGGAGTGCCTCGATGCCAGGAAACCACGCGCAGCGATCCAGGACGCGGGCGAAGGACACCACGCCTCCGCGCACCGGCGCCGACGAGAAGGCCACCCTGCGGGGCTTCCTCGACTATCTGCGGAACGCGGTCGCGGACAAGGTCGCGGGCGTGCCGGAGCCGCAGGTCCGAACGGGCGGAGTGCCCTCGGGCACCAACCTCCTCGGGCTGCTCAAGCATCTGGCGTTCGTCGAACGGTTCTACTTCCTCGGTGAGGATGCCGGCGACTGGCGCGCGACCATGCGGCCGTCCGCGGAGGACACGGTCGACGGCGTGCTCGCCGACTACCGGAAGACCGTCGAGCGAGCGAACCAGGTCATCGACGCCTGCCCAGACCTGGCCCTTCCCGCCCCGCGACCCCCGCGCCCAGGGCCGCAACCATCGATGCGATGGGTCCTGGTGCACATGATTGAAGAGACCGGCCGCCACGCCGGCCACGCCGACATCCTCCGCGAGCAGATCGACGGATCCACCGGCCGCTGACAAGCGCGCGGCGCACTGGGCCGCCTCGTGATCAGTCCGGTCGTGGAGGTCTCGGCGTTCACCGTGTGGCAGGTACCCCGGGCAGCGGTCGCCGCCCAGGGTCGGTCGGAACGGCGGGAACGCCGTGGCGATGTGAGCCAGGTGAGCACGGCGCGGCGGCTGGTCGGGGTTAATGGGTGGCGGCTCTGGAGGGTCTGTGGTCACAGTGGGTCTGTGCCGGAGAACAACTTCGATGAACGGATAGCGGAAACGTATGAGGCCAAGTGGCCGGAACTATTTGACCCGGCGGTCGTTGACCCGGCTGTCAGTTTCCTCGCCGATCTAGCAGGATCAGGCGCCGCTCTTGAACTCGGCATCGGTACTGGCCGCATCGCGTTGCCGCTGAGCCGGCGAGGCGTTCGCGTGCACGGAATCGAGCTGTCGCCCGCCATGGTGGCGCAGCTGCGGGCCAAACCCGGCGCGCAGAGCATCGGCGTGACCATCGGCGACTTTGCGACCACCGGACCGGGCGGCACCTTCCAGCTCGCCTACCTGGTGCGCAACACGATCACGAACCTGACCACGCAGGACGAACAGGTTGATTGCTTCCGCAACGTGGCGGCGCATCTCGAACCCGGCGGCTGCTTCGTCATCGAGGTCTACATCCCAGAACTTCGGCGTCTCCCGCCCGGCCAGACCATCCACCCGTTCACCGTGACCCCGGCGCACCTCGGTTTCGAGGAGTACGACGTCGCGTCACAGATCGCGGTCTCCCATCACTACTGGGTGGTGGACGGCCAACTGGAGACTCGATCGTCGCCGCACCGCTACGTATGGCCGTCCGAGCTGGACCTCATGGCCCGACTCGCCGGAATGACCTTGCTCGAGCGATGGGCCGACTGGAAACGCGAGCCCTTCACCAGCGACAGCACAAGCCACATTTCGGTCTGGCAGAAGACGCCGCGGGAGTCAACGCGGGATGGCGAGTGAGACAACCATCGCAACGGCTTCGCGAACAGACGCCGGGCGATGACGACGCCATGATCAAGGACGCAGTCCAGTCAGGCGTGATGGTCTCCAGAATGTGGGAACGCGTACAACGTGCGTCCAGTGCGTCGGCTCGACAAGCACGAGGCCCAGGACCGTCTTGGCTTCGTCGGGTTGACAGAGCCCGTCCGTGGGCGCAGCATCGGCGTACCGAGAATCTTCAAGCATCACCAGGAAGGCTGGAGCATGAGACTGCGGCTACTCGGTACGACGTCGAAGACTGGCGGATGCCCAGCGCTCTACGAAACCGACCGAGGCACCTACGTTGTCCAAGGGCAGGCGGTGACTGACCCAGAAGCCCTCGCCGATCTTCGAGACGTGCTTCCCGGTGAGATTTTCGTCGAAATCCCGAAGGCAGTCCTTGGCTTCGCCCCGCCGGAAGACCGCTGAACGTGGAGTTCGTTCCCTGGGAGGAATTCGGCACGTTCTTCACGAACTTCGAGCACACCGCTTTCCGGCTCGAAGTCCGTGATCGCTACAACATGCCCGACGAACAGGAAGGCTTCCAGCTGTTCCTCCAAGGGCTTCCTGATCCTGACGAGGAACGGTCGATGAGGCCGTGGTGTGAAATGATCCAGGCCGCAACCTCGGACGGAAAACGGTTCGAGCGCGTGCGGGTAGTGAGCGAGCCTCATACTGACTACATCCGTTACGAGATCGCCGGAACGCACCTCAACATCGATGCTGGCGAGGACATCCGCTATCTGCCTCGTAGCCGTGCGAGAAGCCTTGATCTGCCTGATCACGATTACTGGATGTTCGACTCCCGCAAGGTGGCAGTGCTCCACTTCGACTATGATGACCAACTTCTCGGTGCTGAAATGATCACGGATCCAGATGTAGTTGTCCAACATTGCTATTGGCGCGACGTCGCCTGGCATCACGCCATTCCCCACTTCACCTACATTTTGCGATAGAACCACCCAGTGGCAGATCCACAACCCATACGGCAAGCCCTCGGCCAACGGCTTCGCGAGCTACGTCGGACTGCGCGACTGACCGGCTACCAGCTTGCGGAGCTGCTTGGCTGGCAGCAGCCTAAAGTCAGCAAGATTGAGAACGGACGGCAAACTCCATCGGAGGACGACATCCTCGGATGGACGCGTGCCACACGCAGCGAAGATCAGGCCCTAGACCTGCTCGCCACGCTGCGCAGCTTGGAGTTCATGTACGCCGAGTGGCGTACTCAACTTCGCGCCGGGATGCGCGCTCGCCAAGAATCGATTCGGGATCTTGAGGAACAAGTATCTCTAATTCGGAACTACGAGAACGTCTTCATCCCGGGCATCCTCCAGACCTCCGAATATTCACGAGAACTCCTCGTGGAGAGCGCCGCGTTCTACGAGATTCCCGATGACATCGACGAAACCATCCAAACCCGCCTTCGCCGGCAGGACTTGCTCTATCGTGGGCGTACACGGTTTCACTTCGTCATCGCAGAGGCCGTCCTGCGCTACCGTTTCTGCGCGCTCGATGTGATGGTGGCACAACTCGACCGGCTAATGACCTTGTCGGCTCTGCGTAACGTCCAGTTCGGGATCATTCCCTTTGCGGTACGTCCGCGGCTGTCAGCCCAACACGGCTTCTGGATCTACGATGACCGGACGGTGCTCGTAGAAACAATCGCAGCCGAGTTGACTCTCACCCAGCCCCAGGAAATCGCCGTTTACGCCAAGGCGTTCGACTGGCTAGCCGGGTCGGCGGTTTACGGAACTGAGGCCCGTCACATGATCGCACGCGTAGTTGATGACTATACGTCTGAATCGTCGTGATACTCGGTCATTCTCATCAGGAGCTGGGCAAACACATGTCAAGCATCTTCGAGAATCATTCTTGAGTCTGGGCAATCCTGCGACTTACCGTGTGAGGTATGCCCCCGCACGATGAAACCCCGCAAGCGCGCAGCGCTGGCCTTTCTGGGCATCACGCCCCCGCTGCACCGCAGATCCCCCGTCAGGTCCTACCCGTCCAGGGTCCGCCAGTTCGTCGACATCGGGTCGGGGCTGCCTACACGCGACAACACCCATGAGGTCCTTCAGGGAGGACGGCACGAGAGGGTGTTTCCCTTTCACCCATTTCGCCCCTTTCCCGCCTGCAGCCGCAGCCCTCTGCTTGTCATGCACGTTCCTGGCAGTTTCCCCTAGATCAGCCAAACCGAGAGGTAGGGAGATCAATGGACGTCCAGACGCGCGCTGACCGAGAGGAAAGGCTCTTGGCGCTACCCGATCATGCCGCGCGGTTGTTCGGGCTGCTCGGGTTGCATCCCGGGGCTGATTTCTCGGCGGAGTCGGCTGCTGCGCTGGACGGCAGAGGGGTTGGGCCGGTTCTGGGCCTGTTGAAGGCGTTTGACGGGGTGGGGCTGGTCAAGCGGGTGGTGCCCGGCCGGTACCGGATCGATGAGCCGTTGCGTGCCCACGCTGCCGTGCGGGCCCGGCTATCCGCCAGACAGGCAGATGACGCGCTGGTGCGGCTGGTGTCCTGGTATCTGCACACCTGCGATTGGCTCCAGCACACCCTCGCCCCCTGCGATGCCTACGACCTGGAGGTGGAGGTCCCAACCGGGGTCACGCCGAAGACCTTCGACCAGCCGCAGGCCGCGCTGGCCTGGTGGGAGACCGAGCGGGCCACCCTCGTCTCCATTGTCCGCCTCGCCGCGCAGGCCGGGCTGCATGGGCTGGCCTGGCGGATGTCGGCGGTGCTACGCGCCGTCTACGCCCACCGCAACGCCTTCACCGACTGGCGGGAGGTGGCCGCCATCGGGGCCGCCGCCGCTGTCGACGACGGTGACCTTGCCGGTCAGGCGCTGGCCGCCGAAAGCCTCGGCGACCTCTACGCCCAGACCAGCCGCCTGCGGGAGGCCGAATCCCACTATCGATACGCGCTGGAGCTCTACCGTCGTGTGGGCGACCGTTTCGGCCAGGCGCGTTCGGTGAACGCGCTCGGTCTGCTCTGCCTGCGCCGACGTCACCTGCGGGAAGCCTGCGCGCACTTTGAGGACAGCTCGCTCATTTTCGCCGAACTCGATGACACGGCCCACTGGCTGGCCGTCACCGGCGCCAACGAAGCCGAGGCACTGATCGAACTGGACCGGGCGGCGGAGGCGGCGCACGTCCTCAGCGAGATCGTGGAGGTCTTTGACTATTTCCGCGACCGGCGCTCGCAAGGGAACGCGCTGTTCCTGCTGGCCCGCGCTCAGCGGGCGCAAGGGGATCTGATCAGCGCCCGCGCCTCCATTGACGCAGCCGTGGCCATCGCCACGACAGCCGCTACCGTCGGCAATCCGATATGGCGGGGCTCCTGGCTCGTGGAGCTCGGCCAGGTGCAGCGCGCGGCTGGGCAGAGAGCCGAGGCGCTGGAGACCTACCAGCGTGCCGCCGAGATCCTCCGCGAATTCGGCGATCGCGGCGGCGAGGCCTTGGCCTTGGCCGCGGCTGCGGAGATCCACCGGGAGCAGGGCCGCCCGGAGGAGGCGGTCACTCTGCACCGCGCCGCCGAAGCCGTCCACCGCGATCTGGGCGACCGCTGGCATCAGGCGCTCAGCCTGGTCGGCATGGGCAAGGCCCTGGCCTCGCTGCAACGCCTCCCGCAGGCGCGCACGCAGTGGCAGCTCGCGCTGGCCGCGCTCGCCGCTTTCACCGATCCCTCGGCGATGAAACTGTCTCGGGAGATCCAGGTCACGCTCACCTACCTTCGCGGCCGTTGACCGGCCTGCTCAGCGGAAGTGCCCCGCGTGCTCATCGGAAAGTGGTCAGCTCTTCGCTGGCTCGCCGGGCCGCGAGAATCGCCGGTAGGTACTGCTCGCTCCAGGTGCGGGCGGCGTCGATGAGGATCAGCATGCTCCGCCCGAGTTCGGTGAGCTCGTATTCGACCCGGGGAGGGTTCTCGTCGTAGGCGGTCCTGGTCACCAGTCCGTCGCGTTGCATGGCGCGCAGAGTCGCGGTGAGCACTTTGGGGGTGATCGTGCGAAGTGGAACCCGTAGTTCGGTGAAGCGCCTCGGTCCGTCGGCGAGGCACCTAACGATCATTCCCGTCCACTTGTCGCCGATTTGAAAGGGGATCGCACTGGACGGGCACATGGGGTCGAACATGTCCGGATCAAGTGGCTCGATCATGGTCCCGCAGCATAGGCCAGTATCGTTGAAGTAACCAGTATCCCGTGGATACCGTCATGGCCATGAGCATGATCGTTGTTTTCGGAGCGGGTGGCCGTGCGGGTCGCGCGGTGGTCGACGAGGCGTTGTCGCGGGGTCACCGCGTCACCGCTGCTGTGCGGGACACGGCCAAATACCCAGACCTGGAGACGGAGGGCGTCATCCTGGTCCGCGCGGACGTGACGGACGCCGCCTCCATCGCGGAAGCCGCCCGAGGCGCGGACGCCGTGGTCCACGCGGTGTCCCCGTTCTCCGGCCCAGAGCAGGGTTTCGACACCCTAGATCCCGCGTTCTTCGTGAAGGCCGCAGACGCCCTGCTGGCGGGCCTGACCGTGGCGAAAGTCGGAAGGCTGCTGGTGATCGGCCTATTCGCCACTATGCCCGACAGGTCCGGCGGGCTGATCATGGACGATCCGGCCGCTTTTCCGCCGGAGATCAAACCGTTCGCCCGCGCCCACGCCGACGGCTTCGACCGCCTGAACGCGGCGGGCACCCCGCTCGATTGGCTCATGCTGACCCCGCCCGCCAACCTGTCGCTCGACCTCCCGCGGACCGGTTCCTATCGCCTCACCACGGAGCCGTACATGGAGGACGGCCAACTGTCCTACGCGGACCTGGCCGTCGCGATCGTCGACGAGATCGAACGACCTGCCCACCACAGGATCCGCGTCCCTGTCTACAGTCATTGATCGACATGTCGTACAAGATCTATAGAGTGCGCCACCAGGGCCGCTGCCGACCACCTGCGCGGGTGGTCCTCGCCCGTCTCCCATGCCCACACTGGGGCCGTAGCAGCTGAACCGACCGCCGCCGAACTGCGTGCCACCGCGTGCCGTCCAGTCAACCGGCCAGCTGTGTCGCGGACCCCGAATTGATCGACGACTGACACTACGCGCCCGCGTGAAGGGGGGCGGCCCACAGTGCGGGGTTGTGGGGTGCGTGATGGCGGGTGTGCTGGATGGCCAGCGGCTCCAGTGCAGCCAGCCGAGCAGGTAGCGGGCCGCCCAGGGCCGAAGGAATTCTCGCCTTGTGAGGCCGAGGGAGATGAGAGGGTTGCAGAAGTCGTCGCGTGCCCAGCGGGTACCTTCGGCGATGTCGGTGAAGTTCAGTGGGCATAGCGCGCCGATCGCGTGGCTACGCATGGTGGCGCGCCGATCGCGTAGCTACGCACGGCCAGGATCGACTCTTCACGCGCTGTCTCAGGATCGGGGAACTCCCTCAACCTCTGGGTTCCCGGCCTGGGTGGGTGGCGCTCTCGTGCCGGTCCGGTTCAGCGTCGGAATCGTCCGGCGAAGCGGCTTTTGCCGTGGTAGAGGAGGGTCCAGGTGCCGTCGTGGTTGCGGCGGGTGCGGTAGTGGTCGGGGTGGGTTGCTTTGTCGCGGTTGTGCCAGGTGCAGGCGGGGGCGAGAAGGTCCAGGTCGGTGGTGCCGCCCTCAGCCCAGCCTTTCACATGGTCGATTTCGGCCATGTCGGCGGGGATGGGGCAGCCCTCGCGGTAGCAGGTGGTGTAGCGGGCCAGGACGGCCCGCCGCTGGGCGGGCGTGGCCAGGCGAACCGCGCGGCCCATGTCCAGGACCTGGCCCTGGGCGTCGACCACCAGGCGGACCAGTCGTGAGGTCCGGGCGAGCCGGTGGACGTCGGAGATGGGCAGCAGCTGCCCGGTGGCGATCAGCAGCCCGGGCGCCAGCCGATCCGGCGCGTGCCCACAGGTCCTGCACACATCCCCCACCGGCCCCTCACCCGCGCCCACGTTACCGGCACCCGCCCCGGCTGAACCTGCCCCGGCTGAACCCGTGCTCGTGCTGCCCGCGCCCGCTTCGGCTGAACCCGTGTCCATGCTGTCGGCACCTGCTCCGGCTGAACCGGTGCTCGTGCTGTCGGCGCCCGCTCCGGCTGAAGTCGTGCCTTCAGTGTGGCGGGGACCGGCCGCGTGGCAGGTCGAGCCGTCACCGGCCTGAGGTGTCCCGGGCCGGGTATCGCTGGAGCCAGTGGTGTCGGCGTCGGTGTCGGTGGCGGGGTCAGCGGTGTCGGCCGCAACTGCGTCGGCCGCGGCGGTGTCGGCGTGTCCGGCTGTGCTCTGCGATGGCGGCGCCCCCGTAGTGGGCATAGCGGGCATGGTGGACGTGCTGGACGCCGCATGGGTGGAGTCGGCGTCATGTGTGGGGTGGTCGGTGATGTGGTCGGTGGTGGTGGGGTGGTCGTGTGTGGGGTGGTCGCCGGTGGTGGGGTGGTCGGTGGGGAGGGATTCGGCGCGGACCAGGACCAGCAGTTCGGTGGTGACCTTTTTGCTCAGCAGCGCCGACAGGGCGTCGGCCTGGCGGAGCCGGAGTGGGCGGTCGTCGTCTTTGCCTTTCGGTCTGGCGTAGGCGGTGAGGAACTCGCGCAGGCGGGCGCCGGCCTCCCGCGGCAGCCGGAACTCCCCCTCCACGCCGCCGGTACTGGACGGGCGCACCAGCAGGGAACGGGCGGCGTAGTCGGTTTCGGCGTCATCGTCCAGGGCGCCCGGGTCCAGCAGCTCCCGCAGGTACTGTCCGGCCTTGAGAATCTCGGCCGGGGTGGCGCGGTCGGCCAGGTCCAGCAGGATCGGCTCGGCCAGCCCGGCCTGGGCGTCGGTCAGGTGGGTGGTGACCTGGCTGATCGCCTCGACCGACCCCTCGGCCAGCGTGCCGGACGCGAACCGATCCCGGACCAGAGGCAGCCGGGCCAACTGCATGGCCAGCCGGATCAGCCGGGAGGCGCCCGCACTGCTCATCCCCGCCGAGGCGCGCAGCCAGGTGCCGGTGGAGGCGTGCCCGCCGCTGCCGGCGCTTTTGGCCTCACCGGTGGCGTGGACGCGTCCCACCCGTGCGGCGATCGCCGAGCTCAGCCGGTCCTGGGCGAACAGCAGGTCCTCCGTCTCGCCCACCCACAACCCGGCATCCTCGGGCAGGTCGGCCATCGCAATCCGGGAGGCGAGCTGCCGGAACTGGGCCACCAGCACCCCCGAACCCACCGGCTCGCCCCAGGCCTCCGGCCCCATCGAGCGGCCAGCGTCAGCCGAGCGGCCAGGGTCGGGGGAACGACCAGGATCGGTGAAGCGACCGGCGTCGGTCGAGCGGCCAGAGTCGGGGGAACGACCGGCGTTGGCCGAGCGGCCAGGGTCGGTGGAGCGGCCAGGATCGGGGGAAGGACCAGAGTCGGTGGAGTGGCCGTAGAGGAACTGCTGCCGTTTGTTCTGCTGCGGAGTGTTCTGCTGCCCCGCGTCGCCGTATGGGTCGCTGTGGGCGTCGTCGAAGGTGTCGTCGGCGGGACGCTGGGGCGGGACGTAGTCAGGGTCCAGCACCGTGCCCTTCAGGAACGCGGGCAGTTCGCGTCCGCGGGCGCCCTTCGCGCGGGAGGGGTCCCGCACGTCGATCGGAGAACCGAGCATGAAGGCGCCCCCCTTTCGCTTCGGCGGATCCGAACAACCACCCTCACGCTATCCAGCGGCTACGACAAAACCGGGCCTTGATCCGCGATAAAACCGCAGGTCACAGCTCCGTCAAAAGATCTACCTACCACTATCCGAAGAGTCATCCGCCAGGCCCGATCAGCAGTTGGACACCAACCCGCGGGCCCTCAACCCGCGAAGAACGGGCCTCCTCGCGATCATGCGCAGCTACGCGATCGGCGCGCTACGCCTGCTCAACTTCACCAACATCGCCGACGGAACCCGCTGGGTCTGCGACGACTTTCACCACCCGCTGATTGCTCTCGGTCTCACGATCTGAGAACTCCTTCAGCTCTGGCGGGCCGCCGCATCGTCGTCGCCGGCGAGTTCGCTCAGCCGCCGGGCGTCATCGAGCGTGCCTGGTTCGAGGATCGACGGCGGCCCTTCCCCGGCTCGACTTTCTTCAGCCGCGCCTGCATGGCGGCCATCAAGTCGCCCCGTTCGCCCACGTTCGCCCTCCTTGGCATCGCGTATGCGAGGCATATTTCTGATAAAGCCCCACAAGTCATGGCTCCGTCGCGCGAACTGAGGTAGGGATGCGGTTCGTAGCGGATGGAGTCAAGCCCTGGCACGCACTGTCCTCTGATTTAGGACTTGACACGGCATTACGACGGCCCGTGCACGCTATAAGCGATATTTGTCCGATCTGCTAAAACGATCACATGGAGGGTCCGTGTTTGTGGACGATTATTCGGTCCGGGCATAAGGCATGTATCAGCATGCGCACCTGCTGGTTGTTATTGCCGCATTGTCCCACCCGGTTGGGTTTTTGTGGCTTATGGGGATGGGGTCACCGGAGTCCGAATCGGGTGTGTTATTGAAATGGTATTCCTGTAGGGCTATCTCGTGTTATTGGTGCTGGATTAGCTTTGTGGGCGACAAGGGGGCGTAATTGGGGGCAAAGAGTATGCCCTTGGTGTGATTAGCGCATCGAGAGAGGTATGAATGCGAAGTAGAATCACATTCGGCATGGCGATGATATTCGGGGTATCGCTCATGCTGCCGGGAGCACCCGCGGTCGCTGACACAGCTCAGGACATCATCGCGGCGCTGGACATCGATCCGGCGACGGTCGTCTCAGCCGAGGCTCTTGGGGATCCCAGCGCGGTGGGGGACGGCTCCGCGTCGATCGCGGGGCTGCCGGTGCAGGGCGGGAACTACCTGGTGCTCTCCACCGGAAAGGCCGCGGACGTTCCAGGAAACTCCGCGGAGAACTTTATCTCGACGGATCTCGAGTCGGCGTTGCCGGGCGCCGACGGGAACGACCTCACGCAGGTGAAGCTCCACCTCAGGCCGCCGGCCACGGCGAGTTGCGTCGGGTTCGACTTCTCTTTCCTCTCCGAGGAATACCCGGAGTACGTCGGCTCGGCCTACAACGACGTGTTCACGGCCGAGCTCAACGAGTCGCAATTCGAAGTCCAGGACGGTCAGCTGATCGCCCCGAACAACTTCGCCTACGATTCGCAGGGCAACGCCGTCTCCATCAACACCGTCTACGGTTTCGCGCCCGTCCCGGGAACCAACATGGACGGAGCGACGCCGGCCCTGACGGCGACGAGCCCGCTGGAACGCCGCGGGGACGGAACGATCGACTTATTCCTCTCCATTCAGGATCTCGGGGACCCGGTCTACGATTCCGCCGTGCTCGTGGACAATCTCCGCTGGCTGTACGGTCCCACCTGCACGCCCGGAACCGCCGAACTCACCGACACCGACGGCGACGGTCTCTCCGACGTGTGGGAGACCGAAGGCATCGACTACGACAACGACGGAACCCCGGAGGTCGACCTCCCGGCCATGGGGGCCGATCCGCAGCACCGGGATCTTTTCATCGAGGTCGACTGGATGGACAAGCAGCCCACCTGCGTCTGGTTCATCTGCTGGGGCGGGAAGAACCTCGCCCCGCAGCAGGCCGCGCTGGACGACGTGCGGGCGGCCTTCGCGGCGGCTCCGGTGTCGAACCCCGCGGGCGGCGACGGCATCCGCGTGCACGTCGACAGCGGTCCGGGCAGCGTGATGAACCCGCAGACCGGGGCGACCTGGGACGACCGCAGCCGGGCGAACGCCGTCGGGTTCGTCGAAAGCCTGGGCACCTTTGACGGCGGCGCGTACGACTGGAGTGCCTTCGACACCATCAAGTCCGCGAATTTCACCTTCACCCGCCGTGACGCCTTCCATTACGTCCTGTACGGCAACACCTACGCGGGTTCCGGCTCCTCCGGCATCTCCCGGGGCATCCCCGCGAGCGACCTCGTGATCACCGACGGGCACTCCGGCTGGGGCGGTGGTTTCACCCGGACGCAGGAACGCGGAACGTTCATGCACGAGTTGGGGCACAACCTCGCGCTGCGCCACGGTGGCGGAGACGACGTGAACAACAAGCCCGACTACCTCAGCATCATGAACTACCTGTTCCAACTGCCCGGACTGCCGCCGGACAGCAGGCTCGACTACTCCCGCACGGCTCCCTTCGTCGACTGGGACCACCTGCGTTTCGACGGCGGCTCCGTCGGCGACCTGGGTGACTCCACGCCGCTGCCGCAGACCACCGAAGCCGACGACACGCTGGATCCCGCCACCGCGAAAGCGCTGAACGCCTTCGCCAAGGACGGGGACGGCCTGGTGAAGATCGTCGGGCCGAGCCTGCTCCTGCCGTCGACGGGAGGCCGGGACCTCCACATCGACGTCACCAACAGCGGCGCGGTCACCGACACCTTCACCGTCAAGGTGACGTCCGATGACCCGGACGTGACGGGCACCGTCTCGACCTCCGTCGGCGCGGGCGCGACCAAGCGGGTGACCGTCCCCGTCGACACGACGAAGATCGCTCCCGGCGCGCTGCATGTCACGGCGACCCTGTCCAGCGGCAAGGCGGGAGCCGGGCTCTCGTCCGACACCGCTCTCATCACCGTGCCCGATCTCAGCGATCCCGCCACCCGGGCGGCCGCCGAGGACGCGCTGACGAGGTTGCCGGACGCCGGGCTCGACCCCGCGGTGAAGGCCGAAGTGTCCGACATGGTGGGGAAGGCGCTCGCGCCCATCACCGCCAACCTCCGGCTGGACGGCACGCTCAAGCTCAACCGCGCCTACCGGACCGGACCGCTGTCCTTCGTCCCCTCCGAGGTCGCACCGACGACCATCAAGACCGCGGCTCCCGCGGGTCAGCCGGTCCTCAAAGTCGATCTCGTCAAGTCCGAGACGGTGAATCAGTGGCCCTTCTACACCGGAACGATCGTCGCGACGGCCGCGGACGGCACGCTCGTGACAGTCTCGGTGGAGGGAACCTGGTCGGCCAAGAAGCTGAAGTTCAGCGGCGTCTGGTCGGCCGCAGGTAAGACGGGCAGCGTCACGCTGACCTTCGTGTCCTGATCGATGCGGGCGCCGTCCGGCCGGGCGGCGCCCGCATCCTCATGAAAGGAGCAGCCCATGCCCAGAGCGCGATCTCCACTCGCGGTCCTCGTTCTGGTGATATGCGCGGGATGCGCCTCCCCTGCCACCACCTCCCCGGCGACCGGCCAGGAGGGAGTCAGCGCCTCGGAGGCCAAGTCGCTCGGCGCCTTCACCGCGCCCTACGACGCCCGCCTGGACCTCATCTCCTCCGGGCGCGGCCAGTGGGTCCTCCGGCTGGTCAACCGGGGTCGGCATCCGGACGACTACAGCTTCGTCCTCGACCCCGCGGCGGCTGGACGGGTCACTCCCGCCCGCCTCCATCTGGCCGTCGCGGAGGAACAACAGCTGACCGTGGATGGAGCCCCGGCGACGATCAGAGTACTCAGCCGGGGCAGGAACGCGGAGATCGCCGCCATCCCCCTCAGCTGACCCCGGTCTGGATCATCGTGCAGGATCGTCGTAGACGTACTGATCAGACTTTTGACAGGACTTAACGAACATGTCTCAGACGATCTGTGTGACCGGAGCGGGTGGTGTCGTCGGCGCCGCCACTGTGCACGAGCTGCTGGCGCACGGCTACCGTGTCAACGCGACCGACATCACTCCGCACCCAGGGGAGGCTCTGCCCGCGCAGTGGTCGCGGCCCGACTTTCAGTACACCCGCGCCGACCTCACCGACTACGGCGACACCGTCGACGTGCTGACCGGCGCCGACGCGGTGGTGCACATCGCCAACATCCCGGCGCCCACGCTGCTGCCGCCCGCCCGCACCCTTAGTGCCAACACGACCATGAACGGAAACGTCTTCCACGCCGCGGCGGCTCTGGGCATGCGCCGGATCGTGTACGCCTCCAGCGAGACCACTCTCGGCCTGAATTTCGAAACCCCGCCCCTGTACGCGCCCCTGGACGAGGACCACTACCCGCACCCGACCACCACCTACGCGCTGTCCAAAGTCCTCACCGAGACGATGGCGGAGCACATCAGTTCCTGGAGCGGCATCCCGTTCGTCGGCCTGAGGTTCTCCAACGTCATCAAGCCCACGGACTACGAGCGGTTCAGAAGCGCCTGGGACGACCCGCAGGTGCGCCGGTTCAACCTGTGGAGCTACATCGACGTGCGCGACTGCGCCTTGTCCGCCCGTCTCTCGCTGGAGGCCGATGTCACCGGTTCGAGCAGCTACATCATCGCCGCGACGGACACCGCGATGACCACCCCGTCGGCCCAGCTCATGGCCGAGCTCTTCCCCACCACGAAGATCACCAAGGAGCTGGGCGAGTTCGAATCCCTCATGAGCATCGACCGCGCCCGCGTTGCCCTCGGCTTCGAGCCCCGCCACACGTGGCGCGCGCACATCCAGGACCCGACAGCCTGACGCCACCACTGAAACAATGAGTAGATGGGTGTCCGGGTCGGTGTGTTGATCTGGGCCGGCGAATCATGGTCGTCGGCGGTTGAGGTCTGGCGTCGTGCCGAGGAGTGGGGGTTCTCGCACGCGTGGGCGTACGACCATGTCGAATGGCGTGGGCTCCGGCCGTGGTTCGACGCGTACGCGGTTCTGGCCGCTGCCGCCGCGGTCACCTCAAGGATCGGTTTGGGGCCGTTGGTGACCACGCCCAACTTCCGGCATCCTGTCCCGGCCGCGCATGCGCTCAAGACCGTCCACGACATATCCGGTGGCCGGCTGACGGTGGGCCTGGGCGCGGGCAGCGACGTCGACGACCTGGGCGTGCTGGGTGCGGCGCCGCCCGACTCGCGCGAGCGCGCGGAACGTTTCGCCGAGTGGGTCGAACTGCTGGAGCTGGCCTTCGGCGAGCAGCCGGTCAGCTGGCGGGGCCGTACCTGGTCGACGACGAGGACGCTCGTGGGCGGCCCGCGGCCGCCGTTCGCGATCGCCGCGGGCGGCCCACGGGGAATGCGGATCGTCGCCCGCCATGCCCAGACGTGGGTGACATTGGGCAACCGCTACAACCGTACGGGAACCGCCGAATCCGCCGTACGACGCCAGCTGGCCCTGCTCGGCGAGGCCTGCGCGGAGATCGGCCGCGATCCGGGCGAGCTCGACCGGCTCCTGCTGTCGGGCGTGACCGACGAACGGCCGCTCGCCTCCGTCCAGGCGTTCGACGACTACGCCGGGAGGTACGAGGCGCTCGGCATCACTGACATCGTGGTGCACTGGCCCGTGCCGGGGGGCAGGTTCGCCGCGGACCTCCGGGTTCTGGAACAGATCGCGCGAAAGCCTGACCGATCCAAATGAAACAAAGTGTAATTCCGGTAACCCCGTTTTATTCCGGATGAAACCGTTCGGTAATCGCCCGGCTCTGAAATCTTAGGCACGCGACCGATTCTTCGGCGGAGGTACGAGTGCCTGAAATGTATTTCCGGGTGCGCTGGCCGGATGGTTCCGTGCAACGCTGCTACTCGCCCTCCCTGGTGGTCGAGGATTATCTTTCCCCAGGCCAAGCGTACCCGACAGCCGATTTCGTGGCACGCTGCGAAAACGCGCTCCGAATCGCGAGCGACCGTGTCGCGGCGAAATACGGATTCGCCTGTACGGCTGCCGCCCAGCAACTCACCGAGATAGTGGAGAAAGCCGCCGGCCAGCCCGGTGACGTGCTCGTCGAGGGATTCGAGAGATGAATCTGGACGGCGCGCACCACCCGGTGGCGATCATCGGCGCCGGGCAGGCGGGGCTGTCGATGAGCCACTGCCTGACCCGGCGAGGGGTGGGCCACGTGGTGCTGGAACGTGGCCGGGTCGGCGAGGAGTGGCGTTCCCGGCGGTGGGACTCCTTCTGCCTGGTGACCCCCAACTGGCAGTGCCGCCTGCCGGGTTTCCCGTACGCGGGGGACGACCAGGACGGTTTCATGCTCCGCGAGGAGATCGTGAACTACCTGGAGGCGTACGCCGAGTCGTTCGCGCCGCCCGTCCTGGAGGGGGTGGCCGCGCTGCGGCTCACGGCGGGGGAGCGGTTCGAGATCGCCACCGACCGGGGCACGATGACGGCGGATCAGGTGGTGGTGGCCACCGGGCCGTACCAGACGCCGAGCGTGCCGAGGATGGCCGAGCGGATCGCGGTGCCGCAGGTGCACTCGGCGGAGTATCGCAATCCGGGCGCGCTGCCGCCTGGCCCGGTGCTGGTGGTGGGCAGCGGGCAGTCGGGCTGCCAGATCGCCGAGGACCTGCATCTGGCGGGACGCGAGGTGCACCTGGCGGTGGGCGGCGCGCCGCGGGTCGCCCGGCGGTATCGGGGCAGGGACGTGGTGGCGTGGCTGGACCTGATGGGTCACTACGACCGGCCGATCAGCGAGTTCGACGACCCGGACGCGGTCCGGGCGCGGGCCAACCACTACGTGACCGGCCGGGACGGCGGGCGCGACATCGACCTGCGCGCTTTCGCCCGCGACGGCATGCGCCTGTACGGCCGCCTCGCCGAAGTCACCGGCGCAACGCTCCATTTCGCCGATGACCTGCGCCGCAACCTGGACCACGCCGACGCGGTCTCCGAGGGCATCAAGGACTCGATCGACACCTATATCGACCTCCACGGCATCGACGCCCCCACCGAATCCCGATATATCCGGGTATGGGAGCCACCCGACGAGCCCGGCGAACTCGACGCCACCAGCTTGGCCGCGATCGTCTGGGCCACCGGTTTCCGGCGCGACTACGGCTGGATCCGCGTCCCCGTCTTCGACGGCACCGGCTACCCGGCGCACGAGCGCGGCGTCACCCGCTGCCCCGGCCTCTACTTCCTGGGCCTGCCCTGGCAGCACACCTGGGGTTCCGGCCGCTTCGTCGGCGTCGGCCGCGACGCGGAACACCTGGCTAGGCACATCGCCTCCGCCGCACCCCCGGCCAAAGCGACCAAAGAAGCCTACTTCGTCCACCCCGAACTGCTGGGGACATGATGACCGCCGACGCGCACCGCCACCTCGGAGTGCTCCCCAGCTACCCCTTCTACGGCGGCCCGCCGGTCAACCCCGACATCGGCGCCCGCGCCACCATCGCCGAACTACTCGCCGACATGAACGCGGAAGGCACAGAACGCGCCCTGGTCATCCCCAACTACGGCGTACCCGACCCGGACATCGCGTTCTCCTTCAACGAGCTCTGCCTCGAAGCCGCCACCCGCGACGACCGCGTCCGCTGCGGGCTCTGGGTCTCCCCTCGCCCCGCCGACCAGTCCCGTACGGAAGCGGCCCTCGCCCTCGCCGGAGAACAGGGAGTGCGCGCCCTAAAACTGAGCTTCCTCCTCGGCGGCCACCCCGCCGACGAAGCCTGCCGCCCCCTCCTGGACCAGATCTTCGCCACCGCCGCCCGCCACAACCTGGTCGTGCACGTCCACACCTCACCCGGCGCCGCCTCCGACATCGACGAGATCGGCCGCCTCGTCGACTGGTACGCCGACCACGTCGCCATCCACCTCGTGCACTTCGGCGGCGGCGCGAGCGGCCACATCAAGCTCGCCGGCCACCGGTTCTTCGACTGGATCGAAGCCGGCAAGCGCGTCTACACCGACCTCTCCTGGGCCATCGGATTCACCCCCCGCTGGCTGGTCCGGGAGATCGGCCGCCGTGGCGTCGGCCACGACCGGCTGCTGTTCGCCAGCGACGAGCCCTGGGGCGACCACCCCGGGGAGCACGCCCGGCTCCGCGCCGCCGTCGGCGACGGCGAGCTGTCCCGGCTGGTCTTCCGCGACACCTTCGAGAAGCTCTACGGATAAAGGAGTAATTCCATGGCCGACCTCACCGAGCTCGAGCAGGCGAGCCTCACCGAGATCCCGCACCCTTCGCTGCCCGAGGGCTCCAGCCTGTACGGCGACACCAAAGTCTTCCCCGACTACAAAGCCGAGAACGGCGAAACCTACTTCACCCTCGTCCACGGCATCGCCCACGAGTCCTCGGTCAGCTTCGTCGCGATCCTCCAGGCCACCCGCGCCCTCCGCAAAGGCTTCGAGTCGGCGATCTACTTCTACGGCCCCGGCTCGCTGAACTGCCTGGCCACCCGCGGCTTCCCGACCACCGGCAACTCGGCCTTCCCCGGCGAGCACAACATCAACAACTCGCTCAAGACGTTCATCGCCGAGGGCGGCAAGGTCTTCTGCTGCCGCTTCGGCCTGTCCCTGCACGGTGCCCGCGAGGAGGACCTGATCGAGGGCGTGATCCCGACACATCCGCTGGACGTGCAGGACGCGCTCATCCATTACGCCCGCAAGGGCGCGATCATCAACTCGACGTACATGTTCTGATGGACCGGATGGGAACCCGGGTCGACGTCGCCATCCGCGGCGTACGGCTCGACGCACCAGTACGCCGCAAGGGGGGCGCGGGACCCAGCGACGACGGCCACCTCGTGGTCGACGGCGCCGACGCCGCGATCCCCCTCAACCCCGACAGTCCGTACGTCGTGCGCGACGGCCGCCTCTACCTGGGCGGCACGGACACCGGCCTGGCCATCCGCCCGGTCCGGCGCCCGCGCTTCTACGACCTGGTCACGGCCGACGGCGTGCCGTACGAGAAGATCGCGAAGCTGCACGGCTCCGACGTGCTGGCCACCACGGTCGTCCAGACCTGCATCAGGTACGGCGAAGCCGACCGTTGCCGTTTCTGCGCGATCGAGGAGTCGCTGCGCTCGGGGGCGACGGTCGCCGCCAAGACCCCGGCGCAGCTGGCCGAGGTCGCCGAGGCGGCCGTCCGGCTGGACGGCGTGCGCCAGATGGTGATGACCACGGGCACCACCAGCGGACCCGACCGGGGCGCCCGGGTGCTGGTCCGGAGCGTGCGCGCGGTGCTGGCGGCCGTGCCCGGGTTGCCCGTTCAGGTGCAGTGCGAGCCGCCCGAGGATCTGGCCTGGATCGGCAGGTTGCGGGAGGCGGGGGCCGCGGCGATCGGCATTCACGTGGAGTCCCTCGACGACGAGGTCCGGCGCAGGTGGATGCCGGGCAAGGCGGGCGTGCCGCTGGCGGCGTACGAGGCGGCGTGGGACGAGGCGGTCCGGGTCTTCGGGCGGAACCGGGTCTCGACGTACCTGCTGGTCGGGCTGGGGGAGGACGCCGACGAGCTGGTCGCGGGCGCGGCCGGGCTGATCGAGCGGGGCGTGTATCCGTTCGTGGTGCCGCTGCGGCCGATGGCGGGCACGCTGGCGCGCCGGGACGGTGTCGCGGCGCCGTCGAAGGAGCTGGTCAGGGAGGTCACCGAGCGGGTGGCGGCCCGGCTCAAGGCGGCGGGGATGACCGGTGCGGAGCAGCAGGCGGGCTGCGCGGCCTGCGGGGCGTGCAGCGCGCTGGCGATGGCGGGCGGGTGACCATGCTCACCGAGTCGGTCTGCGACGCCCTGCTCGGGGTCGAAGGATGGCACGCGGAACCGTGGCCGGTGGACGTGCCCGCCCTGCTCGGCCAGGAGAGCCCCCGGCCGCCCCGGCCGTTCACGATCGGGCGGGCCGACGATCGGGGCGCCGTGTTCGCCTACCGGATGTTGCGGCGGCGGGTGTTCGTGGAGGACCAGGGCCTGTTCGGCGACAGCGACCTGGACTTCCACGACGACGACCCGCGGACCGTGGTGCTGGTGGCCAGGGACCCGGCCGGAGCCGTGATCGGCGGGGTCCGGCTGGGTCCCGCCGCCGACGGGCCGGACCTCGGGTGGTGGCGTGGCGGGCGGCTGGTGGTGGCGCCCGGGCAGCGCGGCGCCCCCGGCGTCGGCCCGGCCCTGGTCCGCGCCGCCTGCGCGCACGCCGAGGCGGCAGGGGTCGTGCGGTTCGACGCCGACGTGCAGGCCAGGCACGAGTCGCTGTTCGTCCGCCTCGGCTGGCGGCGGGTCCGGCCGGTCGCCGTCCAGGGTGTGCCGCACGTGCTGATGCGCTGGCCGATCGGCCGGGTCGCGGCGGCGGCCGCGGGGAAGGCCGCGCTGGGGCCGCTGCTGCGCGGGCTCGACCTCGGCGGGCGCGGCTTCGTCGGCGACGACGGCGCGCCCGTGCCGGGTGGTGACCTGGTCGCGGCTTGTGACGCGATCCTGCCGTCGATGGTGGAACGGGACCCTGACTGGGCGGGCTGGTGTGCCGTCCTGGTCAACGTGAACGACCTGGCCGCGATGGGCGCGGCTCCGGTCGGGCTGCTGGACGCGCTCGGCGCGCGGGACGCCTCGTTCGCGGCCCGGGTGCTGGCGGGGCTGCACCGGGCGTCCGACGCGTACGGGGTGCCGGTGCTGGGCGGCCACACCCAGTTCGGCGTTCCAGCGGCGCTGTCGGTGACGGCGCTCGGTCGTACCGCCCATCCGGTCCCGGGTGGTGGCGGGCGTCCGGGGCAGCGGGTGCGGCTCACCGCGGATCTGGGCGGGCGCTGGCGGCCCGGATATACGGGACGGCAGTGGGATTCCACCTCAATCCGCACCCCCGACGAGCTTCGCACCATGATCGGCGCGGTTGGGGCGGCCAAGCCCGCAGCGGCCAAGGACGTGTCCATGGCCGGGATCGCCGGGACGCTCGGCATGCTGGCGGAGGCCAGTTCCTGCGGGGCGGTTCTGGACATGTCCCGACTGCCACGGCCGCAGGGTGCCACCATGGGCGACTGGCTGACGTGTTTCCCCGGGTTCGCCATGCTCACCACCGATGCCCCGGACGCGCCTGGCTTGCCGGCAGGGCCCGCGACCGGCGCCGAGTGCGGCGAGCTCACCTCCGGCCGTGGCGTACGGCTGCGCTGGCCGGACGGCGAGCTGACCGAGGCGCTCAGCGGGCCCGTCACCGGAATGGGACCGGCATGATCAGGATGGCCGCGGTCGCGGCGCCGTTCGGGCGGGACATGGCGGAGTGTTTCGCCCGGATCGCCGACCTGACCGGCCGGGCCAGGGCCGACGGGGTGCGGGTGCTCGCCCTGCCCGAGGCCTGTCTCGGCGGCTACCTGGCCAACCTCGACGGCGACGCGGAAGGGCCGCCCGCGCTCGCGGCCGACGGGCCCGAGATGCGGCGGCTGCGCAGCCTGGCGGGGGACATGGTCGTCTGCGCCGGATACTGCGAGTCGGACGCGGGCCTGCGCTACAACAGCGTCGTATGCGTGACCGGCGACGGCGTGCTCGGTCACCACCGGAAGGTGCACCAGCCGCTCAGCGAGGACAGCTCCTACGCGGCGGGCGACGGGTTCGCCGCCTTCGACACGCCGGTCGGGCGGCTGGGCATGCTGATCTGCTACGACAAGGCGTTTCCCGAGTCGGCCAGGGCGCTCGCGCTGGACGGGGCCGAGATCGTGGTGTGCGTGTCGGCGTGGCCGGCGAGCCGTACCAACCCGGCCCCCGACCTGGCCGACGACCGGTGGACGCGCCGGTTCGACCTGTTCGACCAGGCGCGGGCGCTGGAGAACCAGGTGGTCTGGCTGTCGGCCAACCAGTCGGGATCCTTCGGCGACCTGCGTTTCGTCGGGCGGGCCAAGATCGTCGGTCCGGGAGGGGAGATCCTCGCGAGCACTCCCGTGGACGGCGGTATGGCGGTGGCGGAACTCGACGTCCAGGCCGCGCTCGCCGCCGCCCGGCGGTCCATGGGCCACCTGCGCGACCGCCGTCCCGAGACGTATTAACCAAAAACCCGTCCCATAGACAGCCGCATAGCCGCCGACCAGGCGACTCACCGTTGCGGCTGTCCAGATCACGACTTTTTAATTAACACGCGGCTCCCGTGGGAGGATCCTGACTCGTGGCAACGCTACGGATCGCCGCGGCCTCCGCGCACTTCGGCCGCGACCTGGAGTTCGACCTGCGCCGGATCGCCAAGCTGGTGGCGGACGCGCGGGAGGCGGGCGCGGGCCTGCTCGTGCTGCCCGACGCGGCGCTCGGCGGCTACCTCGCCGACCTGCGGCACCCCGACCCCGGCGCGCTGCCGCCCGCGCTCGACCCGGACGATCCGCTGCTCAAACAGGTCGCCGAACTGGCCGCCGAAATGGTGGTCTGCGTCGGCTACTGCGAAGCCGGCGGCGACCGCCGCTACAACGCCGCCGTCTGCGTGACCGGCGACGGCGTGCTCGGCCGCCACCGCAAGGTGCACCTGCCCGCGGGCGAGGTCGCCGCCTACGACCCCGGCGACCGGTTCGACGCCTTCGACACCCCGGCCGGGCGGATCGGCATGCTGATCGACTATGACAAGACCTTCCCCGAGTCGGCCCGCAGCCTGGCCCTGGACGGCGCCGAGATCATCGCCTGCCTGTCCGCGTGGCCCACCAGCATCACCAACCGCGCCCCCCGGATGGCCCAGGACCGCCAGTCCCGCCTCTTCGACCTGTACGACTGCGCCCGCGCCGCCGAGAACCAGGTCGTGGTGGCCTCCTCCAACCAGACGGGGGCGCTGGGCGGGATGCGCTTCCTCGGCCAGGCCAAGGTGGTCGGGCCCGGCGGGGACATCCTCGCCAGGACCTGGTCCAAGGCGGGCCTCGCGGTCGCCGAACTGGACGTGGCCGCGGAGATCGCCAACGCCCGCCGGGTGCTCAACCACATCGGCGAGCGCCGGCCGGGCAGCTACCGGGCCGGTTCCGGGTGAGGATCGCGCTGCTGACGTACTCGACGAAGCCGCGCGGCGGGGTCGTGCACACGCTCGCGCTCGCCGAGGCGCTGGCCGGGCTGGGCGCGGACGTGACCGTGTGGTCGCTCGGCAGGGGCGGGGACCTGGGTTTCTTCCGGCCGGTCGATCCCCGGGTGCGGATCAGGATCGTGCCGTGCCCCGACGTTGAGGGTGAAACCCTAGGATCGCGGGTGCTGCGGTCGATCGCCCTGCTGGGCGACGCCTTCGACCCCTCGCGGTACGACATCGTGCACGCGCAGGACTGCATCAGCGCCAACGCGGCCGGACCCTGCATCCGGACTGTTCACCACATCGACCATTTCACCACTCCGGAGCTGGCCGCCTGCCACGAGCGGGCCATCACGCGGCCGTGGGCGCACGTCTGCGTCTCCGGCGCGGTCGCGGCCGAACTCGCCGACGGGTGGGGCATCAAGGCCACGGTCATCCCCAACGGCGTCGACGCGGCGCGGTTCGCGTCGGCTTCGGGGGAGCGGTGGCGGGCCCGGCTCGGGCCGTACATCCTGACCGTGGGCGGGATCGAGCCGCGGAAGGGCTCGATCGACCTGCTTGAGGCCTACGCCCTGCTGGACCCGGCCGAGCACCGGCTGGTGATCGCGGGCGGCGAGACCCTGTTCGACTACCGCGACTACCGGGCGGCCTGGGAAGCCCGCGCGGCCGAACTCGGCGTGCGGCCCGAGGTTCTCGGGCCGGTGGCCCACGACGAGCTGCCCGCCCTGGTCGCGGGAGCCGCCGTGTTCGCCTTCCCCTCCACGAAGGAGGGCTTCGGACTGGCCGCCATGGAGGCGCTGGCCGCCGGCGTCCCCCTGGTGACCCGGGACCTCCCCGTCTTCCGCGAAGTCTTCACCGGCGCCGCGCGCTACGCGGCCGACGTCCCCGCGTTCGCCACCGCGATCCGCGAAGCCGCCGGAGTCCCGGACCCGTCAAGGCGCGCGGCGGGCCGCACGCTCGCCTTCCGGCACACCTGGACGGCCGCCGCCCAGGCCCATCTAGACCTGTACACCTCGCTGACCGGCTGAGGGGACGAACTCGACGTCACCCAAGGCCACCGCCTCGCCTGACTCGTCCACGAACGCCACCTCCAGACGCTGCCCGGTCGTGCGGCTGCGGCGTTCCATGGACGGGGAGCCGCCGAGCAGGCGATGCGCGTCCCCCCACTGCTGGAGCGCGCCGAGCACGACGCGCAACTCCAGGCCCGTAGGGGTGAGCAGGTAGCCGTACCGGGTGCGCTTGCCCGGTTCTGAGTAGGGGCGCTTCTCCATCACACCCGCCTCGACCAGCACCGCGAGGCGGTCGGCGAGCAGGTCGGTGGATATGCCGGTGGCGGCGACGAAGTCGCTGAAACGTGTGGTGCCCAGGAACGCCTCACGCAGGATCAGCACCGTCCAGGGATCCCCGATCACCTCGAGGCTGCGCTGGATGGAGCAGTCGCTGTCCTGCAGGGCGCGGCGAGTCATCCTCCTCACACCGCACAGGCTACCCCCTTGCTTGCCTATTCCAAGTTTGATGCTAGCTTGGTTGTTCCAAGCCAGAAGGGGAAGCATGATGAAGATCGAGAATTCGGTGGCGATCGTGACCGGCGGCAACCGCGGGCTCGGCCGCCGGTTCGTCACCCAGCTGATCGACCGCGGGGCGAAGGTCTACGCCGCCGCCCGCAGGCCCGAGACCGTCGACGTGCCCGGCGCGGTGCCGCTCGAACTGGACTTCACCAAGCCGGAAACGGTGGCGAAGGCGGCCCAGGAGGCCTCCGACGTCACCCTGCTGATCAACAATGCGGGCATCTCCACCCACACGTCACTGATCGGCGGCGATTTCGACAAGATCCGCCTGGAGACGGAGAGCCACTACTTCGGCCCGCTCGCCGTCACGCGGGCGTTCGCGCCGATCATCGAGGCCAACGGCGGCGGCGCGATCCTCAACGTGCTGTCCGTGCTCTCCTGGGCCCACCTGCCGGAGTACGGCGCGTACGCGGCGGGGAAGGCCGCCGGGTGGGCCATGACCAACGCCGTCCGGCGGCAGCTCGCGCCGAAGGGCATCCACGTGGCGAGCCTGCACGTCGGTTACATGGACACCGACATGGCCGCGTACGTCGCGCCCGAGAACAAGCTGGACCCGGCGGTGGTCGCCGCGCTCGCCCTGGACGGGATCGCCTCCGGCACGGCGGAGATCCTCGCCGACGACCTCAGCCGCACGGTCAAGCGGAACCTGTCGGAGCCCTTGGCCTAGGGGCGTGGCGAACAGGTGTCGTGGTCTACCGGGCCCAGGCTTCGCGGGTGGTGGTGACAGGGGTTCCGGAGCGCAGCGATTCTCCGATGGCCAGGCTGATCTGGTGGTCCTGGCAGCCGTCGGCCAGCGGGTAGGGTTCTGCGGCTTCGTCCCGGCACCAGGCCGTCATCTGGCACAGGAGGCTGACGACGGCCAGGTCGTCCTCGGAGAAGTGGGCACCCTGCCACTCATTCCTGTACACCACGCGGCCGTCGAAGCTGATGTGGTCCAGGTCGAAGCCTTCGAGGTTCAGGTCGATCCCGGTCTGGCGGCGGATGAGAGGGGATTCGACGGGAGATCTCGGGTCGGCCAAGCGGACGACGCGGTCGTCCACCACCTCGCCCAGGGACCCCCGGATGACGATCCGGCGGGCACGCAGCGGGTTCCACCACTGATTGTCGGTGAAGTCGTAGAGGCCCATGCCGCCGGCGAACTCCAGGGTGGCGATCGTGGTGGACGCCGGTTTCGGGGCGGAGCCGCCGGTCCAGCCGTCCCTGGACAGCGGGTCGGCCAGGGGAGCGGTGAAGGATCGGGCGCTGACGGCAGCCTCCTGGAAGCCCGCTCCGAGCAGGTGCCTGATCATCGAGACGGCGTGGTAGAGGTGTGTGGAGGACACCTGGACGGAGGTCACCTCGCCGATCACGCCCTCGCGGACCAGGGCCAGCCTCGCCGCGTGTCCCGGCATGTGCAGGTACTGCTCGGCCACCTGCACCAGACCGCTCGAACCGGCGGCTTGCCACAGATCGCGCAGCCCGTCCAGGTCGGCGGCGGGCGGGGTTTCCGCCAGCACCGGGACGCCGAATTCCACCAGCTCCTTGATCACCACAGGGTTGACCGGCCACGGCACCGACGTGATGACGAATTCGGGCCGTTCGGCCGCGAGCATGTCCCCGATGGAGCGGAATGTCGGCACTCCCCATTGGGACTCGACCTCGGCTCCCCGCTCGGCCGATCGCGTCACCACCCCCGAAACCGACAACCGCTCAGGTAACTGCCTGGCCAGACGCACGAAGAACTCCGAACGCCACCCGCTGCCCACCAACCCGAAACGGCCCGCGGACTGAGCACCCATCACGCTTTCCTTCCTGCGAAAGAGAGTCGATCTGCCGGCGCCGCCAGGGGCCCGTGACACGCAGCGGACGCATAACTGCCCCTTCTGGGTCGCATGGAACAAACGCCTCAAGTGTCACATTAGTTCTATCATTTCCGTTTGCTGGGCTGCTGAGCAGGCGCGTACAGAATCGCCCATCGCGGGACCCGCCAGCACATCACGCCCAGATTCGGACCCATGATCTTTGGTTTCGGGCCGGGAACATTCCGGACATTTGGCTGTAACTGGCCGTCTATACGGTCACGGCATTACCGGGTTCCTCAAGGAGCACGTGGTGCACAGATTGCGCTTCACCCTCATCGCCTTACTCTCCCTCTCCCTCTCCCTCACGACGACGCTCGCTCCGACGGCCGCCATGGCCAAACCCAAGCCGCCCGTACTCGACCTGGAAACGCTCACCGGCGCCCAGGCCGTGGACATGATGGCCAAGGGACAGCTCACCTCCGTCCAGCTCACCCAGGCCTATATCGACCGGATCGACGCGCTGAACAAGCGCGGTCCGGGGCTGAACGCCGTGACCCAGCTCAACAAGGACGCGCTCAAGGACGCGGCGCAGGCCGACAAGCTGCGGGCGAAGGGCCAGGTCCTCGGCCCCGCGCACGGGCTGCCCATCCTGCTCAAGGACCTGGTCGACGTCACCGGCATGTACACCTCGGCCGGCAACTATTCCCTGCGTGACTCCTACCCGGCGACCGACGCGGGCATCACCAAGAAACTCCGCGCCAGCGGGGTCGTGATCCTCGGCAAGCTTGGCCTCTCGGAATACGCCAACAGCTTCGGCAGCCAGCCGTCAGGTTTCGGCAACCTCACCGGGCAGGTCCTGCACGGGCTTGACACCGACCAGAACCCCAGCGGCTCCTCGTCCGGAACCGGCACGGCCATGGCGGCGGCGCTGTCCACGCTGGGCATCGGCACCGAGACGTCGGGTTCGATCATCAGCCCGTCGAACGCGCAGAGCCTGGTCGGGCTCCGGCCGACCGTCGGGCTCGTCCCGGGGTACGGCATCGCGCCGATCAGCGCCTCGCAGGACACGGCGGGGCCGATGGTCCGCTCCGTGTCGGACGCGGCGATGACGCTCGCCTCGATCGCCGGTCCCGATCCGGACGCCGACGCGGGCTACCGCGCGATGTTCGGCGACGACTACATCGCCACCGGCATCATCCCCGCGCTCCCGGCGCAACTGCCGGACTATATGAAAGCGCTGGACGTCGACTTCGTCCAGGGCAAGAAGATCGGCTACAACGGCACCCTCACCGACGGCAGCCCGCTCAAGATCGCCTACGACGCGCTGACCGCCGCGGGCGCGATCATGGTGCCGCGGCCGAGCGTGTCCATCCCCACGCTGCCGAGCCTGCCCAGCGGGTACGAGCAGCACAAGAGCATCGACGAGTACTACAAGCGGCTCGGCCCGCAGGCGCCGATCCAGTCACTGGTCCAGGAAGTCGCCGACAACCAGGCCAACGCCCACCAGGCTCTGAAATATGGCAACAACAACCACCTGAACTCGTCGCTCTCCGACGTCACCCCCGGCGGAGCCAACGAGGCCGCGTACCGGACGAACCTTGCCATCCGCAAGGCCGCCTGGCACAAGGCCATCAACGACATGGTGACCTACCCCAACTCCGACCCGACCCAGCCCGCCGACCCGGTGATCGCGATCCTCGGCAGCGTGCCGAACGGGCCGCAGGCCGGGTACCCCACGATCACGATCCCGATGGGGTACTCCGCCACGCACCGGCGCGCGGTGGCCGTCCAGGTCCACGGCAACGCCTACAGCGAGTTCGACCTGCTGGGCGTCGGATACGTCATCGAGCAGGGCACCCGCCTGCGCCAGCCGGCCAGCTCGGTGAACCCGAGCATGTACCGCTGCGCGAAGACGGTTCCCGCGCCGCCGTACAGCGAGCGTGAGCACTGCAACCCCGACTACGACACGATCATGGACCTGCTCGGCTACGAGCCCAGGCCGCTGCCGTTCTCGCTGGAGACGGAGTCGGTGCAGAGCCTCAAGGCCCGGCTCCTGTCCAACAAGCTGAGCTCGGAGGCCCTGGTCAGGTCCTACCTCTACCGGATCGCGCTGACCAACGCCGAGGGCCCGGCCACCCAGGCGGTCCGCTCGATCAACGAGGACGCCATCAAGGAGGCCCGCCGGCTCGACCGGGACAAGGACAAGTACAAGAAGGAGGACGCCAACCCGACGGACAAGCGGCCGGTGCGCCCGCCGCTGTACGGCATCCCCGTGCTGCTCAACGACGGGTTCGACGTGGACGACCTGGCGACCACGGGCGGCTCGATCGCGATGCAGGACCTCGAGCCGAAGGACGACTCGACGGTGGCGGCCAAGCTCAAGGCCGCCGGCGCGATCATCCTCGGCACGACGAACATCACCGAGCTGAACGGCGTGTTCGACGCGAACCTGCCGAAGGGGTACTCCTCGCTGGCCGGTCAGGTGCTCCTGCCGTCCGACACGGACAAGACCCCGGCCGGTTCCTCCGCCGGTTCGGCGGCGGCGACGGCCTCCGGGCTCGCGGCGTTCACCGTGGGCATGGAGACCTCGCTCGACTCGGCCCAGCTGGTGGCTCCCGCCGACGCGGCGGGTGTCGTCGGACTGAAGCCGACGGTCGGCCTGGTCAGCCGGGCCGGCGTGCTGCCGGTCGCCCGGTCGCAGGACGCGCCGGGGCCGATCGCCCGCACGGTGTATGACGCGGCGAGCGCGCTCACGGTCCTGGCCGGGCCGGACGCGGCCGACCCGGCCACGGCGGGCGCGCCCGTCAAGGACTACACCGCGGGCCTGACCACGACCGCCCTGCAGGGCAAGAAGATCGCCGTCGTGTCGAACACGACGGCGCCGTACCCGGCCATGGTGGCGGCGGTGCAGGCGCTCGGGGCCACGACCACCCAGGTGACGATCGGCGCGCCGAACCCCGACCCGGCGAGCATCGTGGCCAGGGAGTTCAAGCGCGATCTGAACGGCTACCTGTCCGCCTACAACAAGTCGCTTCAGGCGATCATCGATTACAACAACGCCAACCCCGTGGAGGGACTGAAGTACCAGCAGGGTCAGCTGCTCGCCGCTCAGGCGGTCGACCTGTCCGACCCCGCGACCAGCGCGGCGTACACGGCTGACCTCGAGGCGGGCAAGGCGTCCAACAAGGCGCTGATCGACGGCATCCTCGCCAACGGAACGCCTGGCGACAAGTCCGACGATTTCGACGCCATCATGGTGCCGGGTGGCAACGCGCTCGTCGGGAACGCCGACCGCGCGGGCTACCCGGTGCTGACGCTCCCCGCCGGATACGGCGTGCAGACCAGCTCCGCGGGCCGCAACCCGATCGGCGTCACCCTCGTCGGCACGGCCTTCAGCGAGGCGACCCTGCTCGCCGACGGCTACGCCCTCGAACAGGCGACGAACGTCCGCCTGGCGCCCAGCTACACCAACCCGAGCATGTGGCGGTGCGTGCCCGGCGGCACGTTCTTCACCGGGGAGTTCTGCCACCCCGGCGACCGCCTCCTGTCCGACTGACCCGCAACCCCCGCAGGGCCCGCGCCGTCGACCGGCGCGGGCCCCTTTTTTGTGTACGAAGCCCCGCGAGGGATCGTGAGGGGTTGGCTACACCGAATTAACCCGAGCCGACTTGTCAGGAAATAGCGCATCTTTAGCGTCCATGCCGTGGATACAGGTCTGTATACAGAACGGGATCCAGCCATCAAGCTGCGGCGGGACCAGGTCTACGGCGAGTTGCGCCGCAGGCTGATGATCGGGCATTTCGCGATCAGGGCCCGGCTGGTCGAGGAGCGAGTGGCGGCCGAGCTCGGGGTCTCCCGCACACCCGTGCGGGAGGCGCTCGTCCGGCTCCTCGCCGACGGCCTGGTGGAACGCGGTGAAGACGGCGGTTACTACGTCGCCCAGCCGGACCTGACCGACCTCAGAGATCTCTACGAACTGCGGATCACTCTCGAACTGCGCGGCATCAGCCGTGCTCTCGACCCGGACGTGCGTGCCCACGACGCGGCGATCCTGGAACCGCTGCGCGACCAGTGGCGCGCGCTGCGGGACGACCAGCCGGAGCCCGATCCCCAGTTCGTCCTGATGGACGAGGACTTCCACGTCACGATGAGCCGCGCGTCGGGGAACGCGGCGCTCACGAGCACCCTGGCCGCGGTCAACGCGCGGATCCGGGCGGTGCGCATGTACGACTTCCTCACCGAGGACCGCATCACCCTCACGATCATCCAGCACCTGGAGATCGCCGAGGAGGTCCTGGCCGGCCGGCACGCCGAGGCGCTGACCGCGATGCGCCGCCACGTGGGGGAGTCGATGGACGTCGTGGAGCGGCGCGCCGCTCGCGCGATCACCCAGATGGCCCTCAACCGAGGCAGGCGCCATGACATTGACCGAACCCCGAACCGGGCCCAAGACTGACATACCACTCCTCGCCGTCCGAGGCCTGACACGCCGGTTCGGCGAGGTGCTCGCGAACGACGGGGTCGACTTCGACGTACGGCCCGGCGAGGTGCACGCCCTCGTCGGCGAGAACGGCGCGGGCAAGAGCACCCTGCTCAAGCTCGTGTACGGCGTGCACCGCCCCGACGCGGGCGACATCTCCGTCGAGGGGGCGCCGGTCACCGTCGGCTCCCCGGCGCAGGCCCGCTCCCTCGGGATCGGCATGGTCTTCCAGGACCTGCGGCTGGTCCCGGCGCTGACCGTGACCGAGAACGTCGCCCTGGCCGTGCGCGGCGTGAAATCCCGCATGATCGCCGAGGCGGCGGCCGAGCACGGGCTCGCCGTCGATCCGCAGGCGCGCGTGGCGCACCTGTCGATCGGGGAGCGGCAGCGCGCCGAGATCCTCAAGGTGCTGATGACCGGCTCGCGCATCGTCATCCTGGACGAGCCGACCAGCGTGCTGGCGCCCCAGGAGGTCACCGCGCTGTTCGGCGTGGTCGAGCGGCTGCGTGCCGCCGGGTACGGCGTGGTGATCGTCACGCACAAGCTCAACGAGGTGCGCGCGATCGCCGACCGGGTGACCGTGCTGCGCGGCGGGCGGGTAATCCTCGGCGGAGTCGATCCAAGCGGATACACCGACGCGGAGCTGGTGGAGGCCATGGTCGGCAGGGCCGTACCCAGCCTGCCGGCCGATCGGCCCGAGCCGCCGCAGGCGGCCGAGCCCGTGCTGGCCATGCGCGGCGTGAGCGCCTTCGGCGCGAGCGGCGTGCGGCGGCTCAAGGACGTGAGCCTGGAGGTGCGGCCCGGCGAGCTCGTCGGGGTCGCGGGGGTGGCCGGGAGCGGGCAGCGGGAGCTGTGCGAGGTGGCGTGCGGGCTGCGCCCGGCCTCCGCCGGTTCCGTCACCGTGGCCGGGGCCGAGGTGACGGGCCCGCGGCAGGCGCTGGGCCGCGGGGTCTGCGACGTGCCCGAGGACCCGCTGGCCGACGCGGTCGTGCCAGGACTGACGATCGTCGAGCACGTGGCGCTGGGCCTGCCCGCGGTGCCGCGCCGCCGCGCGAACGTGGACTGGGCCGCGGTGCGCAAGACCACCGCCGAGCTGGACTCCCGGGTCGGCCTGCAGATGGCCGCCGGGCACCGCCGGGTCGCCGAGCTGTCGGGCGGCAACGTGCAGCGCGTCATGCTCACCCGGGCGCTCGGCCGGGGCGACAGCGTGCTGGTGGTGGCGGCCTATCCGAGCCGCGGGCTCGACATCGCCACCACCCGGCGCACCCAGGAGCTCCTCCTGGAACGCCGCAACGCGGGCGCCGCCGTGCTCGTCGTCTCCGAGGACCTGGACGAGCTCATCGCGATCAGCGACCGGATCGCGGTGATGCACGACGGCCACCTGGCCGGGATCGTGCCGGCGCGCGGCGCGGACCGCCAGGAGATCGGCCGCCTGATGCTCGGAGGTGCCTGATGACCACGCAGCTCACGCCGACCCCGGTCGCCTCGCCCCTCGTCTCGCCCCGATCGGGCGTGGCCGCGGCGGCCGGCCGCTGGGTGGGGGCACTGGCCGGGGCGATCGCGATCTTCAGCGTTCTGCTCCTGGCCAAGGGCGCCGACCCGCTCGCCACGCTCGGCGACATGGTGGTCTCGATGACCACCGGGGCGAGCCTCGAACAGATCGTGATCAAGGCCGCGCCGTTCGTCCTGGCCGCGATGGCCGTGGTCCTGCCCGCCCGGGCGGGCCTGGCCAACGTCGGCGGCGAGGGGCAGGTGATCATCGGCGCGGTGGCGGGGGCCGGCGTCGGTCTTGTCGTCTCCGGCCCGGCGGCGCTGCCGCTCATGCTGGTCGCGGGCGCGCTGGGCGGGGCGCTGTGGGCCGGGCTCGCGGTCGCGCTGCGGGTGACCGTCGGCGTCAACGAGGCCGTCACGACCCTGCTGCTCAACTACGTCGCCCTCGACGTGATGCTCTACCTCATCTACGAGCCGTGGAAGGACGCCAACGGCTCGGGCCAGCCCGCCACCCCGCCGCTCGCGATCGAGCAGCGGCTGCCGCTGCTGGGCGGCACGGCGGTGCACGCCGGGATCATCCTGGCGCTGCTGGCCGCCGCCGCGGTCTGGCTCACCCTGCGGCACACCGCGTTCGGCTTCCGGCTCGCGGTCACCGGGGGCAACCCGGAGGCGGCCCGCCGGGCCGGGCTGCCGGTGGCCCGGCTGCTGCTGACCGCGATGCTGCTGGGCGGGGCGCTGGCCGGGCTCGCGGGCGTGATCCACCTGGCCGGCATCGAGTTCAAGCTCCGGCCGGGCCTGACCACCAACATCGGCTACATCGCCTTCCTGGCCGCCTGGCTCGCCCGGCACAACCCGCTGCCCGCCGTGGCCGCCGCGTTCATGCTCGCCGCGATCACCGTCGGCGGCGACAGCCTGCAGCTCGACAGCGGCCTGCCCGCCGCCACCGTCAACGTGCTGATGGCCCTGATCCTGCTCGCCGTGCTCGGCTGGACCGCCAAGAGGAGCCCGTCATGAGTGACCTGGTCGTGGATGTTCTCACCGGCGCCGTCCGGGGCGGCACGGCGATCATGTTCGCCGCGCTGGGGGAGACGATCGCCGAGCGCGCCGGCGTGGTCAACCTGGGCACCGAAGGGTCCATGCTGGTGGGCGCCCTCGGCGGGTACGCGCTGGCGGCCGAGACCGGGAGCCCCTGGGTGGGCTTGGTCGCCGGGGCGCTCGCGGGCGGGCTGCTCGCCCTGGTGCACGCGGTGATGGTCGTCTGGCGGCGATCCGACCAGTTCGCCACCGGCCTGACCGTCATGTTCCTCGGGCTGGGCCTGACCTCGCTGTTCGGCGCGGCCTACGTGGGCCGGGCCGCGCCCGGATTCGACCCGGTGCCGGTGCCGCTCCTGGCCGACCTGCCGGTGCTCGGTGAGATCCTCTTCCAGCACGACCCGGTCACCTACCTGTCGTTCGCCGCGGCCCCGCTGCTGTGGTGGTGGCTGCGGTCGACCCGGGGCGGGCTGCTGCTGCGCACGGCGGGGGAGCGCGCCGATGTCCTGCATGTCCATGGTTACCGGCCGGGACTCATCCGGGGCGCCGCCGTCGTGGCGGGCGGCGCGCTGGCCGGGATCGGGGGAGCCCAGCTCGCCACCGCGTACGCGCACGCCTGGTTCGAGGGCATGACCGCCGGGCGGGGTTTCATCGCCGTCGCCCTGGTCATCTTCGCCGCCTGGCGTCCGCTGTGGGTGATGGCGGGGTCGTACCTGTTCGGCGCGGCCCTCGCTCTCGCTCCGGCGCTGCAGGCCAGGGGCGAATCGCTCAACCAGTTCGCCCTCGACGCGCTGCCCTTCCTGATCACCCTCGCGATCCTGGCGATCCTCGGCCGCCGCACCCTGCGTGCCGCCCCCGAGGAACTGCGCCGCGTGTTCACCTAGGAGAGACAACCTCATGCGCAAACTCACCACGCTGGCCGTCCTGCTCACCCTCCCGCTGATCGCCTGCTCCGCGAACACCACCGGCACCGCCACCACGTCGACGACCGGGAGCACCCCGCCGGGCAAGGACTCGGCCGCCGTCGGGTTCATCTTCGTCGGGCCCAAGGACGACTTCGGCTACAACCAGGCCGCCTACCAGGGCAGCCAGGAGGTGGCCAAGGCGTTCCCCAACCTGGAGGTGATCACCGCGGAGAACGTGCCCGAGGACGACAACGCCGCCCGGGTGATGAACTCGATGATCGCTAAGGGCGCCAGAATCATCTTCGCCACCTCCTACGGCCACCTGGACGCCGCGCTGAAGGTCGCCGCCGAGCACCCCGACGTCGCCGTCGTGCAGCAGGGCAACCTGATCACCGCCGCGGTCCCGCCGAACGCGGGCACTTTCTTCGGCACCGTGTACGAGCCGGTCTACCTGGCCGGGATCGCCGCCGGGAAGGCCACCAAGACCGGCAAGCTCGGCTACGTCTACGCCTTCCCGATCACCCAGACCATCGACAACATCAACGCCTTCGAGCTCGGCGCCCAGTCGGTCAACCCGGACGCGCAGACGTTCACCGTCAGCACCTCCTCCTGGTGTGACCCGGGCAAGCAGGCCGAGGCCGCCGCGAACCTCCTCAAGCAGGGCGTCGACGTCATCACCCAGCACCAGGACTGCACTGCCACCGTGATCAAGGCCACCGAGGCGGCCGGCAAGTTCACGGTCGGCTACCACGCCGACGCCTCCGCGATCGCGCCCAAGGGCTGGCTGACCGGCTCGCAGTGGAACTGGGGCCCGCTCTACACCGACATCGTGAAGACCGCCCTCGGCGGCGCCTTCACCGGGTCGAAGTACAACGACAACTTCCGGGTCGGCTACCGCACCGGCGAGAACCCCTTCGTCCAGTCCCCGTACGGCCCGCTCGTGGACGACGCCACCAAGGCCGAGATCGACAAGGCCCGCGAGCTGCTGAAGACCAGCTCCCCGTTCGCCGGTCCGATCAAGGACCAGGAGGGCAAGGTACGCATCCCCGAGGGCACGGTGCCCGACTACACCACCATCGAGAAGATCGACTACTTCGTGGCCGGCGTGGTCGGCTCGCTGCCGAAGTCATGACCACCGTCCCGGGCACCACCCCCTACCCCTGGCCCTGGCACGGCCGTCTCGATCCGGTACGGCTGGCGCTGCTGGCGGTGGCCTGCCCGCACCCCGCCGACCGGGGCCAGGCGGTCGACCCCGGTCACCCGGTCGAGGTCCTGGCCGGCCAGGTGCGGGGGGCGGGCGGGCTGATCATCTCGGTGCGGGTGCGCCCGCCCGGCTGGCCGCCCGCCCCGCCCGCCGAGGCGCCGCCGCGCCGGCCCGACCAGGTCGTGCACGCGGCGGGCTGGGACGGCTTCCACGGCAGCGACCTGGACTCCGTGCTCCGGGCGGCGGGGCGTGACCTGCTGCTGCTGGCGGGCTGCTGCCTGGAGCTCGGCGTGCACTCGACCATGCGGGCCGCCAACGACCGCGGCTACGAGTGCCTGCTGGTCGAGGACGCCTGCGGCTCCGCCGCCCCGGACCTGCGCCAGGGCGCCCTGTCCACGATCGAGATGTCCGGCGGCATCTTCGGCGCCGTCGGCTCCCGCTCGGCCGTCGCCACTCTTATGGAGCGATCATGAAATATCAGGCTATAAAAGCTGAGCCGTACGCGTGGCCCTTCGACGGGCAGCTCGACTCCGCTACCACGGCGGTGATCTGCATCGACTGGCAGGTCGACTTCTGCGGTCCCGGCGGATACGTCGACATGATGGGTTACGACCTGTCGCTCACCCGGGCGGGCCTGGAGCCCACGGCGGCCGTGCTGGCGGCGGCCAGGGAGCACGGGCTGCTGGTGATCCACACCCGGGAGGGGCACCGCCCCGACCTGTCCGACTGCCCGCCCAACAAGCTGTGGCGCTCGCGGCGGATCGGCGCGGGCATCGGCGACGCGGGCCCGTGCGGGCGGATCCTGGTCCGGGGCCAGCCCGGCTGGGAGATCGTCCCCGAGGTGGCGCCACGCGAGGGCGAGCCGATCATCGACAAACCCGGCAAGGGCGCGTTCTACGCCACCGACCTGGACCTGCTGCTGCGCACGCGCGGGATCACCCACCTGATCCTGACCGGGATCACCACCGACGTGTGCGTGCACACCACCATGCGGGAGGCCAACGACCGGGGCTACGAGTGTCTGCTGCTGACCGACTGCACCGGCGCCACCGACAAGGGCAACTACGAGGCCGCCCTGAAGATGGTCACCATGCAGGGCGGCGTGTTCGGCGCCATCGCCCCGTCCTCCGCGCTCTTGCGCAGGCTCGGATGACGGTCGGCGGCCTGCAGTTCGCGGCGCTCGCCCGCGGCTACGCGGCGGGGGAGTTCACCCCCGCCGACGTGGTCGGGGAGGTGCACCGGCGGATCCGCGCGCGCGGCGACGACGGCGTGTGGATCACCCTGCGCCCGATCGAGGACGTGCTCGCCGAGGTCCGCCCCGGTCCGCTGTACGGAGTGCCGTTCGCGGTCAAGGACAACATCGACGTCGCCGGGATGCCCACGACCGCCGCCTGTCCCGCGTTCGCCTACGTTCCCGATCGTACGGCTCCGCTGGTCGAACGCCTGCTCGCGGCGGGCGCGCTGCTGATCGGCAAGACCAACCTGGACCAGTTCGCCACCGGGCTGTCGGGCACCCGCAGCCCGTACGGCGCGTGCGAGTCGCCCCTCGTGCCGGGGCTCATCTCCGGGGGCTCCAGCTCGGGTTCGGCGGTGGCGGTCAGCGCGGGCCTGGTCAGCTTCGCGATCGGCACCGACACCGCCGGCTCCGGCCGGGTGCCCGCCGCGCTCACCGGCGTCGTCGGGCTGAAACCCTCCCGCGGCCTGGTCCCCACCACCGGCCTGGTCCCCGCCTGCGCTTCCCTCGACTGCGCAAGCGTCTTCGCGTTGTCCGTCCCTGATGCCGCCACCGCCGTCGGCATCATGTCCGATTCCAGGTTCGCCGTGACCGGGACGGCGGAACACGCTCGGCGAGAGGGTACCGGGGGATTGCCGGCGGCGGGACAGACCCGGCGGAACGCCCCCGTGGAGGGGACCGGGGGATTGCCGGAGGTGGGACAGGCCCGGCGGAACGCCCTTGTGGCGGGGATCGGGGGATTGCGGGTGGGGGTGCCGGAACTCCCCGAGTTCTTCGGGGACGAGGCGGCGCGGGCGGGATTCGGCGAAGCCGTGGCGGAGCTGGCCGGGCTCGGGCACGAGATCGTCGCCGTCGACTTCGCGCCGTTCCTCGCGGCGGGACGCCTGCTCTATGAGGGCCCCTGGCTGGCGGAACGGCTCGCCGGGATCGGGGACTTCGTGGCCGGGCACCCTGATGACATCCATCCGGTCACCCGGGACGTGCTGGCCCGAGGCTGGGACATCACCGGGGTTGACGTGTTCCGCGGCCTGCGGCGGCTCGCCGAGCTGGATGCCGAGACAGCCGCCACCTGGGCGGAGGTCGATGTGCTCGCGGTGCCGTCCGTGCCGACCACGTTCACCCTGGCCGAGATGGCCGCCGACCCGATCCGGCGCAACTCGGTGCTCGGTCACTACAGCACGTTCGCCAACCTGCTGGATCTGGCGGCGATAGCCGTACCGGCCGGAATGACCGCCACAGGCAGGCCGCACGGGCTCACCCTGCTCGGTCCCTCCGGCTCCGACGCCCTGCTCGCCGACCTGGCCCGCGTCTTCCACCACGCCACCGGCGGGATGACCGGCGCTACCCGGCACCCCCTGGAAGAGACGCCGCGTGGGGAGGCGCGGATGCGGGAGGCCGCCACCTTGGCGGTCGTCGGCGCGCACCGGACCGGGCAGCCGCTACACCCCCAACTCGCCGCCTTGGGCGCGCTCTGCCAGGGGCTGGCCGGTACCGCTCCCATCTACCGCCTCTTCGACCTCGGCGACCGCCCCGGCATGACGCGCATGCTCGGCGGCGAATCCATCGAGGTGGAACTCCACCACCTCACCCCCGAAGCCCTCGGCCGCCTCCTCGTCCAGATCCCCGCCCCCCTCGGCCTCGGCACGATCGAACTCCTCGACGGCAGCCAGGTGTACGGCTTCCTCTGCGAGTCCTACGCCGCGGCCGACGCCAAGGACATCACCGAGTTCGGCAGCTGGCCCGCGTACCTGGACAGCCGGGGCAGCGGCTGACCCCTACATGCACGGTCAATCCTCGTGGAGAGCCCCGGCGACGCCCCTCCGGGGGTGCCCTTGCATGCACGGTCAATCCCGGCGGCACCTCGGCGCTAGGAGGGACAGTGGTGATACGCGGTGGCGAGCCTCAGGAAGGCAGGCTCGCCACCGGCGAATTTCAAGATGGTCGGGCCGGGTCACGCCTTGGTGAGGGCTTCCCGGAGCTCGCTCGCGGTGAGCCGGGGCCCGTAGGCGGGCTTGTCACGCTGGAAGCGCCAGCCCTCCGCGAGCGCCCCCGCGTCGACCGTGTCGAACCCGAACTCGTCCAGCAGCTCGGCCACGACGCGCTTCGCGTCCGGATCGTCACCCGCGATCGGCAGCGCCCTGCGCGCGGGATCGCCCGCCGGGAGCCCGTGCTCGCCCAGGTCCACGTAGTAGATGGTGTTGAACGCCTTGACCACGCGCGCCGTCCCCAGGTGATCGGCAAGCGCCCCGCTGTCGGTGTTACGACCCTCGTCGATGTCCGGGAAACGGCCGTCCCGCTCGTGGTAGTAGTTGTTGGTATCGATGACGATCTTCCCCGCGAGTGGCTCGACCGGCACCTTGGTGTGAACCCCGAACGGCACGCTCACGACCACGATCTCCCCGGCCCTCCCCGCCTCCTCCGCAGTGCCCGCCCGCGCGTTCGGCCCGAGCTCGGCCACGAGCTCAGCGAGCGTCTCCGGCCCGCGCGAGTTACTCACCACCACCGAGTGCCCGGCGTTCACCGCCAGCCGCGCCACGGTCCCACCGATGTTTCCACTGCCAATGAATCCGATGACCATGCCCGCTGCAACACCCCCACCCCCCGGATCGATTCCCGACCAGGTCAGGGGGTCTATTGGCGCCTGGCCGGATCGCAGAGGCGGGCCATGGCGCGGCTCAGCTGCTGCGGGGTGAGCGGCGCCTCGGGGATCGGGTGGGCGCGGTCGGCGCGGTAGGCGTCGATCAGCAGGTGCAGATGGCGCCGCCACGCGTGGGGGGCGATGCCGCTGGTGGCCTCCATGATCCGGCTCTGCGACCAGATCAGCAGATGCAGGTCCTCGGGGGTGAGATCGGGGCGGATGACCTTCTCCCGCTGTCCGCGCCGGAGGAGCTGTGTCCCAAGGTCGCGTACGCGGGTCTGCATGCAGGCGATGTCGTCGATCGCGTACGGATCGGCGGAGGTGAGGTCGTTGAAGCCGCGGTCATCCGCCTGCAGCTCACATAGCTTTTCGAGCAGCATGCAGAACGCGGCCCAGGTGTCCTTCATGGCGAGCGCCTGTTCCGCGGCGGCGACAGAGGCCTGGAGTTTCTCGGAGAAGATCGCGCTGACCAGGTGCCCGCGGGTCGGGAAATGCCGATAAAGCGTGCCAATGGCGACCCCGGCTCTCTTGGCCACCTGCTCCAGGGAGGCTTCCAGCCCGTGCTCGGCGAACGCGTCGCGCGCCGCCGCCACCAGCGCGTCGTAGTTGCGCTGGGCGTCACGCCGAAGACGCGGGGGGCCGGGTGCCATGCGCGTAGCCTATCAACCTGAGGGATCCCTCATATTATGCTAACCTGAGGACCCCCTCACATTTGGTCGCAGGAGAAAGAGCGATGCCATGAACGACAAGACGGGTCAGGCCGCGCGCGACATGCGGGGCAAGACCGTGGTGATCACGGGAGCCAGCGCCGGCGTCGGCGCCGCCGCAGCCCGCGGGCTCGCCGCCCTCGGCGCGACCGTCGCCGTGGTCGGCCGCTCACCGGAGAAAACGAACGCGGTCGCCCGCGCGATCGGCGCGGAACCGCACCTCGCCGACTTCAGCCGCCTGTCGGATGTACGAGCGCTCGCCGACACCCTGCTCGACCGCTACCCCACCATCGACGTGCTGGCCAACAACGCCGGAGGCCAGATCGCCCGGCGAACCATCACCGAGGACGGCCACGAGATGACCTTCCAGGTCAACTACCTGGCCCCGTTCCTGCTCACCCACCTGCTCCTGGACCGCCTGGCCACCGCCAAGGACGCCCGGGTGATCTCGACAAGCAGCCAGGCGCACAGCCTGGGCCGCGTCGACCTCGACGACCTCGACAGCACCCGCGGCTACGGCGCCTTCCGCGTCTACGGCACGACAAAGCTGGAGAACATCCTCTTCACCCGCGAACTGGCCCGCCGAACCCAGGGCACCGGCATCACCGCGACCGCCTTCCACCCCGGCGCCGTCGCCAGCGACTTCTTCCGCGACAACGCCATCCTGCGCCGGATCATGCGCTCCCCCCTGGCCAGGGCCATCGCTCTCCCACCCGAGAAGGCCGCCGAACCACTCCTCCACCTGGCCACACTCGAAGACCCCCAGCCGGCCAACGGCGCCTACTTCAACCTCCTCAAGCGCCGAGAGCCCAAGTACCGCCAATCCGGCGACCATGAACTCGCCCGCCACCTGTGGGACCACACCGCCACAATGCTCGGCCTCACCACCGCGGAACACCTGAACGGCTGACGAGATAGCGACTGGGGCAGGCCCGCCCGACGTTCGCCCCTGGGTGACCTGTCGGCCGCCTTCTTCCTGGGCGTCCGGCAATCGCCCGCGACCTGGTAACGATCAAGCTTCTACGATGGCCGCATGCGCTTCTTCCCCCTCGTCGCCGCATGCGCGCTTTCTCTGCCGCTCTTTTCCGGTACGGCCAACGCCTACCCCGTAAAGGACCGCACCCTGACCCACAACAAGCTGTACCGCAGCGGCTTGATCACACCAACCGAATGCGCTTTCGACCCCATTCACCAGCGAAACAACGTCCCCGCCTCGAAGGTGTACGTGCAAAGCCTGCTGAAGTGCTTCAACACCATCTGGGCGGACCACGCGAAGAAAGCCCGCCTCCCGTTCGCCAAGGCCAGGGTCGCGTTCACCCTCAAGCCTCAGCGCTTCTGCGGCTCAGCCTGGGAAGCGGGTACCGCCGCCAGGTACTGCTACCGGGAACGCCGCTTCATGGTGCTGTTGGACAAGTCCGCGCTCAACGACCCGTGGAGCCTGGATCTGATGCACACCGTCGCCCATGAGTACGGCCACCACGTTCAACACCTCGGCGGAATGATCAAAGCCTCCCATGGTCTCCCGTCCCGGGGAAGGAGCGAGCTGAACGAACAGTCCCGCCGCCTCGAATTACAGGCCGAGTGCTTGAGTGGTGCCCTCATCAGCAGTATCTGGACCTCCGCGAAACGTTTCCCCAACGACTGGGAGAACCTCCTAGGCACAGCTCAGAGCGGCGGCGACGAATACCACAAGGTCCACGACCACGGTAAGGGCCGGAATATCGCCTATTGGCTCGACCGCGGCTTCCAGTCACTGTCCCTCTCGGAGTGCAACACCTGGACGGCTTCTTCGTCTAAGGTCGCCTGACACACCGGGGGTATTTGGTCGACGCCATGGCGTACAGAGGGAGGGCGAACAGCATGTGGACCACTGTCCGTCGGAATGATGGCACCCTTCTGGCGCCTTTCCACGTCGAGACTCCCGACGGCGGGCATGTCGATGGTGTGGTCGAACTCCGTCCCGGTGACCCTGGCTACGAGGAGCACGCCGCCCTCGCGATCCACGAAGAGGAGCTGCAAGGCGACCCGGAACAGGATGCCCTGCTCATCGCCAGATGGTCAGCTCGCTACGACGGATGGTGATGCCGCTCCTAGGACGAGGAGTGTCAAAAGCCCGGACCGCTACGCTCACCGCGGTGACGGTACAGGTCGCGTAGCGGTCTGGATGGTTGTCAGCCGCGGAGTGCGGCCATGTTGGTGTACGTCAGAGAAGGTCGACGGTCAGATCGGCCGGTAGTTCGCCGCCCAGGACGTCGATGGTCGCGCCGTCGCCGGTGACCGTGATCGTGCCCCAGCCGGTGCCGGCGACGAACGGGAACCTGCCGGGCCGCCGCCCGATCCGCAGCCGCCGGGTGGTGGCGTCGTAGCCGAAGCCGGTGTACGCGTCGAGCAGCGACCAGCCCGCCATCGCCCGCACGTAGTGGTCACCGCACTCGACCTCGTTGAACGGGTTGCGCCGGGTGCCGTCGTAGCGTTCCTGGATCGCCGTCACGATCCGCATGGCCTCGTCGTTGAGCCCTTCGTACAGGCAATGGGCGGCCACCTGGTACTCCACGCCGGTCCACACCTCGTCGCAGTAGCGCAACGGCACCTCCGGACGGCCCCCGTTCGGCCAGCCGCACACCACCAGGCCGGTCTCGTCGCCGTCGGCGAAGACCCGGTAGTCGTGCTCGCCGAACCCGGTGCGCAGGTTGTACCGCACGATCGCGGCGAGCGCCGCGCGTACCCGGTCCTCGGGCAGGAGGTAGCCGAGCCCGAGCTGGTGCGCCCACCACTGGCCGAGAAGCTGATCGGACAGGCAGCCCACGCCGAAGTCGTTGTCCTCGCCGGTCACCGGCTGGGCATAGTATTCGCCGTTCCACAGCAGCTTGTCGTAGCTGTCGCGGCCCGTCGCGAACCGGTCCGCGAAGGCCGGCGCGGCGGCCGGTTCGACCAGTTCGGCCATCGCGCGCATCGCCTGCAACGCGGCCAGCCACAGCCCGCCGACGAACATGTTCGGCCCGTGCAGGCTGATGTCGTAGGTGACCGGCTGGTCGCCGTGCAGCACCCCGTCGCCGTCGGAGTCCCAGGTTGTCGTGATGTGGTCCATCAGGCGGCGCAACGCCGGCCAGTGCCCGCGCAGCCAGTCGACGCCCGCGCCGTCCAGCACCGAGCGGTAGGTCTTGAGCACCGCGCCGAGCATGCCGTCCAGCGCCGGGCGTTCCGGGCCGCCGATCCGCACGTCGTGCAACTGCGGCAGGAACAGCGGCAGCTCCACCCGGTGCGGCAACGATCCGTCGGGCCCCTGCACGGACAGCTCCGTCTCGCGCATGCTGCGCCCCAGCTCGGGGAAGAGCCTGGCCAGGGCCTGCTCGTAGTTGAAGACGTGGTTGCAGTTGAGCGGGCAGGAGCCGCCGGCGTCGCCGTTCCAGTTGCGGGTGGAGGCGCCGAGCGCGCCCTCGAAACCGTAGGCGCGCCCGTCGGCCGTACGGAACAGGGTCGGCGAGCGCACCAGCGTGCCCTGGGCGGAGACCACCTCCCGCAGCGGTTCCGGCAGGTCGCTGTGGGCGACCGCGTCGGCCCACGCCCGCGAGGCGGTATCGAGGTGATCCCGGTCGGCGAGGTAGGCGTCCAGGACGTCCAGCGCGCCGCCGAACCGGCCGGCGTAGTGGTTGCCGACCCAGAACCTGCTCCGCCCGTACGACTGCGTGGGACCGAACCGGTCGAAATCCGCGTACCGGTTGGGGAACCACCATGCGTGCACGAAATCGATCGTGGTGGTCTCACCCGGACGCAGCGCGAACGCGACCGCCACGCCGGCGTCCCAGGTGTGCCCGGCCGGGCTCGGGCCCGCCGGAGCGCGCAACGGCGACACCCCGTCCGCGACCGCGTCGCGCAGGGCCGCGTCGCTGTAGTCACCCAGCTGGATCGGGGTCACCAGCTTCGCGGTCTCGACGAAACGCAGCATCGCCTCGGCGCTCATCGCGCGGGGCAGCGCCGCGGCCGGGCCGTCGGTCCACAGCAGCATCTCGCCGTACGCCGGATCGTCCTCGGCCAGGCCCGGATGATCCATCAGCACGCCGGTCTGGCCGGGACGGCGCAGCAGGCGGTTGACGTTGCCGCCGTAGCCCGCGCCGCGAGTGCCGTCGATCGGCGTGACCCCGTCCCAGCCGACCGCGTTCTGCAGCGTCCCGAGCAGCCAGCCGTGCCGGAACTCCGCGCTGGTGTTGCGCACCGTGAAGCGATACCGCACCAGCGGCAGCGCGCTGGCGTCCGGATCGAGCGGCACGAACGGCGTGAACGCCGAGAGCGACACCGCGACCGGCAGCTCTTCGTCCAGGTAGGACACCTCGGCGAAGGGATAGGCGGCCCGGAACTCCGTGCCGGCCACGGTCGGCCAGGGCGGCAGGCGGTCGGCGTCGGGCACCTCGGCGTCGGACACGTTCGGCGCCGGGCGCTCGTGCGGCGGCAGCGGCGCGGAACGCAGCAGCCGGACCACGTCGCCGGGCGGCTCGGTCGAGGAGACCCGCAGCGCGAAGAAGCTGTCGGGCAGGAAGCCGCGATGGTTGGCCACCCCGGACAGCTGCCACTGGCGCAGCGCGCCGTCGCCGCCGAGAGCCACGTGTCCGGTGCCGAAGCCGCCGAGCGGAAACGCGACCGCGCGCCGCGCCTCTCCCGTGTAACGCCTCACCGGCGCCTTCCCTTCGTAAAGCCAGGCTGAAGACCTTGATCGTGAAATCGGTTTCACAAACGTAGGGCGAGGTCACAGGAGGTGTCAAGTGCGGTTACGACGGAGGCCGGTTTCACGCCGGGTCGGTAATGTGGAGCTCTATGGCCACGATCTACGAGGTAGCGGCGCTCGCCGGAGTCTCTCCCGCGACCGTCTCGCGCGTCTTCAACGGGCTCACCGTCTCGGAGGAGAAACAGCGGCTCGTCCGCGACGCCGCCGCGCGGCTGGCCTTCACCCCGAACAAGACGGCCCGCCGGCTGCGCAAGCAGAGCTCGGAGATCATCGCCCTGCTCATCCCCGACATCGAGAACCCGTTCTACACGGCGCTCGCCCGCGGGGTCGAGGACCGCGCCCAGGAGTCGGGCTTCTCGGTCGTGCTCTGCAACACCGACGACAATCCCGGCAAGGAGCTGCGCTACCTGCAGATCGCCGCCTCCGAGCAGATGGCGGGCGTCATCCTGTCCCCGGCCTCGGATGAAGTCGATCTCGGCGCGATCGTGTCGCTGGGGCGCCCGGTCGTGGCCGTCGACCGTACGACGCCGTATCCGGTGGACGCCGTCAAGATCGACAACCGCGCCGCCGGGATCGCGGCCACCGCCGCCCTCTTCGACGCCGGGTATCGCAGGATCGCCTGCATCGCCGGCCCGGCCGGGATCGAGATGACCGAGGACCGCTTCCTCGGCTGGCGGCAGGTCGTCGCCGCGCGCGGGACCGGCACGCACGAGGGCTACCTGCAGCACGCCAACTTCCGGGTGGAGGGCGGCCACGCGGCGATGAAGGCCCTGCTCGCCCTCGACACCCCGCCGGACGCGGTCGTGACCACCAACAACCTGATGGCCATCGGCGCTTTACAGGCGATCGCGGAGGCGGGGATCCCGCCGGAGACGTTCGGCCTCGCCGCCGTCGGCGAGCTGCCCTTCATGGTGCTGGCCCCCGCCACCGTGGTGCAGGTCCGGCTTCCGGCCCGCTACCTGGGCAGGACCGCCGCCACGATGCTGCTCGACCGCATCGGCGGCGACACCCAGCCGCTCCGCACCGTGGTGCTGCGCGCGGAGGTTAGCCCTCCGGTGCCGCCGGGCAAAGGCCTAGCCCTGTAATCGATGCCAGGACGTTATCTCCCTGATCAGAGGGCGTTCTGCTGACTTCTTGTTCGACTCTTGACGAAATCGATTTCTTAGACTTCACTGTGGCGCACCCCACAGCTGTTAGAGAGGGACGCAGGCCTATGAACATCCCCCAGCGCAAGGTCGCGCTGGCCTGCGCGGTCACCGCGCTGGCGGCGACCGCCCTTGCGGGTTGCGCAAGCGGCTCGGACACGCCGTCGTCGTCCGGCAACAAATCACTCGAAATCGTCTACTGGAACTACGGCCCCGCCGCCGAGAGCGGCAACAAGGCCACGGCAGACTCCTTCATGGCCTCGCACACCGATGTCAAGGTCACCCTCACCCCGGTCACCGGAGAGAACTGGGGCACCTACTACGCGAACGTCGCGACGCTCATCGCGTCCGGCAAGCGCCCCGACCTGATGGTCATCTCCGGCGAGGGCGCCCAGTTCGTGCACGCCAACAACCTCGTCCAGCCGATCAACGCCTACCTCGACAAGGACGCCGGCGCGAAGGCGATCGTCGACGACATCGCCAAGGGCCTCATCGACGGATTCACCGTCAAGGGCGACGTCGTCACGCTCACCTACGGCTGGAACGACATGGTCGTCTACTACAACACCGACGTCTTCAAGAAGGCCGGTGTCGAACCGCCGAGCGCCGACTGGACCTGGGACGACTTCAAGGCCACCGCCAAGAAGCTCACCGCCGACACCAACAACGACGGCAAACCCGACCAGTACGGCTTCACCTGGGCCAGCAACGAGATCTTCCCCGGCATCATGCCCTGGGTCGCCAACGCCGGCGGCAACCTCACCAGCGACGACGTCTGCACGGCCACGGCCGACACACCCCAGGTCAACAAGGCCGTGACCTTCCTCAACGACCTGATCAAAGAGGGGATCGCCCCGGCCCCGATGCCGATGAGCGATGTCTTCACCCGCTTCCAGAACGGCCAGGTCGCCATGTTCGGCGCGGGCCGGTGGCCGATCGCCACCTTCCTCCCGGCGGGGTTCAAGGCGTTCGACATCCAGCTCTACCCTAAGGGCGACACCTACAAGACGGTGTTCGGCGGCGCCGGGTACCCGATCCTCAAGTCGTCGCAGAACCCGGACCTCGCCTGGGAGTACCAGAAGTTCACGGTCAGCGACGAGATCGAGAAGCAGTACGTCGGGACCCCTGACAAGCCCGGCGACTCCATCCCGTCGCGCCGCTCGGTGGCGGAGACGATCTCCAAGGTCGGCGTTCCTCCCGCCAACTCCGACCTTTACTACAACAGCATCGACAAGTATCCGACGCTCGTGCCGTACCCCGCCCCGGCGAAGTACAGCACGTTCGAGTCGACCGTCCTCCGCCACCTGCAGCAGATCTTCGCGGCCGAGACCCCCGTCTCCGACGGCCTCAAGAGCCTGCAGAGTGAACTGAGCGGCATCGTCACCTGCTGAGTCCGACACGATCCCGCAAGGCAGATCATGACAACCAGTAGCACACTCCGGCCCGGGGCCGGCGACCACGCGGTCGCCGACCCCGGGCCACCGGCCCCGCGCACCCGAAGGGGAGACGGGCCGGCCGCGCTGGCGTTCCTGACGCCGTCGATCCTGATGTTCCTCGTCTTCGTCCTCGCCCCGACCGTGGGCGTGCTCGGGCTGAGCTTCTACAACTGGAACCTGCTCAGCGACGGCACGTTCGTCGGCCTCGACAACTTCGACCGGCTCCTGCACGACGAGCGGCTGCTCGGGGTCTACGGCTCGACGACCTACATGGCGCTCGCGATCCTCGCCGTCAACGTCGTCGCCGGGCTCCTGCTCGCGGTGCTGCTCGAAACGCGGATGCCCCGCTGGCTGCGCGGGTTCTTCCGCCTGTCCTTCCTGTTCCCCTTCGTCGTGTCGGCCTCCGCGGTGGCCCTGATCTGGCGTTTCCTGCTCAACAAGGACCTCGGCCTGGTCAACTACCTGCTCGGCCTGGTCCACATCGACCGGATCGACTGGCTCGGCTCCTCGGCCTTCGCCCCGGTGTCGGTCATCATCGTCAACTCCTGGAAGACGATCGGGTTCTCGATCCTCGTCTACATCGCCGGTTTGCAGTCGATCCCGAACCAGCTGCGGGAGGCGGCCATCGTGGACGGCGCCTCCGCTTGGACCAGGTTCTGGCGGATCACGTTCCCGCTGCTCTCGCCGACCATCTTCTTCCTCGTGGTGATCAACACCATCAACTCCTTCCAGATCTTCGCCGAGCCGCGCGTGCTCACCCAGGGCGGCCCGGGCGACTCCAGCCGCACGATCGTGGAATACCTCTACGACCGGGCGTTCGGGGACTTCGACCTCGGCTACGCCTCCGCGATCGGCATCACCTTCGCGCTCGTCCTCGTCGTGCTCACCGCCATCCAGTTCTGGTTCTCGCGCAGATGGACGCACTACTCATGAGCACCCGCCTCCGCCCCGGGCACCTGGCCGCCCGCGTCCTGACCTTCCTGGTCCTGGCCGTCGCGGCCGTCGCCATCACCGCGCCGTTCCTGTGGATCTTCCGTGGCGCCTTCTCCGGCTCCGACGCGGAGCTGTACCGCCTGCCGCCGACCTTCGACGCCCAGAACCTCACGGTGCGCAACTTCGGGCTGGTCGCCGAGCAGGTGCCGTACTTCCGGTTCTTCCTGAACTCGATCATCGTGTCGGGCACGGTCACCGCCGCGCAGCTGATCACCTGCTCGACGGCCGCGTACGCCTTCGCCCGGCTGCACTTCTGCGGCAAGAACGTGCTGTTCGCCGTCGTCATCGGGTCGCTCATGATCCCGATCCAGGTCACGATCGTCCCGCTCTTCCTGGTCATGTCGAAGATCGGTCTGACCAACACGCTGTGGGCGCTCATCCTGCCCGGCATCTTCAGCGCGTTCGGGATCTTCCTGCTGCGCCAGCACTTCCTGTCGCTGCCCCGCGAGCTGGAGGAGGCCGCGAAGATCGACGGCGCGGGCCGGTTCCGCACCTTCGCCCGGGTCATCCTGCCGCTGTCCGGGCCGTCGATCGCGACGCTCGGCATCCTGTGCTTCACCTACTGGTGGAACGACCTGCTGCTGCCGCTGGTGATGATCAGCGACACCGAGCGCCAGACGCTCCCGGTCGGCCTCGTCCTGCTCGCCGGCCGGTTCTCCACCGGGTCCCTGGGCACCATCGCGGCGGGCATCGCGATGGCGATCGTCCCGGTCCTGGTCGTGTTCATCGCGGCGCAGCGGTACATCGTGCAGTCCATCGCGTCGAGCGGGCTGAAGCTCTGATGCGGGCCGGATCGCGCACCGCGACGCTGCCGTGGCTGGTCAAGCGCGGCGTGCTCGCGTGCTGGCACGAGCTGCCTCGCTGCCTCGCCGCGGGTGTGTTCGGCCTCGCTTCGGCGGCCCCGCTGCTGGTGGCGATCCTCGCTGCGGCGCCGGACTGGATGCTCGCCGCGGCGACCGTGCCGCCCGCGCTCGCGCTGACCGGTCTGGCCCGGTTCGCCGCCGCTCTGGCGCGGGGCGACGGGCCGCGCCTGGCCTTGCTGCGCGAGATCGATCCTGCGCTCGCGCTGATGCTCGCGGCAGGTGTGTCGCTGGCCGGGTTCGGGCTGGCCTCGGGCGGAGCCGCCGCGCTGGCCGCCACCCTGGGCGCCGCCGGGCTGCTGCTCGTCTTCCCGTACGCGCTCGTCTACGGCGCGCTTCGCGGGCGGTACGGCCTGCGCGCCTTGCGGGGCGGGGCCATCCTGGTCGCGTACCGGCCGAGCTGGGCGTTCACGCTCGTCGGCCTGGGCTGGCTGGGCGGCTTCGCGGTCGCGGCCTCCACCGGCGTCCTGGCCGTCGTGGTCCTGCCGCTGCTGCTCGCGATCACGGCCACCCAGACGCTCGCGCTTCTTGGCGAGATCGACGAACTCCAGGGTTCGCGGCAATGACCCCAGGCGGGACCGGATGGCCGACGCGAAGGTGACGATCTACCAGGTGGCCGCCCGCGCCGGAGTCTCCGCGGCCACCGTGAGCCGGGTGATGAACGGGGCGCGGGTCTCGCCGGAGTCCGAACGGCGCGTGCGCGCCGCCGCCGCGGAGCTGGCCTTCACGCCCAACCGGACCGCCCGGCGGTTGCGCCGTCAGTACTCGGAGGTCATCGCGCTGATCATCCCGGACATCGAGAACCCGTTCTTCACCGCGCTCGCCCGGGGTGTGGAGAACAGGGCCCGGGCGGGGGGATTCTCGGTCGTGTTGTGCAACACCGACGACGATCCGGCGCGCGAGTCGACGTACATGGACATCGCGATCGCGGAGCACATGGCCGGGGTCATCCTGGCTCCGGCCGACGCCACCAGCGACGTGAGCAGGCTCATCGCCCACCGGCGTCCCGTCGTCGCCGTCGACCGGAGCCTGAACCGGGCCGACATCGACGCCGTCACCGTCGACAACCGGGCCGGCGGGCTGTCGGCCGCGGAGTCGCTGTTCGCCGCCGGGTTCTCGCGGGTGGCCTGCATCACCGGGCCCAGCTCGGTCGAGACCGCCCAGCTCCGCATGGAGGGCTGGCAGCAGGCCAGCCGCGACCGCCACGGCGCGGGCGACGACGAGCTGCTGCGCCATGACGAGCTGCTGCGCTACGCCGACTACCGCGTCGACGGCGGCCGCGCCGCCATGGCGGAGCTGCTCGCGCTCCGCGAGCCGCCGGACGCCGCGGTCGTCGCCAACAACCTGATGGCCGCCGGAGCGATCGAGGCGCTGCACGACGCGGGGCTCGCGCCGCCCGGGTTCGGCCTCGCCGTCTTCGGCGACCTGCCGTTCGCGTCCTTCGGGCGGCGGGGCATCCGCGTCGTCGACCTGCCCGCCAGGAAGCTCGGCGAGGCGGCGGCGGGCCTGCTGCTCGACCGCATCGCCGGTGACGACGGCCCCGCGCGGACCGTGGTCCTGCGCGCCGATCGCAGATCAAGGGAGAAGCAGTGAAATTCTTTCTGGGCGTCGACATCGGCACGTCGAGCAGCAAGGGCGTGCTGGTGGACGAAACCGGGCGGCTGCTGGCCTCCGCCGTACGCGAACACGAGGTCAGCCGACCGCGCCCCGGCCACGTCGAGATGGACGGCGAGCTGTGGTGGACCGAGTTCCGCGAGCTCGCCGCCGAGCTGACCGCCGGAGCCGAGATCGCGGCGGTGGGTGTCAGCGGCATGGGACCGTGCGTGCTGCTGACGGACGAGGACGGCCTGCCGCTGCGTCCGGCGATCCTGTACGGCGTCGACACCCGAGCGGCCACGCAGATCGAGGACCTCACCGCCGAGTTCGGCGGCCCGGAGGCGATCCTCGACCGGTGCGGCTCCGTCCTGTCCTCGCAGGCCGTCGGGCCGAAACTCCGGTGGCTCGCCGAGAACGAACCGGCCACCTGGAGCCGCGCCCGCCGCCTGTTCATGCCCGCGTCGTGGCTCGCGTATCGCCTCACCGGGGCGTACACCCTGGACTACCACTCGGCGAGCCAGTGCACGCCGATGTTCGACATCCGCGCCGTCGACTGGCACCGGCCGTGGGCCGGGCACATCGCGCCGCAGCTGGAGCTACCGGCGCTCGCCTGGTCCGACGAGATCGCCGGGACGACCCGCGAGCCGGTCGCGGGCATTGCCGCCGGCACGCCCGTCATCACCGGCTCGATCGACGCGTGGACCGAGGCCGTGAGCGTCGACGCCCAGAACCCGGGCGACCTCATGCTGATGTACGGCACGACCATGTTCCTGATCGCCACCGTCGAACGGCCGCTCAGGACGCCGTCCATGTGGGGCACGGTCGGCGCGTTCCGCGGCTCGCACAACCTCGCGGGCGGCATGGCGACCTCCGGCGCCCTCACGACCTGGCTGCGCGACCTCGTCGGCGCGCCCGACTACGCCACCCTCCTCGCCGAGGCGGAAGAGTCCGGGCCGGGCGCGCACGGCCTGCTCGTCCTGCCGTACTTCGCGGGCGAGCGCACACCCTTGCAGGACCCGGACGCCCGCGGCGTCATCGCCGGTCTGACCCTCAGCCACACCAGGGGCGACCTCTACCGGGCCGCGCTGGAGGCGACCGCCCTCGGCGTACGCCACAACATCGAGGCGCTCCACGCCGCGGGCGCGCACGTCGAACGCGTGGTCGCGGTCGGCGGCGGCACGCGCGGCGGGCTGTGGACGCGCATCGTCAGCGACGTCACCGGCCTGCCCCAGGTCATCCCGGCCACGACCATCGGGGCGGCCTACGGCGCCGCCTACCTCGCGGCGCGCACGCTCGTCTCGGCCGCCATCACCGACTGGAACCCACCCGCGGAGACGATCATCCCGAATCCCTCGCTGCGATCCGGCTACGACGAGCTGTACGCGATGTACCGCGAGCTCTATCCGGCCACCAGAACCATCGCCCACACGCTCGCGGCCCGGGAACGGATGCTCGCGTAACCCTCGGAGGAAAGACCATGGACAGCTACACCCTCCCCGCTCCGGCCAGCCGCCCGGCCTCGTCGCCGAACACGGCCTATCTCATCGCCAGCGGAGACCTGCGGCCCACCGCCAACCTGGCGGGCTGGCCCACCCAGGTGCGGATGGAGGCCGACCTCACGGCCGCCTTCGCCGAACTGGGCTGGGCGGTGCTGCGGGCGAACCCGGTCGACCCGGCCACCGGCCACGGCTTCATCTCCAGCCAGCGCATGGGGCTGGAGGTGTTCAAGAACATCCCCGTCGACGCGCCGCTCATCGTCGCCGAGGCCGTCTGGCAGTACAGCCACCACGTGCTCGCCGGGCTGCGCACGCACCAGGGCCCGATCCTCACCGTCGCGAACTTCGCGGGCGACTGGCCCGGCCTCGTCGGCCTGCTCGGCCTCAACGCCGGGATGGCGAAGATGGGCGTCGAGTACTCGACGATCTGGAGCGTCGACTTCACCGACGACTGGTTCAAGGCGGGCATCAAGAGCTGGGTGCAGAACGGGACCATCGCCCATGACCTGTCGCATGTCCGGGACCTGCCCGCCCTGCCCGAGAGCCCGGAACGCGCCCTCGGCCGCGCGCTCGCCCGGCAACTCCTCGCCGACAAGGCCATCATCGGCGTCTTCGACGAGGGCTGCATGGGCATGTACAACGCGATCATCGACGACGAGCTGCTCAACCCGATCGGCATCTACAAGGAGCGGCTCTCCCAGAGCGCGCTCTGGGCCGAGATGCAGACCGTGTCCGACCAGGAGGCGGACGCCATCGGCGCCTGGCTCGTCGCCAAGGGCATGACATTCCGCCTCGGCACGGACGAAGCCACCGAACTTACCCCCGCGCAGCTGCGCTGGCAGTACAAGATGTACATCGCCGCGCTGCGCATCAGCGACGACTTCGGCCTGGACGCCGTGGGAATCCAGTACCAGCAGGGCTTGAAGGACCTCTCGCCCGCCTCCGACCTCGCCGAGGGCATCCTCAACAACGTCGACCGCCCGCCGGTGACCTCGCGTGACGGGGCGCGGGTGCTGTGGGACGGGCAGGCCCTGCCCCACTTCAACGAGGCCGACGAGGGGGTCGCGGTCGACGCGCTCGTGACCAACCGCATCTGGACGGCCATGGGCCTCGACCCGGCGACCACCCTCCACGACGTGCGCTGGGGCGAGGAATACGACGGCCGGTTCGTCTGGGTCTTCGAGATCTCCGGTTCGGTGCCCCCTTCGCACTTCGCCGACGGATACGCGGGCGCGGTCGGCTGGCGGCAGGACCCCGTCTACTTCCCGCTCGGCGGATCGACCATCAAGGGCGTCTGCAAGCCCGGCGAGATCGTCTGGAGCCGGGTCTTCGTACAGGGCGGCGCGCTCCACGTCGACCTGGGCCGCGCCTCGGCGATATCGCTGCCCGACGAGGAGACCGAACGCCGCTCGTTGGCGACCACGCCCGCCTGGCCCATCATGCACGCCGTCTTCCACGGCGTCAGCCGCGACCAGTTCATGGCCCGCCACAAGGCCAACCACCTCAACGTCGCGTACGCCCCTGACGCGGAGACGGCCGACAAGGCACTCGTCACCAAGGCCGCACTCTTCGCCGAACTCGGCGTCACCGTCCATCTGTGCGGCGAAACACACCTGACCTGATCTTCAGGGTGGGGCTCTCACGTTGGGGCCCCACCCTGTCGCGACTTCTCCCAGCGTGCTGGACAGTGGTCTCATGACACGTGCCGTGCTGGTGTTCCTCGGCGCAGGGTCCATGATGCGTTGATCACGATTGCTGCGTGGTTGGACAGTAGTGGGAGGGCCTTCTGGAGGGTGAAGAACACTCCTTTGAAGTTGATGTCCACCATGTGGTCGAAATCGGCCTCGGTGATCTCGCCGTTTGGCTGGAATGAGGCGATGCCCGCGTTGGCGAAGATCACATCCAAGCGGCCGTACCGGCTTCGGATCGCGGCTGTCAGCGCGTCCAGGTCGGGGAGGCTCGCCGTGTCGCCGCGCATGGCCAGGACGCGGTCCCCGCTGTCCAGGTCTTCGACTGCGGCGTCCAGCCTGGTTTTGTCGCGCCCGGTGTGAGCCGCGCCCGGCGCGTACGCGGAAAGTCGCGGAGCTGCTCGCGCCGACGCCGTGCCACCGCGGGGGATTCGCTGGTCATACGCCATAGTAGCTATCGGGTGACGGCCTGCGGTCCGTCGAGGTAGTAGACCTCCTCCCGTACGATCCGCCCGCCGGACACCGTGTAGAGCGACATCTTCGAGGTGCTCTCGCGCCGCCCGGTTCGCTGGTCGGTCTCGTCGAAGGTGAACTTGACGGCGAACCGGTCACCCGCCAGGAACGGCCCGTCGACGTCGACGCCGTGGATGTCGTAGCCCGCCGTCAGCAGCCGGGCATTTTCCATGATCGCTCGCAGGCCGGTCAGCTCTTCCGCGCCCTCCAGCGGCGCCACACGCACCACGTCCTGCGACAGCAGCGCCAGGGCCTCCTCCATCGATCCCTGCCGGAACGTCCCGACATAAGCGTTGGCGACATCCGCGGAGTTCCGGAAGGCGGGCGCGTGGTCGCGGGCCCACTCCCGGAACGTACGGGCCGGTCGGCCGGTCAGCTCCGCCACGGTGAAGGTGACCAGCTCCGGCTCGTCGACGATGCTGGCCCAATATCCGAGTGCCTGGTCCACGAAAGTCGGATCTCCCCAGGCGGCGATCATCTGCTCGCGGGCCTCCTCGGGCGGCTGCTCGTCGAAGCGCAGGCTCCGCCCGATCACCTCGCCGATGACGCGCACCTGCTCTGCCTGAGTGAGCACCTCCGGGCCGGTGAGCACGTACCGCCGACCGGCGTGCCCGTCCTCGGTCAGCGCCAGCGCCGCCACGGCGGCGATGTCGGCCTCGTGGATCAGCGACCGGGCCGCGCCCGCGTACGGCGCCCGCACCACGCCCGTGCCGCGGATCTCACCGGCCCAGCCCAGGGTGTTGGTGGCGAACCCGCCGGCCCGGAGGAACGTCCACTGCGTTCCGGCGTGTTCGATCAGCTGCTCCACCTCGCCCCAGACCCCGTTCTCCGTGCGGTCATCGCGTACGGAAAAGGCGGAAAGGTAGACCACGTGGCGCGCGTGCCTGGCGATCGCGTCCACGACGGGCCGCGCTCCCTCCGCCGTGAGGAAAGGCCACAGCAGGAACACCGAGTCCACACCCTCGAGCGCCGCGTCGAGGGAACCCGGATCGGTCAGGTCGCCGCGTACCACCTCGACCTCGTCCGGCAGGCCGGCCGAGCGGGGGTCCCGGGCGAGCGCGCGCGGCGTGACACCCGCCTCGGCCAGCATGGCGACCAGGCGCCTGCCCACGTTGCCGGTTGCTCCCGTGACCAGCACCTTCTTGTTCAGATCAGTCATGCTGGCCATGTTCGGACTTAAACATATGTTTAAGTCAACCTCTAGGCTCTGATATGTGAGCACCGTGCCCTGGAACACCAAGGAACTGACCATCGGCGAGCTCGCCGAGCGCAGCGGCGTGCCCGCGTCGGCGTTGCGCTTCTACGAGCGCCAGGGGCTCATTCGCAGCCGCCGTACGTCCGGAAACCAGCGCCGCTACCACCGGACGACGCTGCGCGTGGTGGCCTTCATCCGCGCCTCGCAGAACGTGGGCATCCCGCTCGCGGTGATCGGCGAGGTCCTGGGCTTCCTGCCCGAAGGCGCCACCCCGACCCGGGAGTTCTGGGTACGGGCGTCCGACTGCTGGCGCGAGGAGCTCAACGCCCGGATCGAACGGCTGGAACGCATGCGCGACCTGTTCACCGAGTGCATCGGCTGCGGCTGCCTGTCGTTCGAGCAGTGCCTGCTGGTCAACCCGGGGGACCGGCTCGGCGAGAAGGGCAGCGGGCCGCACCGCCTCAGCTCAGGAGCCCCCGCTTAGGCTGCGTCGAGCGCTGCCGCTCTCCTGGGGGATGTAGCGGGCGCGCATGCCCGGGCCGGCGGCCGGGCCGGCGGTGAAGACGTACGTCCGGCTGTCCTCCAGGCGGCGGCCGGTCTTGGCGTCGACGACCACCGGCTCGACCTCTTCGCCGGTGGCGGCGTCGATCAGGATCATGCTGCGCTGTCCCGGGGCGAGGCGGGCGTTGCCCCAGGCCGCCATGGCGACGATGACCGGCCGCAGGGATCGGCCCAGCTCGGTCAGGACGTACTCGTGGCGCACCGGGTTGGTCTGGTACGGGCGGCGTTCCAGCAACCCGTCGGCCACGAGGGTCTTCAGGCGGGCGGTGAGCATGCTGGAGGAGATGCCCAAATTCTCCTGGAACTGGTCGAAGCGGGTGTAGCCGTCGAAGGCGTCGTGCAGGAGCAGCAGGGTCCACCACTCGCCGACATGCTCGATCGTGGTCGACAGCGGGCATTCGCGGTCCTGTGGTCTGGTGCGCCCTGTCATGCCGCTCCCTCGTTACTGCTATTATCGAAGCTACTTACTTCTATTTTAGCAGTAGGTACGTTGATGGAATACCCTTTCTGATCTCCGAAGGAGACGTCATGCCCATCGCCCTCGACGCGCTTCCCGGCACCATCTCCGGCTTCCTGATCGCGCACCGCGTCCGCGACACCGCCGCCGAACTCGCGCACTTCACCCCTGACGCCACCGTGGTCGACGACGGCCGTACCCACACCGGCGTCGGCGCCATCGAGACATGGATGAACCACGCGGCCAGCGAATACACCTTCACCACCACACCGATCGCCGCCGAGCGGACCGGCGACCGCCACTACACCGTCACCCAGCATCTGGAGGGCGACTTCCCCGGCGGCACCGTGGATCTTCACTACCGCTTCACCCTGCGCGGCGCCCTCATCGAGCACCTCGTCATCGAGCCCTGAAGGCCGGCGGTCCGGGAATCCCTCTTCGCCCACGCAAGGATGTACATGAAGACCTGGTTCATCACCGGAGGCACCCCCGGCGGGTTCGGGATGGCCTTCGCCGACGCCGCGCTCGAGGAGGGCGACCGTGTCGTAGTGACCGCCCGCAGGCCCGCGGAACTGCGGGCCTGGGCCGAGACCCACGGTGACCGGGTGCTCGTGCTCCCGCTCGACGTCACCGACACCCAGCAGATCCACCGGGCCGTCTCGGCCGCGGAGGCACGCTTCGGCGGTATCGACGTGCTGGTCAACAACGCCGGCCGCGGCTGGTACGGCTCGGTGGAGGGCATGGACGACGCCGCGGTGCGCAACCTGTTCGAGCTCAACTTCTTCGCGGTCCTGGCGGTCACCCGCGCCGTACTCCCTGGCATGCGCGCCCGGCGCAGCGGTTGGATCGTCAACATGTCCTCGGTCGCGGGCCTGGCCGGAGTCCTCGGTTTCGGCCACTACACCGCGGCCAAACACGCGATCGAAGGAATGACGGACGTGCTGCGGCAGGAGGTGGCGCAGCTGGGCATCAAGGTGCTGGCCGTGGAACCGGGAGCCTTCCGCACCCAGGCCTACGCGGGCTTCGCTGACGAGCCGGTGAAGGAGACCATCGAGGACTACCAGGAGATGCTGCGAACCGTCCGTGCCGCCATGGTGGACCAGGACGGCAAACAGCCCGGCGACCCCCGCCTCGGCGCGCGGGCCGTCATCGCTGCGATCAACCGGGACGACCCGCCTCACCGGCTCGTACTCGGCAGCGGCGGGTACGACAGGGTCATCGACAAGCTCGAAACGACGCTCACCGAAATCCGCGCCCACGAGGCCGTCTCACGCGGCTCGGACTTCCCGCCCGGCCACTGAAGCTCAGAGAACGTACGTGATCGAAGGGAAGTACCTGTTCGAGCGGCTTATGCCGGAACGCCCCTGGGTCACTGCTCACCCGATCGGGTTGCCTGTGGGGTCGGTGGAAGGATGCTCCCTCATCGCCGCGAATTCCGCCTCCAGGGCCGCGATGAGGATGGGCAGGTCGGGGACGTGGGTGGCGTCGGCGGCGATCGTGACGGTCAGAGCGTCGGCGTAAGACAGGACGGTGAAGGCGATGGTCACGTTTCCCCGTACCAGGGAGATCGGGATGAGTGTGCGGATCGTGGCGCCGGCGAGGGTCAGCGGCTGTTCGGGGCCGCGCAGGTTGCTGACGACGGTGTGGATCAGACGCTGGTGGTTGAGCATCCAGCGCAGCGTGTGCAGGCGGGCGGAGATCCGGTTCACGCTGGCGACCAGTTCGGCGGAAGCTCCCGTTCTTGCCGCCGCTTTGCCGGCTCGGGTGATCGCCGCCGTCCGCTCCAGGCGGTGTGCCAGGGTGCCGGCGGTGGGCAGGCTGATCGGCAGGACGCCGACCTGGTTGCCGAGTTGGGCGATGGTGGCCAACGGTCGTGCCGACACCGGGATGGACACCACCAGCGCCGGTAGGGTCTCCTCGCGGCTGTGCAGCAGCGCCCGGATGGCGCCGGTGACGGCGGTCAGGACGGCGTCGTTGACGGTGCCGCCATGGGCGTGCGCGGTTCGCCGGACTTCTTGGAGGGGCGCGGTGACCACGGCCACCCGCTGGTGTGGGCCGGTGGGCCGGTTCAGGGAACTGCGGGCCGCCCGTGGGAGGGCCCGCAGGTCCGTGACGGCGCGCCTGACATACTGCCAGGTACGCGGTGCGCGGGCGAGCGCACGCAGACGAGCGGCCCAGGCGTCGGAGGCGAGCCTGCGATAGGGCGGCAGGCGCTGCGGGAAGGAGTCCGGCGGTGGGGGCGGGGTTACGCCGTCGGCCAGTCCGGCCAGGATGGCCAGGCCTCCCATGCCGTCGGTGAGCACGTGGTGGAAGCAGGCGATCAGTGCGATCTGGTGATCCGGCAGGCCGGTCACCAGCCGCATCGACCACAGTGGCCGGGACGCCGGCAGCGGCTGGCTGAGCATCTGCGTGGCGAGGTCGAGCAGCGTGTTCTGGTCGCCGGGCGGTGGGCAGCGGGTGACTCGCAGGTGATGGTCGATGTCGAAGGACGGGTCCTCGATCCAGATGGGGCGGCCGCCGCCCACGGGTGTGGGGACCAGTCGGTGGCGCAGCCGCGGGATCGCCTGGACGCGCTGGGCGATCAGCCGCTGCGCGAGCGCCACGTCGAAACCCGGCTTGGTGTCCAGGATCAGGCAGGCTCCGGCCTGCATGGGGACCGGCCCGACATCGACCGCGAGGTTGACCAGGTCGGTGCCGCTGGCGCGGTCGATTTTCGCGTGTGTCACAGCCCGTGCTCCTCACACCCGTACGCGTTCCCAGCCTGGCCCGGCCGCACGCCGCTCGCCATGAGGCGGAGGTCATCATCAGTGGTGCCATTGGTCGGCTCGCCGAGAAAGGCGTTCAGGCCGGTGATCCTCGGGTTTCGGTTGCCCGCGCCAGGTGGAGGCCGAAGGACGCGGGCAATGGGACGTACGTCCCTCGCATCCGCCCGCTGCCGGCTGTTTGGCTGGGAACGGCGAGCCGCCACCGCGTGGTCGCCATCGATACGCCGTCCCCACCGGGGGAGTGGCGATCGACATTCCGTCCCAGGGGAGGACACAATGATCAGATCTCTCGTCAAGGCGGGCGTGGCAGCCGGCGCGATCACCGCTACGTACGCGCTGTTCCTGCGCAAATGGAGCCTCACCTGGGGTGCGACCCCGGAGGAGATAGGGCGCGAACTACCAGGAGACGAACTTCTGCCGCCGCCCTGCCTGATCTCCACCCGTGCCGTCACCATCGGGGCGACCACGGACGCCGTCTGGCCATGGCTGGTCCAAATGGGCAGCGGGCGCGCGGGAGCGTACACCTATGACTGGATCGAGAACCTGCTCGGCCTGAACATGCACAGCGCCGACAAGATCCTTCCCGAGTACCAGGATCTCAAGGTCGGCGACAAGCTCCCGCTGGGGGACAAGGGACCGGTCATGTGCGCCGAGATCGTGGAACCTGGCCGGGCGCTGGTCTTCAGGTCCGGCGACGGCACCTGGGTGTGGGCCTTCATCCTCCTCGCCCAGGGCAAGACGACGCGCCTGATCAGCCGCAACCGCATCTCCACTCCGGACGCGGCACCGTCCGCCAAGCTGCTCAACCTGCTGATCGTCGAACCGGGCAGCCTCATCATGGAGCGCAAGATGTTGCTCGGCATCCGCGACCGGGCGGAACGAACCACACCGGAGGGTACGGGCGTTCAGTCACCGGCGCCTGCCGCTGATGCCATCCGCCCCCTGGCTCCTGAGCTACCTCATTAGGGCCGGCTTGTGGACTTCGTCCGTACCGCTATGTGGCTCACGGCCTGCACCCGGCCACGGGTCGCCCTGGTGAAGGCGAGCCAGGCCGCCCGGCGGATGTCCTCGATCACCACGTCGTCGGGATCGTTGAGCAGCGAGACATAGATGTGCACGGTGCCCTCGACGTCGAGCAGCCGGACATCAGGGGTCTCTCCGAGTCGTCGTGCGATGGGCGCCACCGCCTCGATGACCGCTCGGCGGACGACTGGGCCGGTGGGCGCCACCGCCTTCGCACACGCCGCGAGGAGCTCATCCTGCTCGCACACCTCCACAGCTTCCTCGGCGAGGGTGGATCCCGTGGGCGGGCGACCGGCGATCAGGAGTGGCGTGCCGGTGCGCACCGCGCACATCGCTCCCGCCTCCCGCATGGTGAACGGCCCGGAAGCCGGTCTGATGTCCACCACCAGATCCACCTCACCAGGTCTCAGCGGGCAACGGCCGCCGACCGCCAGCCCGATGCAGGGCGCGGGCCCTACATCGGCGCCGGCCGGATGGCAGAACACGACGTTGTGGCCGTCGAGTGCCAGCATCGCCCCTGGGACCGTTCCGGCCGCCGGAACGGATTCCGTGACGAGGACTTTCATGGACGCCACCCTGCCCGGCCACGGGCGCGCCACGTCAGGGGCTGAAGTCCTTTGCCGCAGGCCAAGAGTCCATTTCCCGAAACCGAGCTACCAACCCCCATCTTTCCCATTAATACAGAGCGGATCGGTTTAAATCATCCGGCGCTTATCGTCTTCGACTTGAACGTCCAGATAATGACGCCTCCCGCGCCCAGGCGTGCGGGGCAGGGCCGAAGGAATTCTCACCTTGTGAGGCCGAGGGCGATGAGCGGGTTGTGGAAGTCGTCGCGCGCCCAGCGGGTGCCTTCGGCGATGTCGGTGAAGTTCAGCAGGCGTAGCGCGCCGATCGCGTGGCTACGCATGGTGGCGCGCCGATCGCGTGGCTACGCATGGTGGCGCGCCGATCGCGTGGCTACGCATGGTGGCGCGCCGATCGCGTGGCTACGCATGGTGGCCAGGATCGACCCTTCACGCGCTGTCTCAGGATCGGAGAACTTCCTCAGTCCTGGGTTCCTGGCCTGGGT
>NZ_JBDPLV010000059.1:0-77099 GCF_039871605.1 Acrocarpospora sp. B8E8 | reverse complement strand
CATGATGGGAGGACAGGCACGGATGATCCTCATCGGAGATTACGCAGCGTAGACACCTACGTGATCTTGAGGTTCCGTGCCTGTGTTACGTCTGGCTCCTTGCTCGCGGCCTATCCGCGCGACCTCTAAGGAGCGTCTCCTCATTAGCGTCCTCGGGCGGCTCAGCGCCCCAGAGACGGTGCAAGACGAGGTGTTTCGCAAGTCCCGGCAGGATGAACGCTTCCGCGCGGCCGCTGCGGTCTGGCGAAAGTTGACACCCACATGGATGCAGGTGCTCTCCGATGACCAGACACCCGAACTCGCAGCTGTGGTCCACCGGATCACGCGGCAATCCATGGAACAACGGCTGAAGCACCCGAAAGACCTGGGCGAGACCGTGACCGTTCTCATCGACGATGGACCAGGGACGCGAACTGCCACTGCGGAAATCAGCCGACTCCGACGACTCCATGCCAGCGGTCGCGCTGTTGGGTCGATCAGACTGGTAAGCACGCTGACAGTCCTGGAGCGTGCGGCAGGCGGGCAGCACATCCCCGACAAGCCTGCGATGCGCACCATCTACGCCCACCTGCGCGGCCTCGATGACGGCCTACCGCCAATCGAGAAAACCAATCTCCTGGGATCTTCACGCTGGTCCTGAGATGTGGCGGCCTCCGACCAGGTCGACGTGATGGATCGCTTCACGGTGCCCAGCCTGACTACTGGCGGGCCGATCGAGGGTGGCTGACCTTTCCAGGAGTTCAGCGGCACCCGGCGAGAAGTCCCCAGCCTGGCTGGTCAGGATGAGCTGGCCAGATACGGGCACCCGGGTTCGATGGTCAGGCCGAACCGCCCGCGTTCAGGTCGGCCTCGACGATCCCTGGAGGGCCAAAAGGCGCCATGGAACGCCGAGTCCGCCTTCATCACCTGTCGAGCCACTCTTTGAAGGCGTCGAACTGGAACGGCCGTCCCAGAAAGTCGCGCACCAGTTCCGCCGCCGGAGCCGCGCTGCCGCGCGCGAGAATGGTCTCCGCATACCGCCGGAACAACTGCGAATCGCTCAGGTCAGCACCGGCGAAGGCCGTGAAAAGGTCCTTCGCTATCACCTGTGACCAGATGTACGTGTAGACGATCGCCGAGTAGCCGGCCAAGTGGTCGAGGCTCAGATAGGCCCAGGTTTCCTCGACATACTTGTGGGGCGTGTATTTCTCGTACATTTCCCGCTCTAGGGCCGTCGGGTCGATCTGAGCCGGATCCTTCGCGTGAAGATGGAAGCTGAGCGCCGCGAAGAACAGGTTTTTCGAGGTGGTGATCCCTCTGCTCACTTCCAGTGCGTCGAATAGCTTCTCCGCCATCTCTGGAGGTATCTCGGTTCCGTCCTGATAATGCTTCGCGATGGATGCCAGCGTGCCCCGGTCCGCCAGCCACTCCTCAAGCAGTTGAGACGGCGTTTCAGCGAAATCCCACTCCGTGGTTATGCCGTTCAGACCGGCCCAGCGCCCACCACCGGCCAGAAGATAGTGGAGCACATGGCCGAACTCGTGGAGGAAGGTCCTCGCTTCCGAGAGAAGGAGCAACGCGGGCTCTTCCCCGGGCTGTGGAAAATTACATACCAGTGCGCATTCGGGAATTCGAAGCCCGGCCTTCCCCGACCCCATGAAGAACAGCGCCGCGTGCTGGTATTTGTTCGGCCGAGGGTGCATGTCGAGATAGACCCTTCCGACAAGACGGCCCGCCTGAAGCACCTCGTAGCAGTCGACATCAGGATGCCACAACTCCAGATCGTCGACGACCTTGAACTCCACTCCCGCCAGTCCGCCGAAGAACGTCGTAATGCGCTCTCTGACGCCGTCATACTCGAAGTATGCTCGAATTTCCTGGCTGTCGAGCCTCAATTCATTGAGCCTGACCTCATTCTCAAGGTAGGAGACATCCCAGGGTTCCACCGAATCGGCGCCCGGCTCGGAGCGCCGCTTGTGCGCCAGCAAAAGGGCGTGGTCGCGTGCGGTCCGTTCTTCGGTTGCAGCCGTGACCTCGTCCATGAACTCGCGCACGGCGTCTGCGGACCCGATCATCTTGTCTTCCGTCACATAGGCCGCCCAGTTCGGGTATCCGAGGAGCGTGGCAAGCTCATGCCGACATTTCAGCAGGTTGTTCAGGTTCTCGATGTTCGCCGGGAAACCCCTCTGACGAAAGAGTCTCCACATCGTCTCCCGCACCGCCGAGTTGTGGCAGTACGTCATGACCGGAAAGAAGTCGGGGTGGTCGGTCGTTATTCTCGCCGTCTCGGTTCCATCGACTGTGCGGCTGCGAAGGAAGTCGGCCGGCAGTCCAGCGAGTTCCGAGAGGGGAAACACCGCCGCCCGGGAGTCCGAACGAATCGCCCCTTTGAATTCTTGTTCACACCCGACTAGCTCTTCCCGGAGAAGCTGAATCCGCGCCCTTACCTCTGCCTCTCTGTTCACTCCCGCGCGCCGAAAGTCGCGAAGAACACGCCCCAAGTAGTGCCGCGCTACGGAATCCTGCTCCGGCAAGGTCGATCGTGTCAGCGCCTGATACAGTTCAGGATTGAGATCAATACTCAAGATCGCGTTGTTCAGGCGCTGTTCGGCTTCCCGACCGGCGTCCCGCATCTCCTGGTCGGGATGAACAACCTGAATAACATTCGCAACATATGCGACGTCCTGCAGCTTGCCCCGCATGTCGTCGTAGAGTCCAAGCAGCTCAGAGCTGTCCGCCTCAGGCGAAATGATCGCACCAAACTCATCCGTCGCCTGATCGATCATCTGCTCAACCTTTGCCATCAGATCTTCGAGGCTCCCGGCGATCAATTCGCCGTAAAATGTGGCATGCATTCGACGCCCCTCTCAGGCAGAAGGTCCAGCAAGGCGCCCAGGCCCGCGCCCGATCGGCCGCGATCGATGCCCTACCAGCCCGGACAAATCCAGAGGCTAACCCCCGTCCGACGACATGAGACGGGGCTGGCAGGCCAGAGAACGCCTAAATAACCCTTGCAGCCCAACCGAAAATCAAGGTCCGGTTGAGCACTCCACCGGCATCGGAGAATTCCAAACCTGAGCGCCCCAACATGAGCTCGTCGGCCACCGCCCAAAGATCGGCGCAGAGACCCAGCGCTGCGAAGAGCGGCCCCCATCTTGTCGATGGGCATGCAGACGATCGAGTCGGCTGCACCAGGAAAGGTGCTCCAACCTCGTCGATGTCCAAGGCGGCGGCGAAGCCGGAGGTGGATGGCGAAGCGTGGGATGTTGGCCTTTGCTCGCCGACTGCTGGCCCACCTCGTCAATAGTTGAACTACAAAGCTTCCACGCCAGGTTCTCTTCGCATGAGCCCGACGTGGCCCAGTGCGCAATCTGCGGCGTGGTCGATGCTTCCCGGCACAATGCCGAGTCGTGTTCTGGACTGCGAGATCAACCGAGCGAAGCGAGGCCTTGCCAGGGAGCGGAGCGGCCCGGAGCGACAGCGATGCCGGGACGCGTAAGCGGCCAGGGGGAGCGCGAGGGGGCGACAGCCCCTTCGCATCGGGGGGTTCGGGGGGCGTCCCCCCGTGTCCGCAAATGCGAAATGGCCCGTGGCAGTTGGTCCTGAAGGGCCAACAACCATGAGCCATCCATTTCGCGTGGAGCTATGGGGATTCGAACCCCAGACCCCCTCCATGCCATGGAGGTGCGCTACCAGCTGCGCTATAGCCCCTTGCGTGGTCCGGAGCGGTTTCCCGTTGCGGACCACGTAAGTGTATAGGACATCGGAGAGGAGGTTGTAACCGTTAACCGAGGGCGCGCGTGCGGGTGATCAGGTCGGCGAGTTCGGTGACGGCGGGGTCTTCTGTGGTGGTGGCCAGGCGGGTGGGGCGGGAGGTGAGGTCGTCGAGGGTGACGCCGGGGAAGGGCTCGCGGGTGCGGAGGTATTCGGCGAAGGAGGCGGCGAGGACGTCGATCTGGAAGCGGGGGGAGGTGGCGGTCCAGAGGTCGGTGGCGAGGGTGGAGGTTTCGATGGAGCGGGTGGTTTCTGCGGGGCGGCGGGTGTCGGGGTCCTGCCAGCGGACGGTGGCGGTGGCGAGCTGGCCGGTGGCATCGGGGCGCAGGTGCACGCGGTAGAGCGCGGTGACGGAGTGCCCGGGGCCTATCTCGCCGCCGTCGCGGGAGTCGTCGCGGAACTCCTCGGGGGCCAGGGAGCGGTTCTCGTAGCCGAGCAGCTGGTAGCTCTCGACGACGCCGGGGTTGAAGACGACCTGGGCTTTGGCGTCGCGGGCGCGCAGGTCGAGGGTGGCGGGGAGCTGGTCGACGAAGGCCTTGCGGGCCTGGTCGAGGGAGCTGACGTAGATGGCGGCGCCGTCGCCGTTGTCGGCGAGCTGTTCCATCAGGTCGTCGCCGTACTCGCGGCCGACGCCGACGGAGAGCAGGGTGATCTGCTTGGCGGCGTGTTCCGCGACCCGGTCCAGGATGGTCTGCCATGAGGTGGAGCCGGTGTTGGCGAGGCCGTCGGAGAGCAGGATGACCCGGTTGGTGGCGACGGAGCGGAACGCGCGGGAGGCCTCCTGGTAGCCGGTGATCAGGCCGTCTTCCAGGTTGGTCGAGCCTTCGACGACGAGCTGGTCGATGGCGGCGTGCAGGCCGGAGCTCGCCGAGACGGGGGTCATCGGGATGAGCAGGCGGGCGTTGTCGCTGAACGGCACGATCGCGACCTGGTCGCCGGGCATGAGCTGGTCGACGAGGGTGTGCAGGGAGTCGCGGACCAGGTCGAGCCGCCCTGGCTCGGCCATCGAGCCGGAGACGTCGACGACGAAAGTAAGGTTGGCGGGCCGCCGCGCGCTGCTGTCGGTCGCGCGGGTCTGCAGCCCGAACCGGATCAGCGCCTGCTCGCCGGGCAGCCGCGCCCCGTCGGCGTGTACGGCGAAGCCGTTGTCCGCGGGCTGCGGATAGTCCTGCGCGAACGCGTTGACGAACTCCTCCACCCGAACCTGCCCAGGCTCCGGTAACCGCCCTTCCAGGATCGTACGGCGGGCATACCCATACGAAGCCGTATCCACATCGAGCGCGAACGTGGACACCTGCTGGCCGAGCGTGTCCCGCTGCGCGGGCTGCTCCTGGGCGGCGCCGGCCAGCGGGTCCGGCGGCCGCTGCACGGGATTGGGCGACGAGGAATCACTGCTGCCTCCGCACGCGGCAAGCAGCAGCAGAGCGGAGATCGCGAGAACGAGGACGTACGGTCGTGCTCTCATGGGTCGCCTCCATAGGAATGGTGCTCTTCCCGTACGACGACGCCCTGAGGGAGCACGCCGGGCTCGTCACTCAAGCGACGGCAAACCGTATTCCCGGCGTTACTCCCGGCGCGCGTCCAGCAATTCGGCCAGCGCGGCCCGGTCGTTGACGCCGGTGCGCTCGTACACCGCGTACAGGGTGTTGGCCACGGTCCTGATGGACAGCACCAGCCGTTCGGCGATCTCCCGGTTGGTGAGGCCGCGCGCGGCCAGCACGGCCACCTCGCGCTGGCGCGGGGTCAGCCCGGGAACCTCCAGGTCGAGCAGGGCGAGGGTACGCGCGCCCTGGCAGCGCCGGGTCAGCGTCCAGGCGCGTGTCTCGGCCGACCGGGCCCGCCGGAGCAGCCCCGCGTCCCGGTAGGCCAGGGCCGCCTGGGCGGATGCCTCGGCCGCGTGCAGGGACATGCCGAAGGTTTCGAAGCCGAGGGAGACCTCGTCCAGGTCGCCGGGGGTGGCGGCGGTCGCATGCCGTACGAGCAGGGCGTGGAGGGGGCCCTCGACGGCGAGTTCGGTGAGGCGGGCGGCGGCCGGAGGGTGGCCGAGGCGGACGAGGTCGTGCAGGCCGATCATGGCGTAGGTGGGGTAGGGGCTGGCGGCGACGGACAGGGCGGTCTCGGCCGCGCCGGTGATGTCGCCTCTGGCGGCGCGCGTCCAGACGCGGGCGAGCTGGAGCGGGACCTCGGCGGCGGGCCCGACGGGCACGGCCTGCTCAGCCGCCCGGGCCAGGGTGGCCTCGGCCGCGGCCACGTCACCGAGCAGCGCCTGCGCGTGGGCCAGCTCGCCCAGGCAGCCTCCGGCCACGGCGCTCCGTCGCGGTAGCAGCGCGACCGCTTCGGCAGCGGCGGCTAGAGCCGCTCTGACCTGGCCGCTCAGCCGGAGCGCGGTGGCGCGGTAGGCGCCGAACTGGGCGCTGGACCTGACCCAGTCGTCCTGGCTTCTGGCGAGGTCGGCGAGGCGCAGGGCTTCCGGCAGGTCACCGGTCGACAGCGCGATCCTGATCTGGGCCTCGATCAGCGAGCTGGTCATGCTCGGGTAGAGGTCGGTGTCCGGTCCGAGCGTGGCCATCAGGTTCTCGATCCAGTTCCGGCAGTCCGTGGCCCGGCCGGCGGAGGCCAGCACGACCGCCCGGGTGACGCCGCCGGCGCGCACCCCGCGCGGGCTGAGCGGCCCGAGCCGTTCGGTGGCGTCCAGGCGGGCGGTGGCGGCGTCCAGATCCCCGCCGAACGCGGTGACGGCTCCGGCGACGAAGCCGAGCCCCTGCCGCCCGTCGACGCTGATCTTCCCGTCGTCTGCCGCGTCCAGCACCTGGAGCGCCTGGTCCAGCCGTCCCAGCCCCCACAGCAGGTTGAGCGCGCGCGTGGTCGCGCAGTCGACCCGGCGGTCGCCGGTCAGGCCGGACTCCACCGCGGCGAACACCTCTTCGGCCTCGGCGTAGCGGTCCTGGTAGCTGAGGATGGTGCCGAGTCCGAGCCGCACCGCGGTTCCGCCGCCCGCCTCGATGGCGGCTCTGGCCAGCCGCTCGGCGAGGACCAGGTCGCGGACCGCCCTGGCCTGCTCGGCGGCGCGGGCGAGCAGGGCGGGGTCGCCGGGGGCGCCGCTGTCGAGCCGCCAGACGGCGACCCGGAGCACGTCCTCGCGGCGCCGCCCGCCGGTCGACTCGATCATGTCGGCCAGCCGCCTGAGCACGGCGCGGGTGCGAAGCGTGCCGCACGACTCCCGGATGACCTCCCCGTAGAGGGGATGGGCGAGCCGGACCTGCAGGCGTCTGCCGTCCGGCTGCACGGTGATGAGCTGCCTGGTCTCCAGCCGTTCCAGGACCGGGGAGTCAAGGCCGAGCGGTTCACCGTAGGCGAGGAGTTCGACGATCTCGCGTTCCTCCGCGGTCAGGTCGCCGATGCGGGCCGCGATCGTCTCGCGCAGGGTGCTGGTCAGGGTCAGCGAGCCGTGCCAGAGCCAGAGCCCGCCGACGTCGCGCAGCACCCCGGAGAGCACGAGTTCGCGCAGGTAGAGCGGGTTGCCCTGGCTGGATTCCCAGAACCGGGCGAGGGTGGCGGTCTCGATCTGGCCGCCGAGGGCGGCGGCTAAGACGTCTTCGGTCTCGGCCAGCGAGAGCGGCTCCAGGTCGAGCCGGGGCACCAGGTCGTCCTTCCAGAGGGCGACCACCGCGTCCGGCGCGGCCGCGCCCGTGCGGGTCGTGGCCAGGACCCGGACGCGGCCGTCCAGGACCAGCCGGTGCGCGAGCGCGGCCGACACCGGGTCGAGCAGGTGCGCGTCGTCCACGACCAGGGTCGCCGCGTCGATCGCCGATGCCGCCCAGCTCAGCGGGTTCCCGGCGGGCGGGGTGGGCGGTAGCAGGTGGGCGAAGGCACCGAGCGGGATCTCGGCCGCCGACGCGGTGGCTCGCACCCAGGCGACTCCGTCCAGTTCTTCGACGGCCTGGGATACTAGGCGGCTCTTGCCCGCTCCGGCGGGACCTGCCACGACAATCCCCCGCGAGGCCGACTTTAACGCCGCGAGCGGCGCCGATCGCCCCGCGAAGGGCCACGAGCTGGGCACTTGCCGAGCATATTTAAGTAGGCCCTACTCATGCGAGCCGATTGCCTCGCCCAGCAGGATCAGGCCATGGACATCACCGAACTCGTGCGTTCCAGGTTGGGAGATCCGGCGGCGGTCATCGCCGAGCAGCGGGTCGAACCCATCCACCACCCGACCGGCATGTTGTCGACCGTGGGGCTCTCCCGCGTGCGCGGCACGACCACGACCGGGCGTTCGTGGTCGTTCGTGGTGAAGTCCATCCAGTCCGTCAAGCACTGGGCGGGGCTGGAGATGGTGCCGGAGCACCTTAGGGCGGAGTTTGTGGCGACCTTTCCGTGGCGTGTAGATGTGGACGCCTATCTGGCGGACGAGCCGCTGCCGAAGGGGCTGCGGATGCCCCGGCTCTACCGGCTGGACGATCTGGGCGATGATCGGCTGGTCGCTTGGATGGAGGACGTCGAGGCCTGTACCAAACCGTGGGATCTGGACCGGTATCGGACGGCGGCTCGGCTGCTCGGCGAACTGGCGGCGAGCCGACCGGCCACAGCGTCCGCGAACCTCGGGCTGCATGCGCTGTACCAGGGGCCGATCGTCAACCTTTTCCTTCCGCAGCTGGCCGATCCGGCCACCTGGCGGCATCCGCTGCTTCCGGGGCCTGACGATCCCCTGCGTACGGACATTCTGGCCATCGCGGATCTGCTGCCCGACATTCTCCGGGTGGTCGACAGGTTGCCGTACACGCGCGTCCACGGTGACGCCAGCCCCGCCAACCTGCTTGTCCCCGTGGACGGATCCGCCGAGTTCGTGGCGATCGACTGGAGTTGGGGCGCTCCGGCCGGCATCGGATTCGACCTCGGGCAACTGCTGGTCGGCCAGTCCCATGACGGCGTCACCGAACCGGAGGATCTGCCGGTAATTCATGACACGATCCTCGCCGCGTACACCGAGGCGTTCGGCGCCGACGTGCTCCTCGGATACGTCGGCGCGCTGGTCGTGCGCGGCCTGTGGACCGCGCTGCCGCTGGAGCACCTGGGCGAGGAGCCGACCCCCGAACTGGCCGAGCTCTTCCGTAAGCGGGTCGGTCTCGCCCGTTTCATCACGGCGCTCTTCACGACACATGTACGGCCTTACGTGGCATAAGAAACGCCACCACCAACGTCACGGCCATCAACGCCCCGGCCACCCCCACCGTGATCAGAATCGCGCTCGCGGTCCCGTCGAACCGTCCGAAGAACACCGTCCCCAGTAACGCGGTCCCGAACGCGCCCCCCAGCTGCTGCACGGCGGTGAGCGTGCCGGACGCCGAACCGGTCTCGTGCTCCTCAACCCCGGCCAGCACGATGTCGAAGAACGGCATCATGAACAGCCCGAGCCCGATCCCGGCCGCGAACAGCGGCGGCCCGAACTGCCAGGCGGTGATCCCCGCACCCGCCGAGGTCACGACATATCCGGCGACGACCACGCCGGCTCCCATGACCAGGGCGCCGAGCTGCACCGCCGTACGCCCCAGTTTGGCGGCCAGCCCCGCCCCGCCGATCGCGAAGCCGACGATCGTGCCGACCGCCATCGGCAGCGCGGCCAGACCGGCCTGCAGCGGCGTGTAGCCGAGCGCGGCCTGCGTGTAGACGCTCCACACCAGCGAGAACCCGATCATCCCGGCGAAGAACAGCAGCCCCGCGACCAGCCCGCTGGTGAAGGCGCGCTTGCGGAACAGCTCGGGTACTACCAGCGGGTCGCGCCCGGCGCGCTGCTTGCGGAGCTGATGCCGGGCGAACACGGCGAACACCAGGACCGAGGCGGCCATCGATGCGAACGTCCACAGCGGCCAGTCCAGCTCACGACCCTGGATGAGCGGATAAATCAGCAGAAACGAGGCCGCCGTCACCAGCCCCATCCCGGTGACGTCCAACCGGGAGGCGTGCGTGGCCCTTGACTCCGGCAGGAACACCAGCGCGGCGGAGAACGCGGCCAGGCCGAGCGGCAGGTTGATCAGGAAGATCATGCGCCAGCCGGTGCCGAAGAAGTCGGCGTCCACCAGCCAGCCCGCCAGCACCGGCCCGCCGACCGAGCCCAGCGCGATGACCGGGCCGAACGCCCCCATCGCGGTGGCCATCTCCTTGGGCGGGAACATCTCCTTGATCAGCCCGAGGCCCTGCGGGATGAGCACCGCGCCGAACAAGCCCTGCAGCACGCGCGAGCCCACCAGCATCTCCGGCGACTGCGCCAGGCCACATAACACCGAGGCCGCGGTGAAGCCCAGCGCGCCGATGAGGAACATGCGCCTGCGGCCGTGCAGGTCGCCGAGGCGGCCGCCGGTGATCAGGCCGACCGCCATGGCCAGGGCGTATCCGGCGCCCAGCCACTGCATCAGGCTCGCCCCGCCACCCAGGTCGGCCCGGATCGACGGGGCCGCGATGGTGGTCACCAGCGCGTCGAGCACGTCCATGACCTCGGCCGCGAGGATGACGAACAGCGCGGCCCAGCGCCATCGATACATAACGAACTCCATTCGTTGAACGAACACTGTTCGTCCCGTTATAGGGGCGAACAGTGTTCGTGTCAAACAGTGTTCGTTAGGGGAACAGTGTTCGAAACGGATACGGTGCTCGCATGGACGTGCCGACGCCGCCGTGGCGTACCCCGAGAAAGATCGCGCGCCAGCAGCTCAGCCAGGACCTCATCGTCCGTACGGGCCTGCGCATCCTCGACGAGGAAGGCCTCGAAGCGCTCAGCATGCGCCGCGTCGCCCAGGAACTCGGCACCGGACCCGCCTCCCTGTACGCCCATGTGGCCAACAAGGAAGAACTCCTAGAGCTGATCTTCGACGAGGTGGTCGGCGAGATCGAGGTCCCCGTCGCCGACCCGGCCCGCTGGCGCGACCAGCTCAAGGAGCTCTGCTGGCACATGTACCGGGTGCTCGGCTCACACGCCGACGTCGGCCGCCTCGCGCTCGCCAGCATCCCGGTCGGCCCGAACGCCGCCCGCGTCTCCGAAGCCTTCCTCTCGATCATGCTCGCGGGCGGCCTGCCCCCCCAGGTGGCCACCTGGGGACTCGACCGGCTCTACCTGTACGTCACCGCCGACGCCTACGAAAGCTCCCTGTTCCTGGCCAAACAACGCGCCAGCGGCCTGGCACTCGACAGCTGGGCCGACCAGTTCTTCGGCCAGGTGCGGACCTACCTGAGCCAACTGCCCGCCGACCGGTTCCCCAGCCTCACCGGCAACGTGGACGCGATGATGCGCGGCGACGGCGACGAACGCTTCGAATTCGGCTTGGAGATGCTGCTCCGCGGTCTCGACAGCTTCCGCGACTATTAATCAGAAACCCGTCCAATAGCCAGCCGCATAGACGCCTACCAGGCAACTCACCGCCGCGGCTGTCCATATCACGACTTTCTCATTAAATCGCCAGCGCGAACCAGACGGTCTTCCCGCCCGCCACCCGGCTGGTCCCCCACCGCGCCGCCAGCTGGCTGACCAGATAGAGCCCCCGGCCGTCCTCGTCCAGCCCGCCCGGCTCGCGGAGCACCGGCATCCGGTGATCGTCATCGCTCACTTCGCACAGCAGCACATCGGTCCGCAGCAGCCGCACCGTGATCGGCCGCGGCGTGGTGCGCACCGCGTTGGTGACCAGCTCGGAGGCGAGCAGCTGCGCGGACGGCACCAGATGGTCAAGCCCCCAGCTCTCCAGCGTCCGGTTGACCAGCCCGCGCACCCGGCCCGGCGTGGTCACCTGTGGCTCCAGCATCCACTGCGCCACATCCTGGCTGGGAATGCCCTTGAACCGGATCGCCAGCAGCGTGACGTCGTCGCCGTGCCCGTCCGGGATCAGGCTGTCGGCCAGTTCCTCGATCGGCTCGCCCTCCGACAGGCGCCGGCGCAGCCGCTCCACCCCCACCAGGATGTCCTCGCCGCGCTCCTCCACCAGCCCGTCGGTGTAGAGCACCAGCATGCTGTCATCCTGGGCGGCGATCTCCATCGTCTCGAAGGAGGTGCGCCCCAGCCCGATCGGCGCGCAACTCGGCGGCGCGAGCACCTCGGCCTTGCCGTCCGAGGCGACCAGGATCGGCGGGAGATGCCCGGCGCTGGCGATCGTGCAGCGCCGGAGCACCGGGTCGTACACGCAGTAGACGCAGGTGGTGATGGTCTGCGCGGCCAGCCGCTGCGCCATCTCGTCCAGCGAGTGCAGCACCTGCTCGGCGGGCAGATCGAGGGAGGCCAGCGTCTGCACGGCGGTCCGCAGCTGCCCCATGATCGCGGCGGCGTCCAGCCCGTGGCCCATGACGTCGCCCACCACCAGCGCGACCCGGCTGCCCGGCAGCGGGATCACGTCGAACCAGTCGCCCCCCACCCGGGCGGCGGCGGGCTGGTAGCGGAAAGCGATCTCCAGCCCGGGTAACTCCGGTGGGCGGCCCGGGCGTATCCCCCGCTGCAACGTCTCGACCGTCTCCAGCTGCTGCCGGTGCAGCCGGCCATGGAAGATCGTCAATGCCGCGGGCACTCCGAGCTGCCCCGCCACCTGCACGTCCGCGTCGTCGAACGGGGTTCGTTCACGTTCCCGCGCGAGTACGGCGCAGCCGATCGCCTTGCCGTACGCGCGAAGGGGCACCACCAGCATGCCGTCGGCCGTCAGGGCCGGTTTGATCTGGTCGTCGTCCTCTGCCCACCGCGCGGGCAGCCGCCCGCGCGGGTCGATCCGGTGCAGCGCGCCGCCGTCCAGGTAGACGGCGGCGGAGTCGGCCATCCGCGGTACGACGGCCTCGCACAGCAACCGGGTGGCCTGCTCGGGGCCGAGACTGTCCCCGATCGCCCGCATGGCCTCACTCAGAGCTTCCCCGTCCCACGACACGGGTTTCACTCGGCTCAGAACTGGTTGCGGCGGCAGTTGAGGAACAGCTGGATCTCCGGCGGTGCCTGGGTGGTGGCGGGGGCGTAGGAGATGTCGGTCTCCAGCACGACCGTGAACCCGGCCTCCTCGATGACGGCGCGCAGGTCGTCCCGCAGGTAGCCGGTCACCCGGACCGGGGCCCCGAGGAACTGGAAGGGCACGTCGTCGAGGTCGATCTCGACCATGCTGAGCGCGAGCACGCCGCCCGGCGTGAGCACGTCGTGGATCTTCTTGAGCGCGCGCGCGATCTCCTCGCGCGGCAGCATGAGCAGCACGAAGAAGGCGACCACCGCGTCGAACCGGCCGAGCGAGTCGTCCAGATCGGTGATGTCGCGTTCGAGGAAGGTGCCCTCGGGCACGTTCTTGCGGGCGATGTCGAGCATGACGGGCGAGATGTCGATGCCGACGACCTCGCAGCCCGCCTCGGCGAACTGCTGCGCCGTCGGGGCGCCCGTGCCGCAGCCGACGTCCAGGACGCGAGCCCCCGGCTGAAGCTGTTTGATCAGCCACTCACCGGCGGCGATCTGCCCTTCCTTGTGCGGAAACGCGTCGTCGTAGCGGGAACCGATGCGATTGAAGGCCTCAGCCTGCAGCGCGCGGTACTCCTCGCGGGAGCTTCCCGACTCGGATTCAGTTGTCATCTATGCCGCCATTGTGATCAGCCGTCGTCTGCCCACTCTTAGATAGGGGCACATCGTACACAAGTCAAGATATATCGGCGTAAATTCAACGTTTCCGGGGCGCGACGTGCACGATTACCGGTAACTTGCCGGAATTGGACAGTCAAGTTCGGTGTCAAGGCAGACCTTCCTGCCCCGCACTACTTTCCCACCATTTTCCGGGATAGCCCAGCTTGTGGCACCAACTTGTGGCTACCCGACGTTCAGCAGCCCCGCCCCCACGACGGCCCGCCCGAACACCCGCGCCAGCTCAGCCAGCCGCTCACATTCCGCATCATCCAGTACGGCATACGCCGGAAACGCCAGCACATCGGTCCGATCCTCGATCCCCTGCCGGAACACCTGCCCCCGCTCCGTCAACGTGAGCCCTTCCCCGAGCAGCCCCTTGGCACGAAGATCCTCTTCGCCCGCCGCCCAGTCCTCGTCCGACCACCCGCGCGTCCCCTTGAGCAGCGGCACCATCTTGGGCGTGGTGGCGGCATAGAGGATCAGCGCCTCCAGCCCACTGAGCCCTTCACTCACGAGCACCGCGATATGCCCGTCCCCCCGATACTCCCGGAGCAACGTCTGCGCGTGCCACAACCGCAACAACGGATCCTCCGGCCAAGGCAACGCCGCGTGCGCCCCGAACAAGGCCCGCCCCCGCACATGCGCACACGCCTCCTCCGCCGCCCGGCTCGCCAACCTCACCGTCTCCCCCAACTCAGGAAATTCATGAAACCCGGCCCTCCGCAACGCCGCCCCCGCCGCCTCCAGCCGCGCCTCCACCAACTCCCCCGGCGCGACAACTTCCCACACCCCCGGAATCCCCCGCCGCACCAGATCCGGACAAAAGTTGAAAAATGTAGCTATAACCACCTCAGCCGAAACGGCCCCCATCGCCGCAACCCGCGACGCGAAATACCCCACCTGCGGATCAGCCACACCAAGGGCCCGATACCGCTCCACCGCCTCCGGCACGAAGTAAACCATCGCGTGTAACGGCTCCAACCGCCGCCAAGCCTGCCGCGCCGCCCCAACCGAAGCCATCGCGCCCCTCCAACCCAAGGTGACCGAACATTATTCGGCAACACCCCGGACCGTCAATGGCGGCTACGGAGACCCAGCCACGATGCGCCTCTCGAATGATAAAGTCTTAAGCAAAAGACTTTATCACTGGGTGGATGAGATGGATGCCGATGTTCTGCGAGCGCTGGTCGCGCTTCTCCGAGCGCGATCCACAGATCTGACGGATGTCGAGGCCAAGGCAGCCGCGGGCGGCTTCCCCAAGAGCGTAAGGGACACGCTCAGCGCCTTCAGCAATGATCGCGGCGGCACCATCATTCTTGGCCTAGACGAAGGCACCAACTTCGGCTTGGCGGATGGATTCGACCCCATCCGCGTCAGGGACGCCCTCGCCACCGCCTGTGCGGACGATCTAGAACCACCGGTGCGAGCAGAGATCGACATCGTGGAGCTCGATCACGGGACGGTCGTCGTCGCCGAAGTGGCCGAACTCGACCCACGCTTCAAACCATGCTTCGTGAAAGCTCGTGGTGAGTACAACGGATCGTTCACCCGCGGTGGGGATGGGGACCGCCGACTCACCGACTTCGAGATCCATCTGCTGCACACCAACCGAGGCCAACCTGACGACGACCGCGATCCCGTGCCCGGCGCCGTCCTCGCGGATCTCGATGACCTAGCCGTCGAGTCGCTCCTAAGGAGAGTCCGCCAGCGGCAACGACGAGCGTTCTCCGACCTCGACGATCTCACCGTCCTCCGCAGGCTCAACGTCATTACCGCCGATCATGTGCCAACTCTGGGGGGCATGCTGGCCTTGGGCTCCTACCCACAGCAGTTCTATCCCCAACTGAATGCCACTTTCGTCGTGTACCCAGGGCTCACTGCCGAGGACGTGACTCCGCAGGGTCCGCGATTTCTCGACAATCGCACGTTCGATGGTCCGATCCCCTCCATCGTGGACGAGGCCGTCGCCGCCGTGCTGCGCAATACCTCGGTCCGGTCATTCGTCGAAGGCACCGGCCGACGTGACGTGTACGACTATCCGGTGGAAGCGCTCCGCGAGGTCATCGTCAACGCCCTCATCCACCGGGACTACTCTCCCTATTCCCGAGGGACACCCGTGCAGATCATTCTCTATGCGGATCGCCTCACCGTAGCGAATCCCGGCGGGCTCTTCGGCGCGGTGACCGAGGACGACCTCGGCGGAGAAGGAGTCTCCTCGACCCGGAATCCGGTCCTCGTCAAGCTCCTTCAAGACGTCCGTATGCCCGAGAGCGATCGCACGATCTGTGAGAATCGCGCCAGCGGCATCCCCACCATGCTGAGAGAACTCCGCAGAACGGGCTCAGCGTTGCCCGAATTCCACAACCGCATCAACAGATTCAAGGTCGTCCTTCCACGTCACGCTCTCCTCACCCCGGGGAACATGCGGTGGATCGACAGCCTTGGCATCGTCGGCCTCAGCGCAACTCAGCACATGGCACTGGCACAGATGCACGAGGGAGGCGCGATCACTAATCAGAGCATGCGCAACTTCGGATTGGACGCCCGCCGGGCAACCACTGAGCTCACCGATCTGGTGACCCGCGGTCTCGCCGTACGAATCGGTGAACGACGACACGCGCGATACGTCCTAGCCCCGACCAATGAACAACTGCCATGGCAGCCGGACAGTCCAACGTCTCCTGACCCGTCTGATCGAGAAACCGCCATCCTGAACGCTCTTGGTTCCGCCGCGCTCTCCCGACGCGAGATCCAGAAAGCGACGGGCATCAACCAGATCGCCACCATCCGAACCTTGGACGCCCTCATCGCCTCCGGCAAGGTCGAGGCCACCGCCCCACCCCGCTCTCCACACCGCCGTTACCGCCGCACCTCCGAAACATAGATCGGAGGTAGGGACAAATCAGCAGGTCCACCTGATGCCGCGACTGAAAGATCGGCAGCAGCGGGGCCGAATCACTACGCATAACTGGACGCCATCGCCCAGTTATGCGTCACGTCCGCGAGCCCCGATGGTGTTCACGAGTGAGTGCGAGCTCCCCACCGTGTCCGGCGGCGATCGAGCGGTCGGCCATCGCCTTGATCAACTTCGGCAGTTCGGCGTTGACACCCACCGCCTCGCTCTCCTCGACCAGGTGGGCCATCGCCCGCGCGTCGGTCTCCAGGCCTGAGGGCATCGCGTACCTGCTGCCCTGTGCGGTCGGAGAGGCCCCGGAGCTACTCGGATGTCCCGAGTTGCTGGCCGGGATGCGGTCACGGCTGCGGCGGCTGGACGATCAGATGGCCAGACTCGCTCAATCCCGACCTCATTGACACGGCCGATCGAATGGCCAGCGAAAGCTGTCGCCCCTTCGACGATGTTGACCAGGAGCCCGTGCCCGCCTGAGCGACCTGTTGGGTTTCGGCTAGGAACGTGTCCGGCGCCGGATCCGCTCAGTACCCGGGCGACGCGACGTCAACTTCGGCCCTGAGCCGCGCTCTTATGCGATCAGCTGCTCTTCATCACATCACCAACTACTCTGGGCGCTTGTATCCGGGCATCGGCAGCCAGATATCGTTGTCCAGGCACTGATGTGCATCGGAGAAGAGGCTGACGAACCCGAGGAAGCCCAATGCGCTCTCCCGGCTTCCCGATAGCGCGCAAGAATGGCCCGACATTCGATCCGGTTCCGCGCGTAGAGCACCATCCCACCCGGCGCGAGCGAGACGACGTTTTCCCGCCTGGGTCACCTGCCGATCACCAGGTCCAGCGCGAGGTGGTAGACCTCCGGGTCCGCTCGCCGATGCCTCCGCCTCGCGTCCGGCCGCCGGGCCGGCTCTGTGTGCTCTGCTCAGCGGCGCCCGCGGCGGGCGGTGCCGAAGATGGATCTGGTGATCTCCCGGCCGAGGGTGGACGCCGCCGATCGCACCATGGAGCGGAACTCCTTGGACTCCAGCACGCCCTCAAGGACGGACTGCCTCGGCTGCTCTCTGGGCCGCTCCGCCTCGCGCGGAGCTTCGGGAGCCTCAGCCTGCTGCTGTGCGGCCAGCCTCGCCGAGAGGATCTCATAGGCCGACTGGCGGTCGACCGCCGTGCCGTACTTCTGCCGCAGCGGGGAGGCGGCGATGACACCCTGGATCACGTCCGGGCTCGACGGCGCCATGAGCGTCTGCGGGGCGCGCAGGCGTGTCCAGGCCACGGGGGTCGGCGCGCCCGTCTCCGACAGGACCGTGACCACGGCCTCGCCGATGCCGAGTTCGGTGAGCAGCCGCTCCAGGTCGTAGGAGGACTCGGGGAAGGTCGACACGGTGGCCTTGAGCGCCTTGGCGTCCTGGGGGGTGAAGGCGCGCAGGGCGTGCTGCACGCGCGCACCGAGCTGGGCCAGCACGTCGGCCGGCACGTCCTTCGGCGTCTGGGTGACGAAGAACACGCCCACGCCCTTCGACCGGATCAGCCGTACGGTTTGGGTGATCGACTGCAGGAACGCCTTGGACGCGCCGTCGAACAGCAGATGCGCCTCGTCGAAGAAGAACACCAGCTTCGGCTTGTCGACATCGCCCACCTCGGGCAGCACCTCGAAGAGATCAGCGAGCAGCCACATCAGGAAGGTGGAGAAGAGCTGCGGCCGGTCCTGCACGGCGGGCAACTCGAGGATGGAGACCATCCCCTGGCCGTCCGGCGTCACCCGGAGCAGGTCGTGCACGTCGAACTCCGGCTCGCCGAAGAACGCCTCCACCCCCTGCGCCTCGAAGTTGGTCAGGGCGCGGAGGATGACTCCCGCCGTCGCCGCCGACAGCCCGCCGATCCCGCTCAGCGCATCCGGAGTGGTGGTCAGATAGCGGATGACCGCGATCAAGTCCTTGAAGTCCAGCAGGGGCAGTCCGTTCTTGTCGGCGAAGTAGAAGATCAGCCCGAGCGACGACTCCTGCGTCTCGTTGAGCCCGAGGACCTTGGCGAGCAGGGTCGGCCCGAAGGCGGTCATGGTGGCGCGTATCGGCACGCCGGATCCCAGACCGCCCAGGGAGAGGAACTCCGCAGGACAGGCCACGGGATGCCACGCCTGCCCCACCTCGGCGGCACGCCCGGTGACGCGCTCGGAGGGCGTGCCCGGAGATGCGACCCCCGACAGGTCGCCCTTGATGTCGGCAAGGAAGACCGGAACGCCCTGAGCCGCGAGCTGCTCCGCCATGAGCTGGAGGGTCTTGGTCTTCCCCGTTCCAGTGGCCCCCGCCACCAGCCCGTGCCGGTTCAGCATGCCCAGGGCGATCCTGATCCGCTCCGCGTGATCGGCGGCGCCGTCCTCGCCCACCAGCGCCCCGAGTTCCAGTGCCGGCCCCTCGACGTCGTACCCCTTCATCGTTTCCCCCCGCTTGTTCCCGCCTCGCCTGCGGGCGGCGCAGGTCCGGTGGTGGTTCCATTCCCGGTCGTACCCGGTTCAATGATGCGGAGACGCGCAGGTCAGCGGCCCACGGGTCGGCTGGCTACGCGGCCCCCGCCGCGGTGGTCATCTCAGGCCAGAACTCCCGGTAGCGGCCGGAGTGGAAGACGAGCGGCTCCCCTTCGGCCCGCTGGTAGCCCTCCACCGCCCCGACGAAGATGTGGTGGTCGCCGCCGTCGTGGACGCGCTCGGTACGGCAGACGAAACTGGCCAGCGTGCCGGCGAGTATCGGCAGGGGAGCGCCAAGCAGTTCCACCCCGGCGAACTTGTCGGTCGAGGGCGTGGCGAAGCGCCTGGACAGGTGGTCCTGGTCGGCGGCGAGGACGTTGACGGCGAACCGCCCGGCCCGCAGGAAGAGCGGCGCGCTGGGCACCCGGTTCGACAGGCACCAGAGCACCAGCGGAGGATCGAGCGAGACCGAGGTGAAGGAGTTGACGGTCACGCCGGCCCGCTCCCCGTCGTCGGTCATCGTCGTGATCACCGCCACCCCGGTCGCGAACTGCCCTAAGGCCTCACGGAGCAATCTCATGCCGCGACCCTGCTCAGGTATGCCTCGGCTCGGCCGGCGTCCATGAACCAGCCGGCGTAGTCGGCCGGGTCGTCGAAGCCGTTGACGAATCGGGAGGCGATCTCCGGATGTTGTCCGGCGGCGCCCAGGAGCGCCAGGTGGTGGGGTTCGGCCGGGGCCAGCAGGGCGTTGGTCCAGTTCGTGACGTGCTGGGCCTGCGTCCAGAAGAGGTCGAAGGTCCGCCGCATCCAGTCCGCGTCGAACGGCTGCGCGCCCCGTTCCACGATGGCCCGCAGGTAGGTGGCGGCGCACTTGGCGGCGTTGTTGCTGCCCTGCCCGGTGATCGGGTCGTTGAGCACCACGACGTCGGCGACGCCGAGCACCGGTGCGCCGGAGGGCAGAACGGCGACAGGACGGCGAACCGTGGGGGCGAAGCGGCCGGTCAGGACGGCGTTGGCGTCGGTGAGCTCGATCCCGGCGCAGCGCTCGGCCTCCCACGGGAAGAAGGTTTCCAGGATCTGGCGGCTGCGCGCCAGATGCTCGGCGGGGCCGCGCACGTCGCCCCAGCAGTCCATGGGACCGCCTGGCACGCCCTCGAACACCATGATCTCGCAGGGGCCAGTGTGCGTGAGCGCGGGGAAGACGAAGTACTCGCCCACACCGGGGAGCAGATTGAAGCAGACCGCCGAGTGATCGGGGCGGGGGGCGAGACCGTTGACGTAGGTGACCGCAAGCGCGCGCTGGGGAGCGGCGTACGGGGAGCGTGCGGGGTCCCGCTCGAAGAGCGAGGCGATCTGGCCCTTCCCCGCGGCGACGAGGACCAGGTCGTACCGGGCGGCATAGCTCTCCAGGTCCTCTGGGGTGGCGTCGTGCAGGACGAGCTTGCCGCCGAGCCGTTCGAACTCGCCCAGCCAGGCCGGCATCTTCAGCCGCTGGTCGACCGAGCGGGCCGGGACGTCCAGCCGCGCCGCCCAGTCGAGTGCTTTGCCGCCCTCCGGGCTCGGAACCGTGAGCGCGATGCCCTCGATGGGCGGGCAGACGTCGGCCCACCAGTCCAGGCCGAGCTCACGCTCATGGGCCTGCGCGGTGCCGAACATGGCCTGGCCGGACATCACCCGGCCGTCGCGGATCGCCTCGGGGGTGCGGTTGGAGATCACGGTGACGTCGTAGCCCTGCTGGAGCAGGCCGATGGCCAGATGGAGGCCAGCCTGACCGGCGCCGACGATGAGGATTTCGCGCATGGTGATGTGTCCCTTCAGTGTCAGGAGTGGAGGTTTCGATCGGCGCCTGACAAGAACGGTACGGCCGGCGCATCCGCCCGAGCTATCCGCTCAGCGCGGATCTCATCCACCTGACGCCGAACCCCTGCGCAACGTCTCCGACGGCGGCAACCCATACCTCTCGCGATACTGGGCGGCAAAACGTCCCTGGTGCAGGAACCCCCACCGGCCGGCCACCGTGGTCACCGTGGCCCTAGCGGGATCGGCCGCCCTGAGCTCGTCGTGCACCCGCGCCAGCCGTACCTGCCTCAGGTAGGCCGTCGGGCTCAGCCCGAAATGCGCCCGGAAGCCCTCCTGGAGAGACCGGCAACTGACCGCGACGGCACCAGCGATATCGGAGGTAGTGAGCGGAAGATGCGCGTGCCCTTCAATGAACTCCACCGCCCGGCGCACAACCTTCGGCACCGCCGCCGGCCTAGGCGCCCTCAGCCGCTCCAGATAGTTGGACGGCTGCATGGTCAGCAACAGGGTGATCAGGGCATTCTCCAGATGCGCGATGGCCAGCGGATGCCCGGTCAGCCCATCGTCGCGTTCAGCCTCCCTGACAAGCAGATCGGCCATATCCCGCCAGGACCGCGTCCACCCCGTCGTCAGGTCCATGCCAAGGCCAAAGACAACCGGACCACTGAGCTGTTCACCGAGCATCTGCTCCAGCGACCGCTCAACAGAGGCGCGCTCGAACTTCACCACCAACTGAGGGCAACCGACGGCCCAGCGCATGTCGAGGTACCGGGTCGGCGATGCCAGCGCGGCCAGCGACGAGCTAGAAACGATCTCCTTATCACCAGCGCGGATCAAGCTGCGTCCGGCAAGCGGAATCATGACCAGGAAAAACGTCTCGAGGTCCCCTGGCTCGATACGCACGTCAGCCCCGTAGTCGAGATAACTGACACGAACCGAGCCAAGCTGAACGGAGTTAAACCGAGCCGACAGCAGATCCGCATCCCCAGCCAGATCCAGCCGGTGCGGGCAGAACACCTTGGCAACCTCACCGCGAACCTCGTCAAGGTCAGAGCTGGCGAAGACGGCACGATTACTCAGAAGCACACCAAATGATCGTCGTTCCCACCCCCGACGTTCCATGAAAAAGTACACACAAAAGAGCCTGTACCACTGGGACCAGCGATGGCCTGGCTACCACCTGGCTTCCAGGGAGCGCGAGGGGCGGAGCCCCTTCGCAAGGAGCGCAGCGACGCCGGGCGCGAAGCGCCCAGGGGGAGCGCGAGGGGGCGAAAGCCCCTTCGCCCGGGGGGTTCGGGGGGTCGTCCCCCCGTGTAAACGACGAAGGAGACCCGCGAAGCGAGCCCCAGGCTCGCGACCACGGATCTCCCGTCTCCGAGTGGAGCTATGGGGATTCGAACCCCAGACCCCCTCCATGCCATGGAGGTGCGCTACCAGCTGCGCTATAGCCCCTTGCGGTGGTGTTGAGTGTATCGGACCTCGGGAGTGAAGGGGTAACCGTAGGGATGTCACGTTGGGGTGGCGTGGTGCGTCTGGAGGTGATGCGGGTGGAGACGTTTCTGGAGCATCGGGAGATCCTGGTCGGGGTGGCGTACCGGATTCTGGGGAGTGCGGCCGATGCGGAGGACATCGTGCAGGAGGCGTGGGTGCGGTGGGCTGAGGTGGCGGAGGGGGAGGTGGCGGATGCGCGGGCGTTTCTGGTGCGGGTGACGACGAATTTGGCTATTGATCGGTTGCGGCGGTTGAAGGTGCGGCGGGAGTCGTATGTGGGGGATTGGCTGCCTGAGCCGGTGAGTACGGGGCCGGAGCTGGCGGAGCGGGCCGAGCTGGCGGAGAGTGTGGAGCTGGCGATGTTGGTGGTGCTGGAGACCTTGTCGCCGTTGGAGCGGGCGGTGTTCGTGTTGCGGGAGGTCTTCGGGTTCTCGCACGCGGAGGTCGGGGAGGTGATCGGGCGGGCGGAGCCCGCGGTGCGGCAGCTGGCGCGGCGGGCGCGGGAGCATGTGCGGGAGCGGCGGCCGCGGTTCGATGTGGATCGGCGGGAGCGGCGGGAGGTCACCGAGCGGTTCTTCGGGGCGTGCGCGGGAGGGGATCTGCGCGGGTTGATGGAGTTGCTGGCCAGGGATGTGACCTTGGTGACGGACAGTGGGGGCAAGGCTCGGGCGCCTCGGCGGGTCTTGGTGGGGGCCGATCGGGTGGCGCGCTTCCTGGTCGCGGTCGTTTCGGAGGCGGGGATCGCGTCGTTCCTGGCGCACGCGGGGCTGCCGGAGGGGGTTTCGTACGAGGTGGAGATCTCAGATGTGAACGGTGCGCCGGCGATCGTGGTTTCGGTGGAGGGTACGGTCCGCACGGTGATGTCGTTGCTGGTCGCCGATGGGATGGTCGAGACCATCTATCTGATGGCCAATCCCGAGAAGATGGCGCATGTGTGATCACGGTTGGGATTGATCTGGCGGCCGAGGCGGTCGATACGGCGGTCGCCTGGGTCGAGTGGTCGGCGGGTCGGGCGCGGGTCACCAGGGTGGAGACTCGGGCGGATGACGGGCTCGTGGTTGAGGCCATCATGGCCGCGGGGAAGGCGGGGGTCGACTGTCCGCTCGGGTGGCCGGATCGATTCGTGGATTTCCTGGTCGCGCATCGGGGCGGGGAGGTCGCCTTGCCGTTGGAGGGTGTCGGGCGGCTGTGGCGCAGGGATCTGGCGAACCGGGTCACCGATCTGGTGGTGCGGGAGCTGACGGGGCAGCGGCCGTTGAGCGTGGCGGCCGACCGTATCGGATATGTCGCCATGCGGTGTGCCGGGGTGATGGCCGAGCTGGCGCGGCGTGGCCAGATCATCGACCGGCGCGGGGGCGGGGTGGTGGTCGAGGTATATCCGGCCGCGTCGCTCAAACGGTGGGGGTTGCCGTTCAAGGGTTACAAGCGGGCCGCGAACGTGGGTGAGCTGAACCGGCTGGTCGATGGGCTGAGCAGGGCCGCGCCCTGGCTGGACCTGGGGGCGTTTGAGGGAGTCTGCCGGGCATCGGATGACGCCGCTGACGCCGTCGTCGCCGCGCTCACCGCGCGGGCCGCCGCGCTGGGGCTGGTCACGGCGCCGTCGCCCGGACAGGCCGAGGCGGCCCGTACGGAAGGGTGGATCGCGATTCCGACCACGTCGCTGGATGGGCTGATGTCACGTTTCGAGGATGGCCCGCGTCCTGGGGTGCATGGATGAAATCACAGTAATCGGAGGCGGGCTCGCCGGGCTGACGGCAGCGATCGCCTGTGCCGAAGAGGGCGCGCGGGTCGTCCTGTACGAGGGGCACCACACGCTCGGCGGTCGGGCACGGTCGTCCGCGGCGCCGTACATCGCCAATGACGGAACGCACGTCTTCTACTCGGATGGGGAGCCGTTCCGGTGGCTGGCGCGGCGCGGGCTGGTGCAGCCGTACCGGCGGCTGGGGCTCAAAGAGGGGCGGAAGGCGCGGGTCCGGCATCGGGGCAAGCTGAAGGCGCGGATTCCGCGGCCGCTGCTGGCGGCGATCATCAAGCGCGGGCTGGTCGCGCCCGTAGATGAGGACTTCCGTTCCTGGGGGGTCAGGCGGCTGGGGGCCGACGCCACCGACGCGGTGGCCGGGATACTCGGAGTCGTCACCTATGACGCGGATCCGGGGCGGCTGTCGGCGGCATTCGTGTGGGAGCGGTTCAGGCGCGGCGTCGCGCCCCAGTTCCCGGCGCCGAGGTACGTCGTGGGCGGCTGGGGCCGGGTCATCGACCGGATGGCGGCACACGCGCGCGACCTTGGCGTACGCATCGAGACCGGAACCCACGCGGACACCCTGCCGGCGGGACCCACCATCGTCGCCACCTCGCTCGACGCCGCTCGCCGGTTGCTCGCCGACGAATCGCTGCGCTGGGAGAGCGGCCGCGCCGTCCTTCTCGATCTCGGGGTACGGCAGGACCCGCGCGACCTGTTCCTCGTGTCCGACCTGGACGAAGGCGGCTTCCTTGAGCGCTACTCGTCCCCCGATCCGTCGGTGGCGCCGGACGGGGAGAGCCTCGTCCAGCTCCAGATGCCGATGCGGCCCGGCGAGTCGAAAGCCGACACGCTGGCACGGCTGGAACGGGTGGCCGATCTCGGTCTGCCGGGCTGGCGGGATCGGGTCACCTGGCGGCGGGAGGCTCTCGCGAACGGGCGAACGGGCGCGCTGGACCTGCCGGGGCTGAGCTGGCGGGACCGGCCGGCCATCGAGCGCGGGGACGGGGTCTGGCTGGCCGGGGACAGTGTCGCCGCCCCCGGCCTGCTCAGTGAGGTGTCGATGCACAGTGCGCTCATCGCCGCCGACCGGGCGATGTCCTCGGTCAGCCGTCCGGGGATCGCTTCGAGGAGATCGCCCGCTGCAGGACGATGAAGACGAACAGCAGAGCTCCGGTTACGATCTTGATCCACCAGGAGCTGAGGGTGCCCTCGAAACGGATCAGCGTCTGGATGGAACCGAGAAGGAGCACACCCAGCAGGGTGCCGAGAACGTAGCCGGAGCCGCCGGTCAGCAGGGTGCCGCCGATGACCACGGCGGCGATCGCGTCGAGTTCCATGCCGACCGCGTGCACACCGGTCCCGGACAGCGTGTACGTGGCGAAGATCATGCCCGCCAGCGCGGAGCAGGTGCCGCTCACCACGTAAGCGCCGATCTTGGTACGCGCGACTGGGAGGCCCATCAGGAGGGCGGACTGTTCGTTGCCGCCGATGGCGTAGATCCCCCGGCCGAATCTGGTGTAGTGCAGGGTCCAGAAGGCGAGCCCCAGGACGGCGAGCGCCACGAAGACGGTCGGCTTGACGAACATGTCCCCGGGAAGCGGGATGGGGATGTGCGGCCATTCGGCGAAGAGGGGATGTTTGATCGAGATCTGGTCGATGCTGATGACGAAGCAGAGGCCTCGGGCGAGGAACATTCCGGCCAGCGTGGCGATGAAGGGCTGGATCTCGAAGTGGTGGATCACGTAGCCCATCAGGAAGCCGAGTGTCGCGCCGACCGCCAGCACGATCGGAATGGTCGCCAAGCCCACGTGCTCGACCAGCGAAGCCGACAACATCGCCGACAACGCCATCACCGCGCCCACCGAGAGATCGATCCCCCCGGTGAGGATGACGAACGTCATCCCGATCGCGGCGACCAGCAGGAAGCCGTTGTCGATGAACAGATCGATGATGACCTGACCCGATCCGAAGGCCGGATAGATCGCCGAACCTGTCCCGAAGAGCACCACGAACAACGCCAAGGTCACCAGGACCGGCAGATACTCTCGCCGCAGGCGGCCTTCGAGGATGGCGGGGACTCTCCCGCGCCCCCGGACTCCTACCGGGCCCCGTTCCTCGCGGGCATTCATCGCCAGGACTTCCTGTTCGCCGCTCGCCACCGTGGCCTCGTCTCGTCCCTGGATGTGCTCGGTTTCCCTGGGACTGCGTTTCATGCCGGCACCTCCGCTTCAGCCGGAGCGGGAGTGGATGGTCGTCGGCGCCGGAACGCCTTCGCCCGGAACGCGGGAGACTGGATCAGACACACCGCTGTCACCACCACCGCCTTGAACACCAGCGTCACCTGAGGCGGGACCCCGGTGGTGTAGATCGTGGTCGACAGGGTCTGGATGATCAAGGCCCCGAGGACCGTCCCGGCGAGCGAGAAGCGACCTCCCATCAGGGAGGTCCCCCCGATGACCACCGCGAGGATGGCGTCCAGCTCGATCCACAGGCCGGCGTTGTTGCCGTCGGCCGCGCGAATGTTCGAGCTGATCATCAACCCCGCGATCCCGGCACAGAACGCGCTGAAAACGTACGCGAGCACCAGCAACCGCCGAGCCCGGATGCCCACCAGACGCGACGCCTCCGCATTGCCTCCGACGGCCTCCAGCAGCAGTCCGAGGGCGGTCCTCCGGGTGAGGACGGCTGTTCCGGTGAAGACCACGACGGCGATGAGAACGGCGAAGGGGAAGCCGAACAGGTAATCGCCGCCGATCAGTTCGTAGGGGGCGCTGTTGATGGTGATGATCTGGCCGTCGGTGATCAGCTGGGCCACACCGCGGCCGGCGACCATGAGGATCAAAGTCGCGATGATGGGCTGGATGCCGACGCGGGCGACGAGTAATCCATTCCACAGGCCGAGGACCAGGGACAGGCCGAGGGCGAGGGCGACCGCGGTCAGCACCCCGCCGACCGCCTCCTGATCCGGCTGGTCGGCGATGATCGAGCAGGCGAGGGCGCCGGAGATCGCCACGGTCGCGCCCACCGACAGGTCGATGCCCCCGGTGGCGATGACCATGGTCATGCCGAGGGCGATGAGGATCAGCGGGGCGCCGTACAGGAGGATGTCGATGAGGCTCCCGTACAGGTGGCCGTTCTTCAGTTCGATCCGGAAGAAGGTCGGCGTGAAGATCAGGTTGGCCAGCAGCATGACGGCGAGGATCGCGGCTGGCCAGAACAGGCGGTGCTTGGTGATGGCGGTCATGACGCGACTCCGTTGGCGATGATCTCCAGCAGCCGTTCGGGGGTGACGTCGGTCTCGTTGGCGATCTCCGCGATTACGGCGCGATCCCGGAGCACCTCGATTTTGTGGCTGATGCGCAGGACCTCCTCCAGTTCGGCGGAGATGAACACCACGCCCATGCCGTCACCGGCGAGCGAGACGACCAGCTTCTGGATCTCGGCCTTGGCCCCGACGTCGACCCCCCGGGTGGGCTCGTCGAGGATGAGCAGCCGCGGCTGCGTGATCAGCCACCGGGCGAGCAGGACCTTCTGCTGATTGCCCCCGCTGAGGTTGCGAGCCGGAATATCGGGATCCGCCGGATTGATGCTGAGCGCCGTGATGTACTTCCCGACCAGTTCGGCGCGACGCGCGGCGGACAGCGGCCGCAGCCAGCCCCGAGCGGCCTGCAGCGCCAGCACGATGTTCTCCCCCACGGTCAGTTCCTCGATCAGCCCCTCGGTCTTGCGATCCTCGGGGCAGAACGCCACGCCGCGCCCGATGGCCGCACCGGGGGTGCGCAGCGCCGAAGCCGACCCGCCGACCCGCACCGTTCCGCTGTCGGCCCCGTCGGCCCCGAACATCAACCTGGCCGCCTCGGTCCGCCCGGACCCCAGCAGCCCGGCGAAACCCACCACCTCCCCCGGATGCACATCCAGATCGAACGGCGCGATCCCGCCCTTGCGCCCAAGACCGCGCGCCGCCAGCACCGGCTCCCGGCTGGCGATCGCCTCCCGCACGTCCTCCCGCGGCGCGTGCAACTCCTCCAGCGTGCGCAGCACCCGCCCCGTCATATGCCCGACCAGCTCTACCCGGCTCAGCGCCCGCGTCTCGAACTCCCCGACCAGCCGCCCGTTGCGCAGCACCGTCATCCTATCCGATATATCGAACACTTGGTCGAGAAAATGCGAGACGAACAGCACGGCCACGCCGTCGTCCCGCAGCCGGCGCATGACCGTGAACAGCCGTTCCACCTCGTCGCGGTCCAGGCTGGAGGTGGGTTCGTCCAGGACGAGCACCTTCGCCGAGATGTCCACGGCCCGGACGATGGCCACCAGCTGCTGCACCGCCAGCGAATAGGACGCCAGCGGCGCGGCCGGGTCGATGTCCAGCTGGAAGCGGGCCAGCAGTTCCGCGGCCCGGCGCCGGGTCTCCTTCCAGCGGATCCGGCCCAGCCGGTACGGCTCCCGCCCGATGAACACGTTCTCGGCCACCGTGAGGTTGGGGCAGAGGTTGACCTCCTGGTAGACGGTGCTGATCCCGGCCGCCTGGGCCTGCTTGGGGCTGCCGATCGTGAGCGGCGCGCCGTCCAGGCGTACCTCGCCGGAGTCGGCGGAGTGGACCCCGGTGAGCACCTTGATGAGCGTGGACTTGCCGGCCCCGTTCTCCCCCATCAGCGCGTGCACCTCGCCGGGGAGTAGCCGGAAGTCGACGCCGTTCAGCGCCCGTACCCCCGGAAAGTCTTTCGTGATGCCCGTCATTCGCAACACGGCGGGCCCTCCTTAGGGGCCGGGCGGCGCGAGGCCGCCCGGCACAGGGGTCAGTACTGGCGGGTGGACAGGACCTCGGCGGCCTGCTGCGGGGTGAAGGTGGTCTCCTTGGTGACGATGCGCTTCTCCAGGGGCTCCCCGGCGGCGGCCTTCTTGGTGAGCTCCATCAGCTGCTCGCCCAGGAGCGGGCTGCACTCGGCGATGAAGTTGATCTCGTTGGCGGCCAGGGCGGTCATGCCGTCCTTGACCGCGTCAATCGTGGCGATCTTGATGTCGGTGCCGGGCTTGAGGCCAGCGGCCTTGATCGCCTCGATGGCGCCCAGGCCCATGTCGTCGTTGTGCGCGAAGAGCAGGTCGATCTTCGGGTTGGCCTGCAGCAGCGCCTGCATGACCTCCTTGCCCTTGGCCCGGGTGAAGTCGCCGCTCTGCGAGGCGATGACCTTGAGGTTGGGGTTCGACGCGATCGTGGCCTCGAAGCCCTTCTTGCGGTCGATCGCGGGCGCCGAGCCGACCGTGCCCTCCAGCTGCACGATGTTGACCGGGCCTGTCGCGGACTTGAACTCCTCAAGTGCCCACTTACCGACCTCCTCGCCCTCCTTGACGAAGTCGGAGCCGATGAAGGTGGCGTAGAGGGAGGCGTCGGAGTCGACCGCGCGGTCGGTCAGGATGACCGGGATCTTGGCGGCCTGGGCCTCCTTGAGCACCGCGTCCCAGCCGGTGACGACCACCGGCGAGAAGGCGATCACGTCGACCTTCTGCTGGATGTAGGAGCGGATGGAGGCGATCTGGTTCTCCTGCTTCTGCTGAGCGTCGGAGAACTTCAGGTCGATCCCGGCCGTGGCCGCCGAATCCTTGACCGACTTGGTGTTGGCGGCGCGCCAGCCGCTCTCCGAGCCGACCTGGGAGAAGCCGAGGACGATCTTGCCCGATCCGGCTTCCCCGCCGGACGCGGTGTCCTCGCCGCCACCGCCGCAGGCGGCGAGGACGGAGGCCAGCAATCCGACGGCCAGCGCCGCCGACAGCTTCTTCAACATAACTATCTCCTTGGGGGGTGTCAGAGGCCCTGGGCCAGCCGGTAGTACGCCTGGTTCCAGCGGAGCTCTTTGGTGAACTGCCTGGTCGTGGTGGTCTCGTCGATGAGCAGCAGCTCGGTCCCCGCCATGTCGGCGAGGTCGGTCAGTTCCTCGGGGCCGATCGCCGCCGACAGCGCGGTGTGGTGCGGCCCGCCCGCCATCAGCCAGGCCTCCGTGGCGGTACGGAAGTCCGGCAGCGGCTTCCACACCGCGCGGGCCACCGGCAGCTTCGGCAACGGCTCGCTGGGCGCGACCAGCTCCACCCGGTTGGCGACCAGCCGGAACCGGTCCCCCATGTCGGCCAGACCGACCACGACGGCGTCCCCCGGCGCCGCGTCGAAGACGAGCCGCACCGGGTCTTCCCGGCCGCCGATGCTGAGCGGGTGAATCTCGCAGGACGGTACGGCGGAGGCGATGCTCGGGCAGACCTCCAGCATGTGCGCGCCCAGCACGCGTTCCTGTCCTGGTTCGAGGTGGTAGGTGTAGTCCTCCATGAACGAGGTTCCGCCCGGGAGGCCTGCCGCCATCGTCTTCAGGGTGCGGACCAGCAGGGCGGTCTTCCAGTCGCCCTCGCCGCCGAAGCCGTACCCGTCGGCCATCAGCCGCTGCACGGCCAGGCCCGGCAGCTGGCGCAGGCCGCCGAGGTCTTCGAAGTTGCTGGTGAACGCGCCGAAGCCGCCGTCGGTGAGGAAGCCGCGCAGGCCGAGCTCGATCCTGGCCGCGTAGCGCAGCGAGTCCAGGCGCTCTCCCAGCAGCGCGGGCGCCACCTGGTAACTGTCGGCGTACTCCTTGACCAGCGTCGTCACCTCGGCGTCGGCCACCGCGTCCACGGCCGCGACCAGGTCGTTCACGCCGTAGGTGTTGACCGAGACGCCGAACCGCAGCTGCGCCTCGACCTTGTCACCCTCGGTCACGGCGACGTCGCGCATGTTGTCGCCGAAGCGGGCCAGCCGGAGCGAGCGCATCTCGGCCAGGCCGAGCGCGGCCCGCGCCCAGGCGGCCGTGCCGGCGACCACGGCCGGGTCGGTGACGTGCCCGGCGATCGTCTTGCGGGGCACGCCGAGGCGGGACTGCACGTAGCCGAACTCGCGGTCGCCGTGCGCGGCCTGGTTCAGGTTCATGAAGTCCATGTCGATGGAGTGCCAGGGCAGCGCGACGTTGGCCTGGGTGTGCAGGTGCAGCAGCGGGGTGCGGAGCGCGTCGAGGCCGGCGATCCACATCTTGGCGGGCGAGAAGGTGTGCATCCAGGCGATCACCCCGACGCAGTCGTCGGCGGCGTTGGCGTCCAGGCAGATCCGCCGGATGGCGCCGGCGTCGGTGAGCACGGGCTGCCAGACGACGCGGACCGGGAGGCCGGAGCCGTCCAAGGTCTCGGCGATGAGCCGGGATTGGTCGGCGACCTGGGCCAGGGTGTCCTCGCCGTACAACCCCTGGCTTCCGGTGAGGAACCACACTTGCTTCATCGGACTCCCTGCCCGTAGACGTTCTGGTAGCGGTCGTACAGCCGGTCGACGTCGGCCGGCGCGATCTCCTCGGGGGTGCCGAGCTGGCGGGCGATGTGCACGGTTCTGGCGACGTCCTCGCACATCACGGCGGCCTTGACGGCCTCGCGCGGGGTGCCGCCGATGGTGAAGACCCCGTGGCTGCGCATCAGTACGGCGGGCGAGCGGTGACCCTCCAGCGTCGCCACGATGCCCCGCCCGATGTCGTCACCGCCGATCAGCGCGAACGGGCCGACCGGGATCTCCCCGCCGAACTCGTCCGCCATCGCCGTCAGCACGCACGGAATCGCCTCCCCGCGCGCGGCCCAGGCGGTCGCGTACGTGGAATGGGTGTGCACGACTCCGGAAACATCCGGACGTTGCCGGTACACGTACGCGTGCGCGAACACATCACTGGAGGGCTTCAACCCGTCCTGTACGGGTTTCCCCTCCAGGTCGCACAACACCATCGACTCGGCCGTCAGCTCCTCGTACGGCACGCCACTCGGTTTGATCAGCAGAAGGTCGGCCCCGGGGACCCGGGCGGACACGTTGCCCGCCGTCCAGACCACAAGACCGGCGGTCACGAGTAACCGGTGCAGGTCAGCCAGTTCCTGCCGGAGTTCGATCATTTCCCAACCTAGCGATAGTTCGTGATTGCGTTAACATTGCAGACCTCAGAGAACCCAAGAGGCCCTTCCTGCTCCAAACGTGGTCTGAGTGCTCCGGCGAAACCGCCGGTCTTGCTGTCGTTCGTTGTCGGCTGTGTTGTTTGCGTTGTTATCGGCGTTGCGCGGTGGACTCGCGGACGACGAGCTCGGGCTCGACCATCCGCCGGACGTCCTCCTCGACCCCCGCGATGCGGTCGAGGAGAAGTTGCAGGGCCTGCCCGCCGACCTCGCCGAAGTTCTGCCTGACCGTGGTCAGCGGCGGCCAGTAGTACGCGGCCTCCGGAACGTCGTCGAACCCGACGATGCTGACGTCCTCCGGCACTCGTTTGCCCGCTTCGCGCAGCGCGCGCAGCAGGCCGAGCGCCATCGGGTCGTTGGCGGCGAACACGGCCGTGACCTCGGGGTCGCGGGCCAGCCGCCGCCCGTGCTCGTAACCGGACTGCGCGCTCCAGTCGCCGGCCAGCGGCTCCGGGATCGCGCGGCCCTCCGCCTCCAGCACCGACCGCCAGCCGCGCACGCGGCCGTTGGCGTCGATCCAGTTGGCGGGTCCGGACAGGTGCCACACCGTCTGATGTCCGAGACTGAGCAGGTGCCGGGTGGCGCGCGCGGCTCCGGACTGCTGGTCGACGGCGGCCACCGGGACGGGGACGCCCTCGCCACCGCCCACGTCCACCACCGGCAGGTCCTTCGGCAGGTGCCGCAGGCCCTCGGCGGCCGACTCGTGCGGGGCGATGACGATGACGCCGTCCACCGACTGGGAGCGCAGGCGTTCGACGCCCTCGGCGATGGATCGGCGGGTGAGTGCCTGCAGGCTGGCGATGCTCACCAGGTAGTCGTGCTGCCTGGCGGCGCGCTCGATACCGTAGAGGGTGGAGGCCGGGCCGTACAGCGTGGTGTCGAAGCTGACCACGCCGAGCACGCCGGACCGGCCGGTGACGAGGGAGCGGGCGGCGAAGTTGGGGCGGTAGCCGAGTTCCTGGACGGCCGCGAGCACGCGGGCCCGGGTTTCCGGCCGCACCTTCTCCGGCGCGTTGAGCACCCGGGAGACGGTCATCGCCGACACTCCGGCGAGCCCGGCGACATCCTCCATGACCGCCGCCCTGGGGCGGTCGGCGGGGGGGTCAGCCGTCGGGTTGCTCGATATCATCGGCCGCGATCCGTCCTTGTGCTCCGTCGTAGGTGTGTTGCGGGGAGATTTCCGAGTGTTTGCGATAACACTGCCTCTGTCAATACCTCGGTACTTGCTATCACGAAGAACCCACGATCCCACAGCTGAAACCGGATCGTTATGGGGTCTACGCCTTGACCAAACCGCCTGATAGCGCTAACAGCTTCAACTCATGACCGAGCTTTTACCTGGCGCTGGGTGGGGTGCTTCACCGGTTTGAGGCGAGATGGCCTACTCTTGATCTGTGGTCGCCCGAGGCGAGGTCAGGTCGCCTCGGGTGGCCACCTTTGTCTGAGACCGGTCGATGTGCCCCCGCGGGGTCTCCGGCTCCTCGCCGGTTTCGTCTGGTACGGCATGCGCCTGGATCTCGTCTTCGAGGACCCGGTCGGCGCCCGCGTACCAGCCGGTGGCCAGCTGGGCCGCGACCACGGCGAACAGCACGGCGAACGGCCACGTCCAGCCGCCGGTGGCGTCGTAGAGCAGGCCGATCATGAGGGGGCCGACCCCGGCGATGAGATATCCGACGCTCTGCGCGAACCCGGACAGCGCGGCCGTGCCCTCGGCGGTGCGGGTGCGCAGCGGGAGCAGCGCCAGCGCCATCGGGAATCCGCCCATCGCGATGCCGACCACGATCGCCGATCCCCAGAGCGCGTGGCCGGTGAGCAGGCCGGTGAAGCCCACGGCGTACAGGGTGCAGAACAGGACCACGAGTTTGCGGACGTTCCTCATTCGCGCGGTCAGGGCCGGAATCACGAGCGAGCTCGGGATGGAGAGTGCGGTGAACACGCCGAGGACCAGGCCCGCCTGATCCTCGGCGTAGCCGCCGTCCAGGAGCACCTGGAGGAGCCAGCCGAACAGCACGTAGGCGAGGAGACCCTGACTCCCGAAATATCCGGCTATCGCCCAGGCCAACCGGCTGCGGACCAGCGTGCGCGGCCCCGCGTACGCGCCCTCTTGGTCCTGCTTCGGGTCGTCGCGGAGGACGGCGAGCCACGGCACCGCCGCGATCAACGCCATCGACGCCCAGACTCCGAGCGCCACCCGCCAGCTCCCGCCGGCCGCCCGCTCGATCGGCAGGGTGAGCGCCGCCCCGAGCATCGTCCCCACGGCGAGCGAGGTGGCGTAGACGGTCATCATGACGCCGGTCTTGGCGGGAAAGTGCCGCTTAATCAGCGTCGGGATGAGAACGTTCCCCAGCGCGATCCCCGCCAGCGCCACCACGCTGAAGGCCAGGAACAGCCACGCCGACCCCACCACCGCCCGCGCCAGCAGCCCCACCCCGATCAGCCCCAGCGCCACCACGAGCAGCCGCTGCTCCCCCACCCACCTGGCCAGCCACGGCGTTCCCGCCCCGAACACCGCGAAACACACCACCGGCAACGTCGTGAGCAACCCCGACAGCGCCCCCGACATCTCCAGCCCCGCACTGATCTCGTGCAGCACGGCCCCCGTACTCGTAACCGCGGCCCTCAGATTGAGCGCGGCCAGCACCACCCCCACCACAACCAGCCAGGCCACCCACCGCCCCCGCCCAACCCCACTCACCAAAAACCTCCACTCACCAAATCATCGGATGAGTCCACCACATCACTCACACCACCCACAATGGGAGAAAACACCAAAGACCACCCGAGTAGTCCACTCCTCCCGGCCGTCCACTGGCAGTGGACGCAGGGCGAGCACAAGCCCATGCCGAGGATCGCCTCCATCGAACCCGGCTACGGTGCGGTGGATCTACGGGAGTTCAGGTGCGCTGGGTTCGATGTCTCAGCAACCAGGCGAGCCCGATGACCGGCAATACGAGTGGGATGAACAGGTAACCGCTGCCGTATCCCGACCATACGGTGGCGTGCGGGAACGCCTCCGGATCCAGGACGCTGAGCGTTCCCACGATCAGCACGCCTGCCAGTTCGATCCCGCAGGCAAGAAACGCGAGTCGCCGGTGCCCTCTCGCCAGCGCGACAGTCAGCACGATGTACACAAGCGCCGCGAACGCCGACAGCAGGTACGCGAGCGGCGCCTCGGCGAATCGAGTCGCGATCTGCACCGCTGCCCGGGACGTGGCGGCTATGGCGAAGACCGCATAAACCGCAACCAACACCCGCCCAGGGCCACCACCCAGCGCTGGCGCCTTGGTTGCACCCTCAGCCTGACGATTTGCCCCATCGGACCCACCGACCCGATTCATGCCGCGCCGTTCCAAATCTGAAGCAGCCGACCAGTCATAACCGCGACCGTGAGCGCCCCAACCGCGATAACACCAGGCCCCCAGCGAGTACGCTCCACCTTCCCCCACCACAACGCCGCCAGCGGAATGACCAGTGTCCCCACCAGATAGCCAATGAAAGTCGCCCGCTCAGTCACCTTCTCCACCTGAGCAAACGCCATCACCGCCTGAACGACCAGAGCGATCTCCAGCACCGCGAGCCCCACCAGCAGCCCAATCCCCATACGACGATCACGCACAGCCGCGACAAGACACCCCAACGCCAAAACCAACGCCCCACCGATAACCCACCCCGAGTAGGCCCCGGTCACCGCCAACCATCCCTAGGAGACATGGCCAGAAGGCTACCCCCCACCCACCCCGCCCCTAATCCCGGTCAGCCGGAAGACTCGAACCACCATCGACCCGCAGCCCGAGAACGCTGCCACTCTTGGCGCCGCTACGGCTCAACACGGCGAGAACCACCACCCGCGTAAACGGCGCCGGATAACGGGGAGCAACCAAGCGACCGCTCATTCCGCTCGATGCTCAAAGCCTGCACGGCTCGATCCAGTCACCACCATCGACCCTCGGCCTGCCCCTCATCACCGTCGGCGGCCCGGGTGTGCGAGGTCTCGGTCAGGTCAGGTTGTGCTGGGAGGCGAGGATGGCCAGGCGGATGCGGTTGGGGCAGCCGGTTTTGATCATGACGCTGGAAACGTGCGTTTTGACGGTGGTGACGCCGACCTTGAGGCGGTCGGCTATTTCGGGGTTGGAGAGGCCTTCGCCGATCAGGGCGAGGATTTCGTGTTCTCGGCGGGTCAACGGGAGCGGGGGTGGAGAGGTGGTTGACCGGGTGGACAGGGCCTGATCGACGAGGCGGGCGAGGGCGTTGGGGCTGAAGGCGTGATCGCCTTCAGCGGCGCGGCGGACGGCGTCCAGGAGGTCGGCGGGGGCGGTGTCCTTGACGAGGAAGCCGCAGGCTCCGGCGGAGAGCACCGGGTAGAGATGGTCGTCGTCGTCGAATGTGGTGAGCGCGAGAATTCGCGTGGACGGCCTCGCCGACATGATCCGCTTGGTCGCGGCCACGCCGTCCAAGCCCGGCATCCGCAAATCCATCAGCACCACATCGGGCACGGTGTCATCCACGAGCCGCACCGCATCGGACCCGTTCGCCGCCTCCCCCACCACCTCGATATCCGGCGCGGAATCAAACAACATCCGCAACCCCATCCGCACCAAATGCTGATCATCCACAAGCAGAACCCGAATCACCCCTCAACCTCCCGTCTCCTCCACCACGCACCCCATCCCAAGTCACCAACCCATCCCCACAGTTCACTCTTGCCTCCGCCGGCTGAAATCCCCTGGTTAGCGCAGCGACACGACGCAAAATCGCCCAACAGAAACGGCAGATCGCAGGGGCGCTCGCCGTTATCCGGCGCCGTTCACGAGGGTGGTGATTCTCGCCACATCGGTGCCAGGAGCAGCACCTGGCCTCCCAGCGGAATCCTTCGTTCCGTATCCAGCGCGGCACTGAGGCGGAGGCCCATCCCGTAGAACTCCACATCACACCCTGGCCTCCTGTCTTTCCCGGAAGTTCTTTTGTTCGGCGGGTAAGACGGCGCTGAGGCGCCAGCCCTTTCCTACCGGGCCAACGGAGAGTGCGCCGCCCAGGAGGTCGACTCGCTCGCGCATTCCGATCAATCCGTGGCCAACGCGCGATCCGGCTCCACGGGCGGTGGGTGGTTCGGGGTTTTCTTGTGAGGGGCGGCCTTCGTCCTCGATTTGGATGTGGACCGAGTTGTCGGCTTCCAGGGTGAGGTTGAGGGTTACCTGAGCTGAAGGGCCGGCGTGACGGATTGTGTTGGCGAGGGCTTCCTGGGTGAGGCGGAGGACCGTGATGCCGCGGAGTGGGTCCAGGTGGGTGGCGGAGGGGTCGATGGTGGCCTTGACGTGGAGGCCGGTGGCTCTGGCTCGGTCGATGACGACGGTGAGGGCGTCGGGGAGGCCGCCGGGGTCGACGAACGCCGTGGTGGGGAAGGGGGCGGGGTCGCGGAGGACGCCGACGAGTTTGCGGAGGTCGGCGAGGGCTGCGGTGCTGGAGGTGTGCAGGTCGTCGAGGACCTCGGTGATGCGGGGGTCGGTTCCGGCGGACAGCACGTGCCGGGCGACGCCGACGCGCAGGACCATGGAGGAGACGTGGTGGGCGACCAGGTCGTGGAGCTCTCTGGCGATGGCGGTGCGCTCGGCGGCGCGGGCGGCGGCGATGCGTTCGGCGGCGCTGTCTCGTTCGCGCCGGGCGGCGTCACGGGCGAGCCGGACATATCCGCCTAGGAGCAGCGGCACGCCGACCACGATGACCATGCGGAATCCGGCCGCGCCGATGGTGGCGGGAAGCTTGTCGAGCAGGTTGAAGCAGACGACCACCCCGAGCACCGTCGCCCCCGTCGCGACCTGCTGCCCCCGCCCCCGCACGGCGAGCTCGAACAGCAGCACGCAGGCCAGCACCTTGAGCACGGGCGTGGCCGCGAAGCCGTACTCATCGGCGAGCAGGAGCAGGCCCGACTGGATGAGCAGGGCCCACAGCTGCGACCAGCGGCAGACCGCGCTGAGCACCAGCGCGACGAGCGCGAGCGCCCAGTCACGCACGCCCACTCCCGGCACAATCCAGAGCAGATCGCCCACCAGTGCGGCGAGCAGAATCGCCAGCCGGACCAGGATGTAGTCCGGCTCGAAGATGCGCTCGATCCACGCCACGCCACGAAGCGTAAACTCCACCCCCGACAGAAACCTCCTCCACCTGGAGGAGACCGCGCGGAAACCACGGGGGAAAACCGATCCGGAGACCCGGCCGAGGGGCTCCAAGACGCTGAGGATGATCAGCCTCCGGCGGTTTCCTTGAGGAGGAGGTCGACTACGTCGCTGAGTTGGCCTCGTTTGTTGAAGGCGGCGCGTTGGCGGGCGGCTGAGCTGCCGCGGGCCAGGGCGTCGGCGGCGAGGCCCGCGATGGTCGGCCAGTCGTCGAGTTGTTCCAGCGTCGGGCGGAGATCTTCCAGCAGCCACTCGATCAGGCCGGGCGCGGGCACCGGTTTGCCGTCCACGGGAGAGATCAAGTCGCCTTCCAGCCCGGAACGAGCCGCGCGCCAGTGCCCCGCGCGGAGCAAAGTAGGACGGATGTCGCCCCGCGGCGGCGAACCCGCCTGGATCGCGGCCGTCTCCCTGATGACCAGAGCCCGGAACAGGCCCGCGAGCAGGATGACGTCGTCGACCAGCGGGCAGGCGTCGCAGATCCGCAACTCCATGGTGGGCACGTGCGCGGACAGGCGGATATCGAAGTAGACCATGCCCGCGTCGTCGATGACCCCGGAGGTGACCAGGTCGGCGACCGCCTGGTCATACTCGGCGGCCCCCGCGAACGGCCCGACCATGCCGGCCGTCGGCCACCGCTGCCAGGCCACCGCACGACTGCTCGCATACCCGCTGTCGGCCTCGAACCAGTACGGCGAGCTGGCGCTCAACGCGAGCAGCGCGGGCAGCCAGGGCTCGACCCGCTGCGCCACCATAACCGCCAGATCGCGATCGTCGATGTCCACATGGACCTGGGCTCCGCAAATGAGCTGTTCCCTGGCGATGAACTGATAGGTGTCGTGCAGGTACTGGTACCGATCGTCCGCGGTGATCACGAAACCACTGGGCCCGTGCAAGGGTGAGGTCCCGGCGCTGGCGATGCCCAGCCCGTGGGGTTCGGCGGACGCGATGAGGCGACGCCGGAGATCGACCAGGTCGGCGCGGAGCGTGGCCAGGTCGGTGGTGGGCTCGCTGTTGCTCTCCACCACGGCCCGCTGCAGTTCGCGGGAGAATCCGGCCTCGGGTAGCCCGTCCAGCACCACGTGCGCCTGTGGGGTCAGCCTCCGGCTCACGAGATCGACGACGTGGAACTCCTCTTCGACGCCTAGTGCCACCTTGTGAGTCATGAAGGGGACTTACCCACTTGTCCCGGTATAACAGCGCTCAAATTCCCTCAACCGACAAACGAAACATTTCCCACTTCCCCCGACTCAAAGGAGTGGGGGCTATCTATCGGAGGAAACGGGCAGTTGAGCCGTTCAACACCAAACCTCTCGCGTGAGATTCAGCCCATCTGGACGCCGCCACCCGGAATCTCCGAACTCCCCGACCTCGGTCCGCTTCCCCACCTGCAGCACCACGGGAAACCCCAACATCCTCCACGTACATGAACACGATATTTCGGATTTACGGAAATTTGGGGATTTGGTCTTCCGGGAGAGCATCAACTCCAGCGTCGAGGCCCAGTTCGAGTTCGCCCGGCAGAACTGGGTCAAAACTCAGCACGCCAGATCTACGACGAAAGGCTGTCCAACCACGCGTTGTGCAGCCCTGCGAACCGCCCCGCCGCCGAGATCAGCTGATCGGGCGGCCCGTCCTCGACCACCCGCCCATCGTCGATGACCAGAACCCGATCGGCGATCTCCACCGTGGAAAGCCGATGCGCGATGATCAGCGCCGTCCGACCGGCCAGGATGGTCCGCAACGCCCGCTGCACCAGCCGCTCACTCGGCACATCGAGACTGGACGTGGCTTCGTCAAGGATCAGCACCGCCGGATCGGCGAGAAAGGCCCGCGCGAACGCGACCAGCTGCCGCTGCCCCGCCGACATGCGCCCCCCGCGCTTGCCCACTTCGGCGTCATACCCCCCAGGCAGGCTCAACACGAAATCATGCGCCCCGATGGCCGTAGTCGCGGCGATCACATCACTCATCGGCGCCCCCGGCCGCCCGAACCGGATGTTCTCCGCTACCGTCCCGCTGAACAGGAAGTTCTCCTGCGTGACCATGACAACCGCTTGCCGCAACGTAGCCTCGTCAAGATCGCGCAGATCCACGTCGTCCAGCAGCACCCGGCCCGCGACCGGGTCGTAAAAACGGGAGATCAACTTCGCCAGGGTGGTCTTCCCCGCCCCGGTCGCCCCGACCACGGCAATCGTCTGCCCAGCCGGAATATCCAGATCCAGGCGATGCAGCACGGGAATATCGGCTTGGTAAGCGAACCGTACCCCGTCAAAACGCACCGCGCCCCGGGCGGCGGTCAGCGGGATCGGCCGCTCCGGCTCGGCGACCTCCGGCGGCTCCTCCAGCACCCCGGACAGCTTCTCCAGCGCCGCCCCCGCCGACTGCAACGCGTTATAGAACTGCGAAATCTCCTGCATCGGCTCGTAGAACTGCCGCAGGTACAGCAGGAAGGCCGCCATCACCCCGGCCGTGACCTCGCCATGGAAGGCCAGCCACCCGCCGTACACCAGAACCAGCGCGATCGTCACGTTGCCGATCAGCTTGATCCCCGGCATGAAGATCGCGACCAGCTGCATGCTGCGATGGTTGGCGGCCCGATAATCCTCGTTGAGCTCCTCGAAGATCTCCTGATTACGCGGCTCGCGGCGGAACGTCTGAGCCGCCCTGATCCCGGTCATCGACTCGACGAAATGCACAATGACCAGTGCCACCGTCTCCCGAGTCCGCCTGTACGCGACGCTGGAGGCGCGCCGGAACCACCGCGTCATCAGCAGCAACACCGGCAACGGCGCGAGCGCGACCAGACCCAGCTGCACATCCAGGACCATCAACACGACCGCGGTCCCGACCAGCGTGAGCACCGCCGTCACCAGGCCGTCGAACCCGGCCGCGAGCAACTCGGCGATCGCCTCCACATCCGAGGTCAGCCGCGAGATCACCCGTCCGGAGGTGTACTTCTCGTGAAACGACAACGACAGCCGCTGGAAGTGCACGAAGACCCGCCGCCGCAACTCCAGCAGGATGTCCTGCCCGATCCGGCCGGAAGTACGAAGAAACGCCTGCCGGGTCAGCGCCTGCGCGAGCGCCGCGCCCAGGATCGCCGCCACGATCACGATCAGCGTGCGCGGGCCCTCGCCGCGCACCATCGGCGGGATACCGTCGTCGATACCCACCTTCACCAGGTACGGAATGGCCAGCCCGGCGGCGTTGGACAGCACGATAACCGCGATCATCCCGGCGATGGCACGGCGATGCGGCCGCATCAGATCACCCAGCAACCGCCGGGACCGCTCACGCAACAGCAGCGAGATCCGCTCCGGCATGTCGTCCTGGTTCTCGGCGGCGACCCCGCGCCACTCCCGGACCGTCATCGCAGCACCTCCTCCGCGGCCAGCAACGCGCGGTACTCCGGCACCCCGCCGAGCAACTCGTGATGGGTGCCGACGTGCGCGATCGTCCCGTCCCGCAACATCGCCACCCGATCGGCCAGCAGCACGGTCGAAGCCCGATGCGCGACCACTAGGCCGGTCGCGTCGGCCAGCACCCGCCGCAGCGCCTCCTCGACCAGGGCCTCGGTCTCCACGTCGAGCGCCGACAGCGTGTCGTCCAGCACCAGGATCTTGGGCCGCCCGAGCACCGCGCGGGCCAGCGCGAGCCGCTGCCGCTGCCCGCCGGACAGCGACATGCCCTGCTCGCCGATCCTGGTGTCCAGACCCCAGGGCAACTCGTACGCGAAAGTGGCCTGGGCGATCTCCAGCGCGGCCCGGACCTCGTCGTCGCCGGCGTCGCCGTGCCCCAGCGTGATGTTCTCCCGCACGCTCATCGAGAACAGCGTCGGCTCCTCGAACGCGGTCGCGACCACCGACCGCAGCGCGGGCAGCGTGAGATCCCGGACATCCTGCCCGTCGATCGTGACCCGCCCGGCGGTGACGTCGACCAGCCGGGGCACCAGCGCGGTGAGCGTGGTCTTGCCGGAGCCGGTGGCCCCGACGATCGCCACCGTCTCCCCGGGCCGTACGTCGAGGGAGACGTCCCGCAGTACGGGTTCCGCGGCGCCGGGGAACCGGAACTCCACCCCTTCGAACCGCAGATGCCCGCGCGGCCGGTCGATCACCGCGACGCCCCCGACGATCGAGGGCGGGGTGTCGAGGACCTCCATCACCCGGTCGGCCGAGGTCATCGCCTCCTGCGCCATGGCCAGGATGTAGCCGAGCGAGGCCACCGGCCAGACCAGCTGCAGGACGAACGTGGTGAACGCCACCAGCGTGCCCACGGTCAGCGCGCCCCCGCCGACCGCGGTCGCCCCGAGCAGCAGCACCAGGCCGAGCGTGACGTTGGGGATCACCTCGAGGAAGGTGAAGAAGCGCGAGGCCAGCCGCACCTTGGTCATCGAGGTGCGATGCACCTTCACGGCCACCTCGTCGTAGCCGTCGAAGACGTGGCGGCCCCGGCCGAACGCCTTGATGGTGCGGATCCCGAGCGCCGACTCCTCCACGGTCGTGGCGAGATCGCCCTGCTCGTCCTGAACCTGCCGGGAGACCACCATGTAGCGGCGCTCGAACTTGATCGAGACGTACACGATCGGCAGCGCCGACCCGGCGACCAGCAGGCCGAGCGGCCAGAACATGTGCAGCAGCAGGATGGTGACCGTGATCAGCTGGAGGATGTTCATGACCAGGAACAGCGCGCCGAAGCCGAAAAACCTGCGGATCGTGGATAAGTCGGTCGTGGCCCGGGAGAGCAGCTGCCCCGACTGCCACTCGTCGTGGAAACTCATCGGCAGCCGCTGCAGGTGGGCGTAGAGATCGTTGCGGATCGCGGTCTCCACCCCGAAGACCACCGACCCCTGGCACCAGCGCCGCAGGAACGTCAGGAACGCCTCGATGACCCCGAGCGCCAGCGCCAGCAGGCCAAGACCGACCAAGGCTCCCAGATCACGATGAACGATCGCGTCGTCGATGACCTTGGCGCTCACCAGCGGGACGACGATCCCGGCCGCGATCCCCACGACCGCGGCGACCCACACGACAATCGTGATGCCAACGTACGGCCGAAGGTAGGACTTCAACCGCCAAAGCGAGTTAGAGACTGACTGAGGACCAGATCGTTCGCCGTCTGCAGACATCGTCAGGCAGGCAACTCCTCACGGCTGGGGGAAGCACGGGACCCCTACCAGCGTAAGCATGCACTTCAACCGGTTTTCCAGCGGACGCCGAAGCGCCCCACACCAAATCCGCATTTAGTGCGACCCAAGAAACGGGCGATCACGCCTGGATGTCGTCGCTGCTGACCGGAGTCGGCAGGGTGCCGGCGTTGTGCTCGGTCAGCCGCCAGCCCCGGGAAGACTCCTCCAGGATGGACCAGGAACAGTTCCCCAAGCCGCCCAGAATGGGCCACAGCGGTTCCGGGAGGCCCAGCAGGGCAGCGATACCCAGGCGGATGGCCGCACCGTGCGAGGCGACCACCAGGAGGCCGTCCTCCGCCAGGCTCGCGGCCCAGCGGCGGACCGCGACATTGACCCGGTGGGCCACGTCGGTGACCGATTCCCCGTTGGGCGCCCGCCAGCTCTTGAACTCCGCGGGCCAGCCCGCGCGGATCTCCTCCCGGGTGAGACCCTCCCAGTCGCCGCCGCCGCGCTCCCTGAGCTCCTTGTCGACGGTGACCGTCAGGCCGGTGAGGCGGGCCAGCGGGAGCGCGGTCTGATGGGCGCGCTGCAGGTCCGAGGAGACGATCATCGTGGGTTTTAAGGCGGCCAGCAGCGAGGCCGCCCGCGCGGCCTGGGCCACGCCGACCTCGTCCAGGGGGATGTCGGTGTGGCCTTGAAAGCGGTGTTCGACGTTCCAGCGGGTCTGCCCGTGCCGGAGGCAGACGATCCTTCTGGTCACTCAACCGCCCCGCGGGCGCGCTGGGCCGCGACTTTGGTCACGCTCTCTGGCAGAGCGATGGCGGGGCAGTCCTTCCAGAGGCGCTCAAGGCCGTAGAAGGTGCGCTCCTCCTCGTGCTGCACGTGCACGACGATGTCGATGTAGTCGAGGAGGACCCAGCGGCCCTCCCGCTCGCCCTCGCGGCGGACCGGCTTGGCCGCGGCGTCCACCCGCAGGCGCTCCTCGATCTCGTCCACGATGGCGCGGACTTGACGGTCGTTGGCGGCCGAGCAGACGACGAACGCGTCGGTGATGACGAGGCGGTCGCTGACGTCGTAGGCGATGATGTCGTCGGCCAGTTTGTCGGCCGCGGCCTCGGCGGCGACCCGGACCAGCTGGATTGATCTCTCGGATGCGGTCACGATGCGGTTCTGTCCTCCACTGATCTGGTCTTCATTGATCTGGTCTCCACTGACCCTCTCCTTCCCAGGGTGCCAGATGGCGGCCCTTCAAGCGTCTCTGATCAGCTATGCGATTCCATGCAAGACATAGTGCCTGGCGTGGGTTCTGCCCATCGAGGAGGGGTAGCGTGAGCGTGCAGGTGGAAGCCCGCGCCCAGTGCAGCCCCTCGTGGCCTGTGTCGGCTGGTGGGTGTGCTGATCGTCTGCACGCCCTGGTGTCGGTCGGCTGCGCGGGGCAGCTGGGTCCGGCCCGTGTGAGCGTGTCCCTCCGGACGCTTGCTCGCCGATCCCGTGGGGCCGGTGAGGGAGGGTGCCCTGCGTCGCCTGGGCGCGGGGCGTGCTGGCCTGCGCCGGGTGGGTCCGGTCTTGGACCGGTCTTTCCGGCTGGTGTCCGCGGTCGGCTTGATCACGGCTTTGGCTTCGAGTTCGTCCACGACGCCGCGGATCACCATGGCGCCGCCGGCGCGGTCGGTGGCGGTCGTGGTCTGGTGGGTGAGGCCGCGTGCGGCGATGCGCTTGCACGCTCCGGCGTCGCGGTCGCCTTGGTATCCGCAGGAGCGGCAGATGGCCCACTTCCACCCGGGCGCGGTGGGCCGGTCGGGGGCTTTGCGGTGCCGCAGCGGAACCAGGCACCGCGGGCAGTGCTTGGAGGTGTCCTTCGCCGGGACTGTCACGACGGCGATACCGGTCTCAGCGGCCAGGTGCCGAATCCGGTCCACGATCTGCCCGCGCACCGTTTGGGACACGCGGGTGTTCATCGTGCGGCCCATGTCCTTGGCCTCCAGGGAGCGGAGGTCTTCGACATAGATCACCGTCGCGTCGGCGGCGATGGCCTGGTCCACGGCCCATCGGGCCGCAGCCCACGCCAGAGCATCGTTGAGATTCGAGCGACGGTCGCAGAGGTGCCGGATCTGTTCGGCGAGCATCTGATGCCTGCCGATGAGCCGATGATCGACTGCGCCGCCGATGAGCCGCTGATACCGGTCGGCTTTGGCGTGCAGATGCTCACTCTCCCGCCGCAGACGGTGCTGTTTCGCGAGAACACCGGCGGCCCGGAACATGCCCCCGGCGCCCAAGGCGGCGATGGTGCCGTCATCGTGCAGCCGGGCCGCACCCGCACTGAGCAGAGTATTGAGGCCCCAGTCCACCCCGAGCGCAACAGTGTGCCCGCATCGCCGCGCCTTCGGGACCGCATGGGTGAAGACGAGGTCGGCCCGCACTGCGCCGTGGTGGATGCGCAGGGTCGGCAGGTGCAGCAGTGCGCTTGGCGGGATGGTGGGTGGCAGCGCGATGGGGCAGGCCACCCACGTCCAGTCCTTGTAGGACTGCGGGTCGGGGCGGGCGGGCAGCTGCAATCGCAGCAGTGCCCGGCCCGGATCGCTCTCGTGCCGTTCGATCGTGGCCTGTTGACCGTCGCACGCGGCCAGCGGCAGCATCCGCGCGGTGCGGGGCGCGGGCTCCAGTTCGAACACATCGACCGGCAGCCGCCCGTGCTCGCGCTGGAAGGCTGCCGCTTGCCGGGTGCGGGACCTGATCGCACTGGACGGCAGATACTCCCCACCGGGAATGGCTTCGCGGACGGCATCCCACTCCTTCGGGGTGCGCTTGGCTGGATCAACGGGCCAGGTGGCCACGATTGCGGCGGTCAGGTCGGCCCGCCACTTGGCCGACCGCAAGGCACGCCCGGCCTGCTCTTGGGCCATGCGCACGATGCGGTCATTGACCTTCGCGTCACAGGTGAGGCTCCAGCCCAGACGCCGCAGCGCCATCCACGCATGGGACGGCAGCTTCCGGCCCCCGGCATCCTTACCGGCGGCGAGCACATCCACATCGGTGGCATTCCAGTGCTCGCCGGTCAGCGCGCCGCCCATGTCGGACACCAGATCGGCAGCCCATCCGACACGCTCGGCCAGCACGGAGGCGAGCAGGAGCTCGCCGGTCTTCTCATCAACCGCTTTGCGCAGGACGGCGCGGGCGCAGACGGTTCGGGACGTCTCGCCCTCGGCCAGCGGGAGTTTCCGGCTCACCCGGCACACTCCCCGCTGCACTGGCCGCTCTCGGCGAGCAGCCGCGTGCGAGCACTCATGCTGTACAGGCGTCCGGGGAAGTTGGTAGCCGGCGAGAGGAAGTCTTCCAGGAGTTCATCCCGGTGCCCGGACCTGTTCGAGTGCAACACGTCGAAAGCGACGCCGTACACGGCGAACAGGCGCTTGAGCCAGCCGACACCGAACCGCGCCAGCCGATCCTCATGCGTCACCCGCACCACACTCATGCCGCTATCGGACGCCATCGCCAGCACCTGGTTGAGGCCAGGCCGGCTTTCCCCCAGCCCGGAACCGCGATCCTTGACGACCTTGACCACCGTGCCCGTGGACGTGGCCCGCAACTCCTCCTCCTGCGCGGCCAAAGAGCAATCCTGCACAGACGAACCGGGCGCTCGCACACACAGCAGCTCCGGCCCGAGGCGGGAGGTTGCGGCCCCGCGCTTCATGTTCTCCACATCAACCGGAAAGGACCGGCGCTCCCGCCCGACCCAGGAGAAAGGGATCTTGCCATCGACAGCCCACTGGCGAAGCGTCATCGAGTGGATACCCAGACGCTTCGCGGCCTTGGAACACACGGCAACTCCATACGCACAACTATACATATACAACGCTAGGGATCACTAATAAAGCAGAGAGCCTATTAGCCGCACGGCCGTACCCGGTCGAGGCATGACCCTACTTCCCGCCACCGACAGTTCCGGGGCGGTAGAGGCCGCGCTTGCCGATGTACTGCACGATGCCGTCGGGCACGAGATACCAGATCGGCTGTCCCGCCTCGACCCGGTCGCGGCACTCGGAGGAGGAGATGGCCAGCGCCGGGATCTCGATCAGGCTGATCATGCCTTCGGGCAGGCCGGGATCGTGCAGGGTGTGGCCCGGGCGGGTGCAGCCGACGAAATGGGCGATCGTGAAGAGCTCCTCAACGTCCCGCCAGCCCAGGATCTGGGCCAGCGCGTCGGCGCCGGTGATGAAGTAAAGCTCCACCTCCGGCCCGTAGATGCCGAGGATGTCGCGCAACGTGTCGATGGTGAAGGTCGGCCCCGGCCGGTCGATGTCCACCCGGCTGACCGAGAAGCGCGGGTTGGAGGCGGTCGCGATGACCGTCATCAGATACCGGTCCTCAGCGGCGGAGACCGTCTTGTCGGCCTTCTGCCAGGGCTGCCCGGTCGGGACGAAGACCACCTCGTCCAGCTCGAAATGGTGCGCGACCTCGCTCGCCGCCACCAGGTGCCCGTGATGGATCGGATCGAAGGTGCCGCCCATGATGCCAAGCCGCCGGATGGCGGCCCCGTTCCTCATAGGACGGACCCTAACGCGCGGGCTGGGACCGACCTGAAAGCGGGTTCATGCGCATCACGGGAAACACCGACGTAGCATGCCCAGCATGACCACTCCCGATCGCAACCGCGTCCAGCTGCCCGGAATCAGCTCCCGCGCCTACGAACATCCCGCGGACCGGTCCGCCCTGGTCGCGATGCGCTCGCTGTCCGGGTTCGACTCGGTGTTGAAGCGCATGTCCGGACTGTTCAGCGAGCGCCGCCTGCGCCTGATGTTCCTGGCCTCGGCGGTTCGCACGTCCGAAACCCAGTTCCGCGCGCTCTACGACATGGGCCGCGACAGCGCCTACATCCTCGACCTGCACCGCATCCCCGAGGTCTACGTCCAGCAGAGCCCCCGGGCCTACGCGATGGCGATCGGCTTCGACGAGCCGTTCATCGTGGTGTCCACCGGCCTGCTCGACCTGATGGACGAGGAGGAGCTCCGCTTCGTCGTCGGCCACGAGACCTCGCACATCCTCTCCGGCCACGCCGTCTACGGCACGATGCTGCAGATCCTCACCCAGCTCGCCACCCGCGTGGCCTGGATCCCGCTCGGCTACATCGGCCTGCGGGTGATCGTGGCCGCCCTGGAGGAATGGGCGCGCAAGGCCGAGATGTCCGCCGACCGCGGCGGCCTGCTCGCCGGTCAGGACCCTGACGCCGCGCTCCGCGCCCTGATGAAGCTGGCGGGCGGCTCGCGCCTGCACGAGATGAACATCGAGGCCTTCCTGGACCAGGCCAGGGAGTACGACACCGCCGGCGACGTCCGCGACGGCCTGCTCAAGGTCCTCAACCTGCTCGGCACCACCCACCCGTTCGCGGTCACCCGGGTGGCCGAGCTCGACCGCTGGCGCCGGAGCGGCGAATACGACGCGATCCTGGCCGGAAACTACCCGCGCCGCGAGGACGACGCCAACGCCAAGATCTCCGAGGAGGTCAAGGCGGCCGCCAACTCCTACCGCGAGTCGTGGGCCCAGTCCCAGGACCCGTTCATCGGCGTGCTCCGCGACGTCGCCGAGGGCGCGGTGAACGCGGGCGAGCGCATCTTCAACCGCTTCGCCCGCCGCGAGAATTAACGGGAGGGGGCCCTCCGGGGCTCCCTCCTAGACAAACAGCGCGATAGCCCGTACGGCTGCCGCACACAAAGCCACAAATCCGCCCAGAACAGCGAGTGCCCGGAGTCCTTCCCTGCGAAGATCGGGCAACTCGGCCCCGATGCGTTCCACCTCGCGGCCGATGATCGCGCCACACACCACGCCGAACACCACCCCCGCGACCGTGACCGGCACCGGCTGATTCCACCAGTCGGGCGCCAACCGGCCGCCCCCGGTCGCCCAGAGCGCCGCGAACGCGGCCAGCCCGGCGGGAATACCCGGCCAGGCCAGGGCGGCGATCAGCGACCCCGCCAGGGTCAGCGGGAACGACAGCACCCGGAGCACGCTGCGGACCTTCGCGGAACGCCGCTTGCGCACCAGCCAGTGACCACTCCACAACGCCCTGGCCAGCACCACGAAGGCCCCGGTGATCGCGAAAGTGGCCACGGGGTACACGACCGAGATCACCACACACGGCACGGCGAAGGTGGCCAGCAAGGCGAGCGCCGCGTTTCCGGTCGGAATCCCCGAGCCCGCTTCGACGACCGCCTCTGAGGCCAGCGCGGATTCCGCCTCCGCGGCCACCTGACCGCGCGAAGCTCTCCGCCTTTCCCCGGAAGCCGGGGACGAGTTCCGGCCGGCTTCCCCGGAAGTTGAGGACTTTCGTTCCCCAACTGCCGGAGATTTCCGGCCCGCTTCCACGGAAGCTGACTTCCTCCCCGTTTCCCCGACCGCCGCGGACTTCCGGCCAGCTTCCGCGGAAGGCGAGGACTTCCGCGCCACTTCCCCAACCGCCGGGGCCTTTCGGCCTGCTTCCCCGACCACCGGGGACTTCCGCCCCGCTTCACCAACTGCCGGGGATTTCCGGCTCGCTTCCACGGCCGACTTCCGGCCCGTCTTAAGATCATCACTGCGCGCGGGCTTCCGATCGTCCTCCGCCGGTTCGCCCTCCTCCGCGCCGCGCTGCCGGGGCTCGTCGACCGTGACTTGGCGTGCTCTTGACACTTTCTTGGTGTCCTTCGGTTTCCCTCCGAACAGGCGCAGACCCCGCCGCGGCTCCTCCTCGGGGGGCTCCTCGGCCTGCGGGTGATCCGGCTCGGCCGGGGCGATCGCCCGGGCCAGGCGGTGCAGCCGGTCGGCGAGCAGCGCGGCGGTCGGGCGCTTGGCGGGCTCCCGGTTGAGCGCCGCCCTGACCAACGGCAACAGCGCCGCCGGAACACCCTTGAGATCGGCCTGGCCATGCAGGATCGCGTACATCTGCGACTCGACCGTGCCCCGCCCGAACGTGGGACGCCCGGTCGCGGCGAACGCCACCGTCGCCGCCCAGGCGTGCACGTCGGCGGGCTCCCCCACGACCTCGTCGGCGAACAGTTCGGGGGCCGCGTACCCGGGGGTGCCGAGGAAGGTGCCGGTCCTGGTGACCCGCGTCGCGTCCATCACCTGGGCGATCCCGAAGTCGATCAGGACCGGGCCTTCCTCGCCGATCAGCACGTTGGCCGGTTTGAGATCCCGGTGCACCACCCCGGCGGCGTGGATGATGGCCAGCGCCGTGGCCAGCCCCTGGGCGACCATGACCAGCTCGGCCTGGGCCAGCGGCCCGCGACGCCGTACCGCGTCGAGCAGGGTCTCCCCCTTGATGTGCTCCATCACCAGGTACGGCCGATCGCCGGACAGGTCGGCGTCCAGAACCTGGGCGACGTAGGGGCTCTCGACCCGGCGCAGGGCACGGACCTCGCGGTCGAGGCGTAATCGGGCCTCCGCGTCATCCTCGATCGGATCGCGGAGCATCTTCAGGGCCACCTGCTCCCCGCGCCGGGTGGCCGCGAGGTAGACCTCGCCCATGCCGCCGCGGCCCAGCCGCTCCAGCAGCGCGTACGGGCCGACCCGCCCCAGACGTCCACCCATAGGGTGGCCCACGTTAGTGGACCCCCCCGACAATTCGCGGGAGGCACGCCGTTGTCAGGCGGGTTGCGCCACAGACGGCACGGATTTGGCTTCCCGGCGACGCCCGAAGAGCACGTAGTCGAGGCTGATCCGGCCCGGTCCCGCCGCCGCCAGCAGGAGCGCGACCGCGCCGAGCGCCAGCACCAGTTCGAAGCCGCCGTTGGCCAGCAGGATGCCGTGGCCGACGTGCACGAACATGAGGGCCCCCGCCATGAGCACGAACAGGGCGGCGCCCGCCAGCATGGTCAGCAGTCCCAGCACGAGCAGGATCCCGCCGCCCAGTTCGGCGACGATCGCGAACCAGGCCGAGATCCGGGGCACCGGAATGTTCCATTCGGCGAAACCCTGCGCGGTCGCGTCCACGCCCCGCTTGTACTTGGCCCACCCGTGCGCGATGAAGACGACCCCGAGCGCGAGCCGGCCGACCAGGGCCGCCATGTCGTAGAGGGCGCGTTTCATCGGCCTTCCCTGACCGGCTCTTCGAGCAGGTGCTCCAGGCCGACGCCCGGCTCTGCGGGCAGCTTCTTCCGGCCCGACCTGCGCCAATTCAGATGGCCGTGGCTCTCAAGCAGCAGCAACAGCCGGTCGGCCACGACCAGCACCACCGCCACGAAGCCCAGCGCGATGAGAATATCCATAACAACAAGTGAAGGTGACCCCACAGAACGTCACTGGGAGCGACACGCCCCGATGCGCTAGTGACCGCCAAGTCGTTCCCAAGACCGCTGCGCCACTCTGTGCTCAGAGCGTCGTCGGTTGGAGGACAAATGAGCGGCACCATCACCGCTGTCGTGGCGGACCAGCATCCGCTGTACGCGGAGGGAATGCGTTTCGCGCTGGAGCGCGAGACCGGCATCACGGTGCTGGGGACCGCCAGTGACGCCCTCGACGCGCTCCGGCTCGCCGTCCGCCTGCACCCCGACGTGGTCCTCATCGACTTGGGCATGCTGGACGCGCTGGAATACCTGCGGCGCCGCTGCCCCGCTGTCCGGGTGCTGGCGCTTGGCCAGTCCGACGGCGAGGCCGACCTGGTCACAGCCCTGCGCGCGGGCGCCCAGGGCTACCTGCTGAAGGGCACCCACCCCGGCGAGATCGCCGCCGCGGTCCGCTCGGTGGCGCTCGGCCACATGGTGTTCGGCCGGGGACTGGCCGCCAGCGTGCTGACCCGGATGACCACCAGAACCCCGGACAGCCCCTTTCCCGGCCTGACCCAGCGCGAGCACGAGGTCCTGGAGCGCCTCGCCGACGGCCGCTCCAACGCCGAAATCGCCCGCGAACTCCACCTGGCCCCAAAGACGGTACGCAACCACGTCAGCAACGTCCTCACGAAGCTGGAAGCGGCCAGCCGCGTGGACGCGGCCCTGCTCGCCCGCGACGCGGGTCTGGGCTCCCGCAGGCTGGTCGCGGCAGGGGTCTAGGAACGCAGAAGACCAGTGACTCCAGCCTTCTGCCGGTGGGTGCCTGATGGGCGGCTGTTCTGTCGGTGGGCGTTGGCAGCATGGCGGGCATGGCTTTCCCGCGAATGCTCCGGCGGCTGCTTCGGCTACGTCCTGATGTGGCCGTCGCCCGTGTAGATCCACTTGGTGGAGGTGAGTTCGGGCAGGCCCATCGGGCCCCGGGAGTGGAGTTTCTGGGTGGAGATGCCGACTTCGGCGCCGAAGCCGAACTCGCCGCCGTCGGTGAAGCGGGTGGAGGCGTTGACGGCGACCGCCGCGGAGTCGACCAGGGCGACGAAGCGGCGCGCGGCGGGCTGGGAGCGGGTGATGATGGCGTCGGTGTGCGCGGAGCCGTAGCGGCGGATGTGGGCGACGGCCTCGTCCAGGGAAGCGACCACAGCCGCGGCGATGTCGAGGGACAGGTATTCGGCGTAGAAGTCGTCTTCCGTGGCCGGCACCACGTCGGGGCTGTAGGCGGCGATGGCCGGGTCTCCGTGGACAGTGACGCCCGCGCTCTTCAGCGTGGCCAGCGCCTTGGGCACGAACTCCTCGGCGATGGCGGCGTGCACGAGGAAGGTCTCGGCCGCGTTGCAGACCGACGGGCGCTGCGCCTTCGCGTTGACCAGGATCGACAGCGCCATCTCCTGGTCTGCGTCGGCGTCCACGTAGACGTGGCAGGTCCCGACGCCGGTCTCGATCACCGGAACCGTGGACTCCTCCACCACGCTGTTGATCAGGGACGCCCCCCCACGCGGGATGAGCACGTCCACCAGGCCGCGCGCCCGCATCAGCTCCTTGACCGAATCCCGGGTCAGACCGGGCACCAGCTGCACGGCCCCGGCGGGCACCTCGGTCTCCGCCAGCGCCTCCTGCATGATCCGCACCAGCACCGTGTTGGACGCGTAGGCGCTGGAAGACCCCCGCAGCAGCACCGCGTTGCCGCTCTTCAGGCAGAGCGCCGCCGCGTCCACGGTCACGTTCGGGCGGCCCTCGTAGATGATCCCGATCACGCCCAGCGGCACCCGCACCTGGCGCAGCTCGAGCCCGTTGGGCAGGGTGCTCCCGCGCACCACCTCACCCACCGGATCCGGCAGATCGGCCACCTCGCGGACCGCGCCCGCGATCTTCTCCACCCGGGCCACGTCCAGCCGCAGCCGGTCGATCATCGCCTCCGAGGTGCCGCCCTCGCGCGCCTTGTCCACATCCTCGGCGTTCGCGGCGACGATCTCATCGGCCCTGGCCACCAGGGCGTCCGCGATGGCGCGCAGGGCGCGGTCCTTCGGCGCGCGCGGGAGCGGAGCCAGCAGCTGGGCGGCGTCCTTCGCCGCGTGGGCGACCTGCAGAAACTCACTCATCGCGGAATACCTCCGTCAAGGGACGTGCGGCTCGAGTATGACGATGTCGTCGCGGTGGATCAGCTCGCGCTCGTATTCCGGGCCAAGCGCGCTGGCCAGCTCGCGGGTGGAACGGCCGAGCAGTTCGGGGATCTCCGCGGCGTCGAAGTTGACCAGGCCCCGGGCCACCGGATGGCCGTGCGGGCCGTACAGGTCGACCGGGTCGCCGGCGGCGAAGTCGCCCTCGACCTTCAGCACCCCGGCGGGCAGCAGCGACATGCGGCGGTCGACGACGGCGGCCACCGCGCCGGTGTCCAGGTGCAGCCGCCCCCGGCCGGTGGCGGCGTGCGCCAGCCAGAGCAGGCGGGTGCCCGGATGCCGCCCGCCCGGGTGGAAGTAGGTGCCGACGTCCGCCCCGGCCAGCGCCTGCGCGGCGTGCGCGGCGGCGGTGAGCACCACCGGGACGCCCGCGCCAGTGGCGATCTTGGCGGCCTGCACCTTGGTGACCATGCCGCCGGTGCCGACGCTGCCGCCGCTGCCCAGCTCGACCCCGTCCAGGTCCGCCGGGCCGCGCACGTCGGCGATCCTGGCCGAACCGGCCTTGCGCGGGTCGCCGTCGTAGAGCGCGTCCACATCGGAGAGCAGCACCATGGCGTCGGCGTGGGTCAGGTGCGCGACCAGGGCGGCGAGCCGGTCGTTGTCGCCGAACCTGATCTCGTCGGTGGCCACCGTGTCGTTCTCGTTGACCACCGGCACGATGCCGAGTTCGAGCAGCCGGGCCAGGGTGCGCTGGGCGTTGCGGTGGTGCGAGCGGCGCATCATGTCGTCGGCGGTGAGCAGGACCTGGCCGACGCGCAAGCCGTACCGCGCGAAGGAGGAGGTGTAGCGGGCGATCAGGACGCCCTGGCCGACCGAGGCGGCGGCCTGCTGGGTGGCCAGGTCCTTGGGCCTGGCCCGCAGGCCGAGCGGGCCGAGCCCGGCCGCGATCGCGCCGGAGGAGACCAGGACGACCTGCGTGCCCGTCTGGCGGCGGGCGGCGAGCACGTCGACCAGGGCGTCCACCCGGTCGACGTCGATCATGCCCTGCGGGGTGGTCAGCGAGGAGGACCCCACCTTGACCACCATGCGAGCCGCGTCGCGGACCCTCTCCCTGGCCACGAGACTCCTTTACAGTCTGCTGTCGGAGCCTCTGGGGCCGCCGATGCGGGTCTGGGCGGCCTCGGAGGGCCGCCAGTCGAAGATATAGCCGTTCTCCATGGAGCCGATCACGACCTCCACGCCAACGTCCGCGCCCGCCTCGATGAGCGCCTCCTCCACCCCGAGCCGCTCCAGCCGGTCGGCCAGGTAGCCGACGGCCTCGTCGTTGGTGAAGTCGGTCTGCCGGATCCAGCGTTCCGGCTTCTCGCCGGTGAGCTGGAAGGTGGTCTCGTTGACCCGGCGCAGCGTGAACCCGGTCTCGCCGAGCTGCTTGGGCCGGATGACGAGCCGGGTGGGCTCCTCGACCGGCTTCTCGGCGCGGGCCCGCGCCACCATCTCCCCCATCGCGTACGCCAGCGGGGTGAGCCCTTCGTGGGACGCCGCGGAGATCTCGAACACCCGCAGCCCGCGCTCGGCCAGCAGCGGCTTGACCAGATCGGCGAGCTCGCGCGCGTCCGGCACGTCCACCTTGTTCAGCACGACCATGCGCGGCCTGTCCTGCAGCGAGCCGTAGGCCGCCAGCTCCGCCTCGATGACCTCGAAGTCAGAGACAGGATCACGCCCGGGGTCCAAGGTCGCGCAGTCCAGCACGTGCACGATCGTGGAGCAGCGCTCCACGTGCCGCAAGAACTCGTGGCCGAGCCCTTTGCCCTCGGAGGCGCCAGGGATGAGCCCCGGCACGTCGGCCACCGTGTAGATGACCTCGCCCGCCGTGACCACGCCCAGGTTCGGGATCAACGTCGTGAACGGATAGTTCGCGATCTTCGGCCGGGCGGCCGACAACGCCGCGATCAGCGAGGATTTACCGGCGTTCGGGAAGCCGACCAGCGCGACGTCCGCGACGGTCTTCAGCTCCAGGGTGATATCGGCGACATCGCCGGGCTCGCCCAGCAGGGCGAATCCGGGCGCCTTGCGCTTTGAGGTGGCCAGCGCCGCGTTCCCGAGCCCCCCGAAACCGCCCTGCGCGGCCACATACCGGGTCCCGACGCCGATCAGATCGACCAGCACCTCCCCCGTTTCCGCATTTTTCACCACAGTGCCGTTGGGGACCGGCAGGATCACGTCCTCGCCGCGCCCGCCGTCCCGGTTCGAACCCGCGCCCTGCTTCCCGTTGCCCGCCTTGCGGTGCGGCCGGTGGTGGTATTCCAGCAACGTCGAGGTGTTGGCGTCCACCTCCAGGATCACGTTGCCGCCCGGGCCGCCGTTGCCCCCGTCGGGGCCACCCAGCGGCTTGAACTTCTCCCGGTGCACGGAAGCGCAGCCGTTGCCGCCGTCACCCGCCTTGATGTGCAAGATGACGTTGTCGACGAAATCAGCCATAGCCTGCTTCCCCTAAGAAACGAAACGAGGCGGATCGGACTCACCGACCCGCCTCGCCTTCCGGTATCAACGAGAAACCCGTCCGTTGGACAGCCGCATGGCCGCCGACCTAGGCGTTCACCGCCGGATCGTCCAGACCCCGGCTTCTCGTTAATTTTGCGGGATTTACTCCGCCACCGGGATGATGCTCACTGCGCGGCGACCGCGCTTGCGGCCGAACTGCACGTGGCCCGCGACCAGCGCGAACAGCGTGTCGTCGCCGCCGCGGCCGACGTTGTCGCCCGGGTGGTGGTGGGTGCCGCGCTGCCGGATGATGATCTCACCGGCGTTTACGAGCTGCCCGCCGAAACGCTTGACTCCGAGCCGCTGGGCGTTGGAGTCGCGGCCGTTCCGGGTGGACGAGGCGCCCTTCTTGTGTGCCATGACTCCCTACTTCCCAGGGTTGATGCCGGTGACCTTCACCTGGGTGTACCGCTGGCGGTGCCCCTGGCGCTTCTTGTAACCGGTCTTGTTCTTGTACTTGAGGATGCGGATCTTGGGACCCTTGGTCTCGCCGAGAATCTCGGCGGTCACCTGGAACTTGCCGAGCACGGCCGGGTCGGTGGTGACATCGCCGTCGTTGACGACGAGAATCGCCGGCAGCGCAAACGTGGAACCGATCTCACCAGGGACCGTGTCCACTTCGATGACGTCTCCCACGGAGACCTTCTGCTGCCTGCCGCCGCAACGAACGATCGCGTACACCGCGGAAACCCTTCTTGTCTACTGGATGCTGCGCCTCGACACCCGATCGCTGGATACGTTTGCCGGCGGACCAGGGAAGCGCGCGAAGCCAGGCACGCCACCAGGCGCACCGATTGACTAGAGTACCGGATTAACGGGACCGAGGTCGAACCGGGCGGAACACCGGAGCTATTAATTAGAAAGTCGTGATCTGGATAGCCGCACGGTTTGGCCGCGCCTGTGTCTGGACTGAGGAACGCAGGGTCGCGAAGCGGCCCGGAGTGACGAGGGAAGACACAGGCTGAAGGCGGCCAAGCCCGCCGTGCCGGAGGCGCGGCCATCAACACGGTGAGTCGCCTGATCGGCGCCTCCGCGGCTATCTATGGGACGGGTTTCTGGTTAATGAGAAGTCTGTTCAGTCAGCCGATCTGGACCGCCGGGAGCGTCGCCTCCCTCGCGGCTGTCCCTCGTCGAAACTGTCGGTCACGCTGTCCCGGCCGTCGTCGGCGGCGACCGCCGAGCCGTCGCCGAGCTTGTCGGCGACCGCCTTCTCGATGGCCATCTTGCCCTGCGTGCCGCGCGGCTCCGGCTTGGCCTCGACCGGCTCGGTCGAGACGATCAGGCCGCGGCCGTGACAGCAGTCGCAGGGCGTGGAGAACGCCTCAAGCAGGCCCTGGCCGACCCGCTTGCGGGTCATCTGCACCAGGCCGAGCGAGGTCACCTCGGCTACCTGGTGCTTGGTCCGGTCCCGGGCCAGGCACTCCAGCAGCCGCCGCAGCACCAGGTCGCGGTTGCTCTCCAGGACCATGTCGATGAAGTCGATGACGATGATGCCGCCGACGTCCCGCAGCCGGAGCTGGCGCACGATCTCCTCGGCCGCCTCCAGGTTGTTCCTGGTGACGGTCTCCTCCAGGTTGCCGCCGTGGCCGGTGAACTTGCCGGTGTTGACGTCGACGACGGTCATCGCCTCGGTCCTGTCGATCACCAGCGAGCCGCCGGACGGCAGCCAGACCTTGCGCTCCATCGCCTTGGAGATCTGCTCGTCCACCCGGTAGGCGGCGAACACGTCACCGGGCTCGTCCCAGCGGGACAGCCGCTCGGCCAGGTGCGGGGCGACATGGCTGACGTAGTCCTCCACGTCCGCCCAGACCTCCTCGCCGGAGACCACCAGCGAGGCGAAGTCCTCGTTGAACACGTCCCGGACCACGCGCACGGTCAGGTCGGGCTCGCCGGACAGCAGCTCCGGCGGGCTGGCCGACTTGGCCTTGCGCTGGATCGCCTCCCATTGCGCCGACAGCCGCGCCACGTCCCGGGCCAGCTCGTCCTCGGACGCGCCTTCCGCGGCGGTGCGCACGATCACGCCCGCGTTCTCCGGCATCACCTTGCGCAGGATCTGCTTGAGCCGGGTGCGCTCCTTGTCCGGGAGCTTGCGCGAGATACCGGTCATGGAACCGTCGGGGACGTAGACCAGGTAGCGGCCCGGCAGGCTGATCTGCGAGGTCAGGCGGGCGCCCTTGTGGCCCATCGGGTCCTTGGTGACCTGCACCAGCACCGGCTGGCCCGACTTGAGCGCCGCCTCGATCCGGCGCGGCTGCCCTTCCAGTCCGGCGGTGTCGAAGTTCACCTCACCGGCGTACAGCACCGCGTTGCGGCCCTTGCCGATGTCCACGAACGCCGCCTCCATCGACGGCAGCACGTTCTGCACCTTGCCCAGATACACGTTCCCGACGTAGGACTGGCTGGCCTCGCGGTCCACGTAGTGCTCGACCAGCACGCCGTCCTCCAGCACGGCGATCTGGGTGCGGCCGCCGTGCCTGCGCACCACCATGACCCGCTCGACGGCCTCGCGCCGGGCCAGGAACTCCGACTCGGTGATGATCGGCGGGCGGCGGCGGCCCATCTCGCGGCCCTCGCGGCGGCGCTGCTTCTTCGCCTCCAGGCGGGTGGAGCCGCGGAAGCCCTGCACCTCGTCCACGGAGGTGGTGGTGGACAGGGCGGTCCGCCCGGCGCGCGGCGCGCGGATCCGGACCACCGTGTTCGGCGGATCGTCGCTGATCGGCTCGGCGTCGTCGGTCCCGCGCCTGCGCCGCCTGCGGCGACGCCGGGAACCGGTCGTCTCGCCCTCCTCCTCGGCGGACGCGGCCTGCGCGTCCTCCTCCTCGGCGGGCTCTTCCTCGCCGCTCTCGTCCTCGCCGGCCTCGTCGTTCTCGCGGGCCCGACCGCGACCACGGCCGCCCCGGCGGCGACGCCGGCGGCGGGAACCGTCCTCGCCGGCCTCCTCGTCGCTCTCCTCGGCCTCTTCGGCCTCGGCGGTCACCGGCTCCGGCTCCTCCACCGGTTCGGCCGGTACGGCGGGCTTGGCTGGCGCCTGCTTCACCGGAACCTGCTTGGCCGCGAACGGATCAGGAGCCTGGAACAGCGGCTGGAAGACGGCGGCGGGCGGCTGGAAGGTCACCGACGGCACATCGGCCTGCCGGGCGGCCGACAGCCCGAACGGGTCGGCCACGACCCGCGCCTGCGGGGACAGATCCTCGTCCAGGTCCTCCCCTGCGGGCTCGTCGTCCAGCGGCTCCTCGGCGGGCATGGCCAGCAGCATCGCGGCGGCCACCTGGGCCTCGGCGGCGCTCATCGCGCTGGATCGTTCCCCACGATGATCTCCGTCGTCGTCCTTCTTCCGGGTACGGCGACGCTTCACCGGGGCTTCGGCCGCCGATTCGACGACCGCGTCGATCTCAGCCTCGACGACAGCCTCGTCGACTCCAGGCACGGGCTCCTCGACGGGCTCGGCCTTCTTGCGGGTCCTGGTCCGCCGGGCCGGCTTCTCCGCCGCGACAGGCGCATCGGCCACGACCGCTTCGGGCGTCTCAGCGGCCTCAGCCGCATCGGCGGCCTTCGTCCGGCGGCGGGTGACACGCTTCGGCTTCTCGGCGACCTCGGCCACCTCGGCCGTCGTCTCCGCCGACACCGTCGTTTCGGCCGGTGCCGCCGTTTCCGCCGGTTCGGCCACCGCACGCCTGCTCGTACGCGTGCGCTTGGGCTTCTCGGCGACAGCCGTACCCACGGCAGGGCTGGCCAGCGCCTGGGCGGCGGCGGCCTGGATCGCCGGAGCCGGCGGGATGTCGTCCGGCTCGGGCGGAGGCCCGGCGGGGCGGCTGGCGCGACGGCGCACGGTCTTGGTCTCGTTGGTGTTCAGTTGTGTGGTCTCTGTTGTCGTATCGCCGACAGTGGGCTCGTTGTCGAGCATGCGGGCGCTCTCCCGTCAGCTCCCGGGCGCGTTTCCGCGCCGCGCGGGAGCATTCGTCTCTCGCGGTCCGCCTGGCCTCCTCACGGGGCCGCGGCGGCAAGTCCTATAGGTGGTCACCAACCCGGTCGGCTTCGAGCGGGTCGGCGGGCTCACCGGTTATCGCGTCGAGCGGCCCCTGCGCCAGCCTGGTCACCGCGGGGGGTGACGGCGGCGCGAGGCCTGCCACGAGACGCAATCCCATGAGCACGTCATCGGGCCGGACGGCAGGAGTTTCGTGCCGAACGACCATGCGAAGTATGACACACGACTGAATCGGCTCCTGACCTGCCGTTCCATCCGCGTTCTCCGCCACGGTGAGGGTCTGGACCGCCTGACGTGCGTCGAACGCACGCAAGCCTTTCTTGGTCAGGCGCTCCACATCCACACGCGCGGCAGCCAGAAACGCCGTCACCGCCGATGCGGCCTCGGCCGGGTCCACCCCGGTCAGCCGCACCTCCCACATCGACCCCTCCAGCCGGTCGGCCAGGCTCCCCGCGTGCGCCTCGACCACGTCGAGCACGTCCAGGCCCGGCGGAAGCGAGGCGTCCAGGTCGGCGCGGAGCCGGAGCGGATCACACGCGCGGCTCACCCCGATCTCCAGGTACTCGGCCTCGCTCGCCACCCCGGTCGGGGCGGCTCCGGCGTAAGAGATCTTCGGATGTGGACTGAACCCCGCGCTGTACGCCACCGGGATACCCGCCCGCCGGACCGCTCGTTCGAGCGCGCGGGAGATGTCGCGGTGACTGGTGAAGCGCAACCGTCCACGCTTGGCGTAACGCACACGAAGGCGCTGCACCACGGGCGCGGGCGGGGGCCCATCGGGAACGGGTTTCAGTGCTCCGTCGTCCTTCCGGTGTCGTCAATCTCTGTTATTGATGTTGAATCGATACTCTTCGAGTCAGAAATTCTTCTCTCAGCATATGCCGCTCTCACGCGTCGTTCACACGACGGTCAGCGGCAGCAACTTCCGCCCCGTGGGCCCGATCTGAATCTCGGTCCCCATGGTGGGGCAGACGCCGCAGTCGTAACACGGTGTCCAGCGGCAGTCCTCGACCTCTTTTTCGTGGACCTCGACGTCGTTGACGGCGTCCTGCCAGTCCTGCCAGAGCCATTCCCGGTCGAGCCCGGCGTCGAGGTGGTCCCACGGGAGCACCTCGTGTTCCTCGCGCTCCCGGGTGGTGAACCAGTCCACGTCCACCCCGACCTCGGCGGACGCCTTCATCCAGCGTTCGTAGGAGAAGTGTTCGCTCCAGCCGTCGAACCGCCCGCCGTCCGCCCACACGGCTTCGATCACCGCGCCGACCCGCCGGTCCCCCCGGGAGAGCAGCCCCTCCACGATGGACGGCTTACCGTCGTGGTAGCGGAATCCGATGGCCTTGCCGTACTGCTTGTCGTTGCGCAGGCTGTTGCGGAGTTCGCGGAGCCGCCGGTCCACCGTCTCGTGGTCGCACTGGGCGGCCCACTGGAACGGGGTGTGCGGCTTGGGCACGAACCCGCCGATGGAGACCGTGCAGCGGATGTCCCGCGAACCGGTGGCCTCGCGACCGGCCTTGATGACCTTCTTGGCCAGGTCGGCGATGCCGAGGACGTCGATGTCCTCCTCAGTGGGCAGGCCGCACATGAAATACAGCTTCACCTGCCGCCACCCCTGGGTGTAGGCGGTGGTGACGGTGCGGATCAGATCCTCCTCGGTGACCATCTTGTTGATCACCTTGCGCATGCGCTCGGAGCCGCCTTCGGGCGCGAAGGTCAGGCCGGAGCGACGGCCGTTGCGGGAGAACTCGTTGGCCAGGTCGATGTTGAACGCGTCGACCCGGGTGGACGGCAGCGACAACGAGGTGTTGGTGCCCTCATACCGGTCGGCGAGGCCCTTGGCGACCTCGGCGATCTCGGAGTGGTCGGCGCTGGACAGCGACAGCAGGCCGACCTCGTTGAAGCCGGACTCCTTGATGCCGTTGGCCACCATGTCGCCGATCACCGTGATCGAGCGCTCCCGGACCGGGCGGGTGATCATGCCCGCCTGGCAGAACCGGCAGCCCCGGGTGCAGCCGCGGAAGATCTCCACGCTGAACCGCTCGTGCACGGTCTCGGCCAGCGGCACCAGCGGCTTCTTCGGATACGGCCACTCGTCCAGGTCCATCACGGTGTGCTTGAACACCCGCGAGGGAACCCCAGGACGGTTGGGCACGACCCGCTTGATCCGGCCGTCCGGCAGATACTCCACGTCGTAGAACTTGGGCACGTAGACGCCGCCGGTCTCGGCAAGACGCAGCAGCACCCCGTCCCGGCCGCCCGGCTCGCCCTCGTTCTTCCACTCGCGGATCACCTCGGAGATGGCGATCGCGATCTGCTCGCCGTCGCCGAGCACGGCGGCGTCGAGGAAGTCGGCGATCGGCTCCGGGTTGAACGCGGCGTGCCCACCGGCCAGCACGATCGGATCGTCGTCGGTCCGATCGACCGCGTGCAGCGGGATCCCCGCCAGATCGAGCGCGGTCAGCAGGTTGGTGTAGCCGAGTTCGGTGGAGAAGGACACCCCGAGCAGGTCGAAGGCGCGCACCGGCCGGTGCGCGTCCACGGTGAACTGGGGCACGCCCTCGGCGCGCATCAGCGCCTCCAGGTCGGGCCACACCGCGTAGGTGCGCTCGGCCATGGTGTCCGGGAGCTCGTTGAGGATCTCGTACAGAATCTGCACGCCCTGGTTGGGCAGGCCCACCTCATACGCGTCCGGATACATCAGCGCCCAGCGGACCGTGGCCTCGTCCCAATCCTTGACGGTCGAGTTCAGCTCACCCCCCACATACTGGATCGGCTTCTGCACTTTGGGCAGCAGCGGTTCCAGGCGGGGGAACAAGGACTCGACAGACATGCTCCCAAGGGTATCCGCTTCAGAAGGCGTGCCAGGTACGGTCGTCACCGGCCCGTAGCGAAGCGAGCCGGAACCGTAACTCCGCCCGCGACCCCGGATCCCGGTGCGCGTTCCTGAGCACGGCCGTCAGCGTCTGCATTTCCCGGGTGTCGCGCAGCACCCCATACCCGGACCAGTTCCTGGCGTCATACCCGTACGCCTCGACGAACCCGTCCCGTTCCGCCTCGGTCAGCCCGAACCTGGCCCCCACCAGCGTGGGCACCAGGTCGATCTCGCGAGGCCCGGCGCTCACCGAATCCCAGTCGCACAGCAGCAGTCCCTCAGGTGTACGGAGCAGGTTGCCCCGGTGCGCGTCACCGTGCACCAGCCCGTACGGCAGAGCGAACTCCAGCCGCTCGTAGTAGGCGTCGGAGAGCGCCGAGCACCGTTCGGTCAGCCACTCGCGCTCCTCCTCGTCGATGGCCCGGCTGGCCGCGATGGCCCGCCGGATCGTGCCGAAAGGGTCGAAGGTCGGCAGGTCGAACGGCACCGGCGGCAGCGCGTGCAGCCGCCGGAGCATCAGGCCGAGCGGCGCCGGGTCCGGGGGCGGCCCGGCGTGCTCCTCGTAGTGCCAGAACGTGGCCAGCGCGCCGTCGACGGCCAGCGGCTGCTTGACATCCAACGGCATGGTGGCCGGGAAGCCCTGCTCCACCAGCCAGCGGGTGACCTTGAGCGAGACGACCAGGCGGTCGTACTTGCCGAGGGCGTTGGCGTCGGAAAGCCGTACCACCACCGACTCGCGGGGCAGCAGGTAGACGATGTTGGCGAAGCTGCGCAGCAGGCGCGCGCCCGCCGGGTCCAGACCGGCGGCATGGCAGGCTTGCGCGAGCGTCGCGGGAACTCCGGCGACGGTGGGAGCGGTCATGGGTTCAGCGCCCTGGCCGGGGTTTCGAAACTCAGGTCACGGGTCTGCGCCAGGCCGACCGAGCAGAAGCCCTCGATCTGGCGGGCCATCCGGTCCGACACCAGCGATCTGCTGGCCGCCAGGGTGGCGCCCAGGCTGTCGATCCTGCGTTCTGGCGGCAGTTCCAGCAGCGGCGCGACCGCCTGTTCCGCGCCTTCCTGGTCGTCCTCCAGCACGTAAGCGATGGCCAGGTGGGCGCGGGCCATCGCCTCGCAGCCGTAGGAGCGGTTCTCCCGCTCGTCGGCGGAGTAGAGCGCGATGGCGGCCCTGGCCTCCTCGATCGCCCGGGGCGCCTGGCCCAGATGCAGGTGGGTCACGGCCGCGTAGTAATGCTCCTTGGCGGGCCGGAAGGCGAACTCCCCGGCGATCTCGTCGTGCAGCTCGTCGGGGCCGCCGGACGCCCGGGCCTGCGAGGCCCGGTGGAGTTCGTCCCTGGCTTCGGCGGAGCGGCCCAGCATCGCGCAGGCCCGCGCTCTGAGCATGTGCAGCCTGGCCCCGCCGCTGCCGGTGGACAGGTGGGTGAGGGCGTCGCCGGCGTATCTGACCGCGTCCTCGTAACGGCGGTCCCACAGCGCGACCGAGGCCTGCATGCCGCGGGCCCAGCCCATCAGCGACGGATGCCCGGAGATCCGGCCGTACGTCCAGGAGGCCCTGGCCAGCGTGTCGGCGGGCACCCGGCGGCCCATGTCCATGCTGGCGTTGGCCATCAGACCGCAGAGCGCGCCGGTCAGGAAGTACAGCTCGCCCGCCTGGGTCGGGTGGATGCGGCGTTCCAGCGCCTTCCTGGTCTGTTCCTGGAGGGCGCGCATCTCCACGAAGAGCGGCAGCGGTGTCTCCCACACGTACCGGCGGCCCACCCAGATCACCTGGGTGCGCAGGCGTTCCAGCGCGCCGGTGCCGAGTTCGCTGGTCTCGGCCTCCTCGGCGTGCTCGCTGGCCTCGGTGGCGGCGTCCGCGATCGGGTCGCCCGCGCCCGCCTGGGCCCGGCGGGCCTCCTCCGGCGTGTAGTCGCGGGCGAAGCCCAGCTGGACCGGGCCGGTCTCGAACAGGCGGCAGAGCAGGTCGGTGTACTCGCGGTCCGGCCGCGCGCCCGCCTCCCACTCCCGCCAGGAGCGCTCGGACAGGCCCCGGCGCTTGATCTGGGAACGGTCGCACATGTCGTGAAACCGCTCGATCGCCTCCTCCACCGTCCAGCCGTTGGCCAGCCGCATGCACTTCAACCGGGAGGTCTGGGGGGAGCTGAGGTGGATCTCCTCGGCGATCTGATGGATGACGGCGGTCGACGGCGCCTCGCCCAGGGCCGCGAGCGTGCGGTCCCGGATGGCACCGGCGAACTGAATGGCCGAACGGTCACGGGCGGAATAGGTCATTGACTCTCCAAGAGGGGGCGATACCACGCTAGCCCGGCACTCGTTACGAAAGGGTCACCGTGCGCACTGCGAGTCGCTCTCCGTGCGGAACGGGCCCACCGAGCCGCCATTGCGCAGCTGGGCGAGGAAGAGCTGCCCGCACAGGCTGCTCGCCGTCTGGGCGAACCACACCGTGGGCGGGTTCCCGGCTGCCGCCGCCGCCCATCGGCCGCCGCCGTACACGATCCGGTAGTCGGGAAATGCCTTTCGGAGCAGGTCCAAAGCGCGCCCGCGCTCCTGCGCCTCGTCGTCCGGAGTCACCGTTCCTCCGTCTTCGGGGGATCTTCGGGGATGGCGTCCTGAGTTCATCCGTCATCGCACATTCAAGGTACGTTCCCAGATTGTTCGCTTGACGAAAGTCGCGCCAGTGAGAGCGCTCCGCAGGATCCTGCGGGCGGCTCTCACCCCGCGAAGCTTCGCTCCTTGATGTGGATGGCCTGCAGCAACCCGATCCCGATCATGTTGGCGAACGTGGCCGTCCCGCCGTACGAGACGAAAGGCAGGGGCAATCCCGTAATCGGCATGATGCCGATTGTCATCCCAACGTTAATGAACATCTGGAACGCGAACCAGCAGACGATGCCGCTCGCGACCAGCGCGCTGAACCGGTCCTCGCAGTACCGGGCGATCCGCAGCCCGCGCAGCAGCACCACGCCGAGCAGCGCGATCACGGTGAGCGCGCCCAGGAACCCGAACTCCTCCCCCGCCACGGTGAAGATGAAGTCGGTGTGCTGCTCCGGCACGAACCGGCCGGTGGTCTGGCCGCCGTGGAACAGGCCCTTGCCGAAGACCTCGCCGGAGCCGATCGCGATCAGCGCCTGGGTGCTGTTGTAGCCGACCCCGCGCGGGTCGCTGGCCGGGTTGAGAAACGCGGTGAACCGCGCCACCTGGTACGGCTGGAGCAGCCCGAACGACCACACCAGACCGGCCCCGAGCACCGCGGCCCCCGCCACCACGCCGATCCAGCGTTTCCGCACCCCCGCGAAGATCAGCACCCCGCCGGTGATCACCGAGAGCACCATGGTGGTGCCCAGGTCGGGCTGGAGCATGACCAGCGCCATCGTCAGCCCCGACGCGGCCAGCGCCAGCAGGAGATCCAGCGTCCTGGGCCGGTCGGTGCCCTCCGCCGGTTCGGCCAGCAGCATGCCCAGCAGCAGCACCAGCGCCGGTTTGGCCAGCTCGGACGGCTGCATGGCGAAGCCGCCGCCGAGCATGATCCAGGAGTGCGAGCCGTTCACCGTGGTGCCCACCGGGGTCACCACCAGGATCAGCGCGAGCATGGCGATCAGGTAGACGACCGGCGCGTACGCCCGCAGCCGGTGCGGCTCCACCATCGCCACCGCGCTGAGCAGGACGGCGCCGATGCCCAGGTTGAGCACGTGCTTCTTGACCAGGCCGGTCGGCTCCACCGACATCCAGGTCCTGGTGGAGGACCAGACCAGCAGGGTGCCGAGCACGCAGAGCGCGCCCACGGCCATCAGCAGCACCCCGTCCATCCGGCGCATCGCGGAGCCCTCGCCGACCGCGCGGCTGGCCAGCGACCTGCGCCGGGGCACCGCCGAAGCGGGGATCACCGGTTCACCGTGCCATCGGGCTTGATCACCGGCAGGCGTTTGGCGGGTTCGGTGAGCGCGGCGGGCGCGTGGTCCTTGCCGAACCCGAACATGCCCTCGTAGATCTCGCGGACCGCCGGGGCGGCGGCCGAGCCGCCCATGCCGCCCTGGGAGACCATGACGACGGTCACGAAGCGGGGTTTGGCCGTGGGGGCGAACGATGCGAACCAGGCGGTGTCGGCTTTGCCGTACACCTCGGCGGTGCCGGTCTTGCCGCCGATGCTGACCAGGTTCATCGGCCAGCCGCCGAACGCCCCGGCCGCGGTGCCGTCGGAGGGCACCTGGCTGAGCGCGTTCTTGATGTAGGCGCGGGTGGTCTCGTCGATCGGCAGCTTGCCGATCACCGGCGGCACGATCTCCTTGACCTTGGTGCCGTCCGGCCGGACCAGCGCCCAGGCGATCCGCGGGCTGCGCACCTTCCCGTCCCCGACCAGCGCCGCGTACGCGTTGGCGAGCTGCAGCGGCGTCACCAGCACGTCGCCCTGCCCGATCGAGAAGTTCGCCGCGTCACCCGCCCGCCACTGGAAGCCCTCCAGGCAGTTCTCGTAGGCCAGCTGCTTCAGGAACGCCGCCCTGTTCCCGTCCTTGACCTCCGGATACCCCTTCTTGGCGCGAATGCAGTTGGTCGCCCGGGTGGCCGCCCACAGGTTCTTCTTCCAGTACCGGTCCGGAATACGCCCCGCCGACTCCCCCGGAATGTCGATCCCGGTCAGCTTCCCGAATCCGTACGCCCGGGACATCGCCGCCATCGGGTCCTTGGGCTTGGGCTTGGGCTTCATGCCGCCGTCGCGCAGCCACATCTCGTACGCCGCCCGGTAGAAGATCGTGTCGCACGACTTCACCAGCGCGGTGTGCAGGTTCATCGGGCCGAGCCCGATCCCCCGGAAGTTGTGGAACGGCCGGCTGCCGACCATGAACGCGCCCGGGCAGTCGTAGGTGCCGTTCAGCGGGTAGCCGTCCTTGACCATCGCCGACACCGACGTGACCTTGAACGTCGAGCCGGGCGCGAACGTGCCCTTGATCGCGCGGGACACCAGCGGTCGGCCGGACTTGTCCGACAGCAGCCGCTGGTATTCGTTCTCGGAGATCCCGCCGATCCACACTGACGGGTCGTAGGTGGGCATGCTGGCCATCGCGATCACCCGCCCGGTCCGCACGTCCAGCACCACCCCCGCCGCGCCGTCCGCCTGCGGCGACCGCTGCATCGCCCCTTCCAGCGCCTTCTCCACGATGGCCTGCACCTTCGCGTCGATGCTGGTGATCAGCGTGTCCCCGGTGATCGGTGCGACCTGCTGCTCGACCCCGATGACCTTGCCCATCCGGTCCACCTGGACCCGGCGCAGGCCCGACTTGCCGCGCAGCGCCTGGTCGTAGATCTCTTCGAGCCCGTCCCGCCCGACCAGGTCGACGCCCGAATAGCTGGCCTTGAGCCCTTGCCGGCGCTCCAGCTCCTGCTGGGTCACGGGCTGCAGATACCCGAGCACCTGCGCCGCGTGCGTCTTGCCGGGATAGTCGCGCACCGCCTGGACCTCGGCCGTCACCCCGGGAAAGTCCTCCTGGCGCTCCAGGATCTGCAGCGCCTCCCGGGTCGTCACCGCGTCGTCCACCGGAATCGGCTGGTATCGCGAGCCTGTCCAGCACGGCCGCGCCACCCCGGGCCCGCACGAGCGGATCCGCTCCCGCAACGACTCCGGGGTCGACCCGAGCACGGCCGCCAGCTTCTTCAGCACCGCGTCGCCCGCGTCCGGCATCCGATCCAGGCGGGTGCGATCGATGGACACGACCAGACCGGTGCGGTTGCGCACCAGCGGCCGCCCGGCCGAATCCAGGATCTGCCCCCGGATGGCCGGCACCACCACATCCCTGGTCCGCGTCTCGGTCGCCACCGCCACGAACTCCGGCCCGCGCACCACCTGGACCTGCCACAGCCGGACGGCGAGGACCGCCAGCAACGACAACACCAGCACGTGCAACACCACGAAACGGGTCCGCATCCGGTTCACGGCCGTCTCCTTCCCACGAACAGCACGTCCCTGGATCGGGCCGGCCGGAACAGCCCGCGCACCGCCCAGACCACGATCGGCGCCGCCAGCAGGTTGCACACCGCCGTGCCCGGCCAGATCGCCATGAAAGTCGACCAGTCCACGCCCGGGTCGCCCAGCAACGACCCCACCCCGACCGCCAACGCCGGCGCGCCCACCGCGCACGCGGCCACCGACAGCAGCGGCACCCGGGCCGCCCACCGCCCGGCCAGGTAACCGGTCAGGCACATCACCAGCGCGTACTGCCCCAGGACGTGGTCGGTGGGCGGGGTGAGGTCGGCGGCGAGCCCGGCCAGGAACCCGATGACGGCGCCCGCGGTCTCGCCGCGCAGCGTGGCGAGCGCGATCACCACCAGCAGCACCAGATCGGGTGTCACCGAGAAACCCATCCGATTGATCACAGTCATCTGCACGACGAGCGCGGCGAAGATCAGCGCGGCGGTGCCCAGATTCCGCGCCATGTCAGACACTCGGGACGGGTTTGAGCGGCTTCGGATCCGGCCGCCCGCCCGGCAGGACCGAGTCACGCGGCGGCCGCGTCGGCGCCTTCACCACCACGCCGACCACGTCCAGCGAGGTCAGATCGGCGAACGGCCGCGCATACGCCGTACGGGTGAGCTCGCCGGGGGTCGCCTCCACCCGCTCGATCACCCCGACGGGAACTCCCGCCACATAGGGCGTGTCCCGCATGGACCCGAAACTGACGATGCGGTGCCCGACGGTGAGCGGCGCGGAGGAGTCCAGCAGCCGGAACCGCAGGAACCGCCCGGCGCTGCCGTTCTCGCCCAGGCCGTTGACCACGCCGAGCTCGTTGCCGCCCTCCAGCCGCGCCCCCGCCGAGGAGGCCGGATCCGACAACAACACGACGGTCGCGGTGTGCTCCTCGGCCCGCACCACCCGGCCGACCAGGCCGTCGGCGTTGAGCACGGTCATCTCGGCGCGGATGCCGTCCCTGGCGCCCGCGTCGATCTCCACCGCGTCCTCGAACCCCGGCGCGGACCTTCGCGCGATCACCTGCGCCGGCACCACCCGGTAGCCGCCCCGGCCGGCCAGGCCGAGCATGCCGTTCAGCTGCGCCGACCGCTGCCGGTCCAGCCGCTGCGCGGTCAGCTCGCCGCGCAGCCTGCCGTTCTCGGCGGACAGTTCCGCGATCTTCCGCTGCGCGCCCGACGCGCCCGCCAGCGCCCGGAAGAACGAGCCGACCGGCTCGGTGACCGAGGCCGCGGCCCGTTCCGCGGCCCCGAACGCCCCGGCGGCGACCCCCCGGATCGGCCCGAGCACCGGGCTGTCCCCGCTGCGGTGGTCGAGCGTGATCAGCAGCAGCGCCGTCGCCAGCAGCGAGCCCACCACGATCCGCGTCCGCCGTGTGTCCTTCATCGCCGTGCCTCAGTGCCTCGGTTCGGGGACCAGAACCTGCTGGAGCGCGTCGAAATCCTCCACGCACCGGCCGGTGCCGAGCGCGACCGAGTCGAGCGCGTTGTCGACCAGGTGCACCGGCATGCCGGTCTCGTCGCGGAGGCGTTCTTCCATGCCCCGCAGCAGCGAGCCGCCGCCGGTCAGCGCGATGCCCCGGTCCATCAGGTCGCCGGACAGCTCCGGCGGGCACTTGTCCAGGGTCGACTTGACCGCGTCGACGATCGAGTTGAGCGGCTCCTCGATGGCGGCGCGGATCTCGTCGGCGGACACCTCGATCGTCTTCGGCAGGCCGCTGACCAGGTCACGGCCGCGAATCTCGGCGTGGAACTGCTCCGGCATCGCGCACGCGGCGCCGATCGCGATCTTGACCTCTTCCGCGGTCCGCTCGCCGAGCATCAGCGAATGTTCCTTCTTCGCGTACGTGATGATCGCGTGATCGAGCTCGTCGCCGCCGACCCGGATGGACTGGCTGGTCACGATGCCGCCCATCGAGATGATCGCGACCTCGGTGGTGCCGCCGCCGATGTCCACGACCATGTTGCCGGTCGGCTCGTGCACCGGCAGGCCCGCCCCGATGGCCGCGGCCATCGGCTCCTCGACGATGTAAACGCGGCGGGCGCCGGCCTGGTAGCCGGCTTCCTTGACCGCGCGCTGCTCGACGCCGGTGATCCCGCTGGGCACGGCGACGATGATGCGCGGTTTGGCGAAATGACGGCGCTTGTGAATACGTTGGATGAAATAGCGCAACATGCGCTCAGTGACGTCGAAGTCGGCGATCACGCCGTCCTTCAGCGGGCGGACCGCCACGATGTTTCCTGGCGTACGGCCGATCATGCGCTTGGCTTCGATGCCAACGGCGACGATCTTGCCCGAGGTGGTGTTGATAGCCACTACCGACGGCTCATTGAGCACGATGCCACGCCCGCGCACATAGACCAGCGTGTTGGCCGTGCCGAGATCGACAGCCATGTCGCGGCCGAGAAACGCAAGCTTACTGCCCATGGGAAGGAGGCCTCCCTTCAGGTGGTCCGCAGGTGATAACGCATCGCATTCGAATCGTAACGTGTTGTACCCATGGCCGAGCACGCTGACCCTCAGATTTCTCACGTTTATCCACATCTACCTGCGGAAACACGAAAAGCCCCGGGTTTCCCGGGGCTTTCGCGGGTGCGGCTCTTAGAAACGGTCGGGGAAGAAGATCTTGATCTCCCGGGCGGACGATTCGGTCGAGTCGGAACCGTGCACGACGTTCTCGCCGATCTCCAGAGCGTGGTCGCCGCGGATCGTGCCGGGAGCCGACTTCACCGGGTCGGTGAGACCCGCCAGCGCCCGGAACGCCTCGACCGCGCGCGGACCCTCGACGACCATGGCCACCAGCGGCGCGGAGGTGATGAACTCCACCAGCTCGCCGAAGAACGGGCGCTCGGAGTGCTCGGCGTAGTGCGCCTTGGCGGTGTCGGCGTCCAGCGTGCGCAGCTCCATCGCCACGATCTTGAGGCCCTTACGCTCGATGCGGCCGATGACATCGCCGACGAGGCCACGACGGACACCGTCCGGCTTGATCAGGACAAGCGTACGCTCGGACACGGGTTTCTCCTTTGATGCGATCCGCGTGCGCAGGGACGGCCGCGGAAGGAAGACTCGGGGCGCGCACGCGCGCAAGCCGCAGTTTACCGGTCGGCTCCCGCGTCATCGCTCCTGTCCTCCGGAGAGGGCGTGGGCGCCGGAACCACCGGCGGTTCCGGCTCGCCCGCTGCCGGCTCCTCCGGCCGTACGGCCAGCGCGGACCGGCGGGCCAGAAAGGACGCGAGCAGCAGCACCAGCACGAGAACGAACCCACCGATGAGCGCCCACAGGTGCAAAGCTCCCACGAACCCATCCACCATGGCCTGACGGGTGGTGTCCTCCGCCTCGCTGACCGCGCGCAGCCGGGTCACCTGGATGCCGGTGCCGAGCAGGAACCCGGCCAGGACCGCGGGGAAGAGCAGGGATAGGCCGAACAGGGCGGCCACCTGCCCCGCCAGGCGCAGCGCGCTCACCATGGCGACCGCCGCTCCGGTCGAGAGCAGAACGAACGGGACCAGCAGCAGAGAGCCGCCCATGGTGGGCACGAGCAGTCGCACCGCGCACAGACCGACCACCACCGTCACCAGCCCGGCGGCGGCCAGCCGAGCCGCCAGCTCCTCGTTCACGCGCATCGCCGCGTGCGCGGCCAGCAGGGCGACGATGGCGGCCACCCCGAACGGCGCCCACATGCCCGTCAGCCCAGGCCCGCCCAGACCGCCGAGTTCGACATACGTCATCTGCGCGGCGGTCGGCAACACGACCAGCCCGACACCGACATTGGTGAACGCCAGCACCCGGCCACCAGGACCGTCGAAAGTCGCCACCGAGCCCAGACCGAGCATCGCGACCACCGCGACCGACGCGACCGCGATCACCATCAGCGGCGGCCAGTCGAACGTCGTCCCCACCGCGAGCAGCGCGATCCCCGCCGACGGAACCGCCGCCATGACCAGCCGCGTCCGCTCGGTCGCCGACAGCCGCGGACCCCCGGCGCCCTTCTTGTCGCTCACCAACCACAACACCAGAAAGACGGCGGCCAGCGCGAGCGCCACCCCGGTCAGCAGCGGGTACGGCTGGAGCGTGACCTGCCAGGAGGAGACCGCGTCCAGCGGCCAGAGCGCCAGCGCCTGACCGCCCAGCAGGCTCACCGCGAGCGAGCCGGCCCACACCGGGAGCAGGATTCGCCGGGACGGCCGCTCCATCGCCGCCACCAGCGTCGCCGGGACCAGCAGGCCCGCACCCACGCCATGCAGCACCCGCAGCACGCCCACCGTCACCGGGCCGTCCGCGAATCCACCCCCTGCGTCCGCCAGAGCCAGCACGGTCAGACCGGCGACCAGCACGGGCGCGGCCCGGAACCGGCGCACCGCCAGCGCGGCGGCCGGGACCGTGAGCAGCATGGCGGGCAGGGCCAGGCCGTGGGCGCGCATCATCGCGATCTGCGACACGTCCGGCGGCAGCAGCGCCGCGACGACGGAGATCGTGTTCGGAATCGCCAAGATCGCCAGCGGCAGCGTGGCCACGATCAGAAGGGCCACCAGGATGTCGACCACGATGGCCACCGCGGGCGCGCGGACGACGTCCAGCGGAGGGTGCAGCGGCTGAATTGGAGGGACGGCCATGGTGGCCGACTTTAGCGCTTCGTCGCGCCCTCGACACGGCGAGCGACGAATATCGCTGTTATCCATAGAGCCGCGAAGATTGCCCCAAGGAAGAACATCGTGTTGACCAGGAAACCTGTCGCGATCGCCAGGATCTGCAGCAAGCTGCCCGCGATGAAGGCGGCCGGGTATCTGAGCAGGCCCGCGACAATCACGCAGAGCACCGCCATCCCGATGCCGATCGTGGCCGCGACGCCGGGCTCCACATTCTGGATCGTGATCGCGACCGGGGTGGCCAGGGCGACGACGATCGCTTCCATGCCGAGAACGGTGGCGCCCAGGCGGCGCATGCCGGGGGTGACGTCGAACATGTTCACCCGACCTTCAGCAGAAGCCTGGCGTCGCCGGCGGTGACCACGGAACCGGTGATGAGCACGCCGGCGCCGAACTCGTCGCCCTGGTCGGCGAGGCTGATCGCGAGGTCGATCGCGTCGTCCAGGCGGGGAGCCAGATGGACGCGGTCCTGGCCGAAAACGCTCTCCGCGCGTTGCGCCAGCTCTTCGGGGTCCATCGATCGGGGCGAGGAGTTCTTGGAGATCACGATCTCTTCGACGATGGGTTCCAGGAGTTCGAGGATGGTGTCGACGTCCTTGTCGGCCATGACGGCCACCACGGCGATGAGCCGGGTGAAGCCGAATGATTCGGTGATCGCGTCCGCCGAGGCCTCCATGCCGCCGGGGTTGTGCGCGGCGTCGATGATGACGGTCGGGCCTCTGCGGACCACCTCCAGGCGTCCTGGGCTGGTCACCTGGGCGAAGGCTTGACGTACGAGGTCGTCGGCGAGCGGATCATCCCCCGCGGTCAGGGCTTCCACCGCCGCCAGCGCGGTTACGGCGTTGCTCGCCTGATGCGCCCCGTAGAGGGGCAGGAAGACCTCCTCGTAGGAGCCCTTGAGTCCCTTGAGGTGGATGAGCTGACCGCCCATGGCCAGTTCGCGGTGGAGCACCCCGAATTCCAGCCCTTCGCGCGCCACGGTCGCCCCGACCTCGGCCGACCGCCGCATCAGCACCTCGGCGGCGCTGATCACCTGCTGCTCCAGCACGGCCGTCGCGCCCGGCTTGATGATGCCCGCTTTCTCCGCCGCGATCGTTTCCACGTCGGGACCGAGGTAGTCGGTGTGGTCCAGCGAGATGGCGGTGATGACGGCCACCGCCCCGGTCACGACATTGGTCGCGTCCCACGTGCCGCCCATGCCGGTCTCGATGACGGCCACGTCCACGGGGGCATCGGCGAATGCGGCGAAGGCCATCGCCGTGAGCACTTCGAAGAAGCTCAACTGCCCGTACTTCTGGTCCACGATCCCGAAGTGAGGCTCCAGTTCGTGGAACAGCTCGACGAACCGGTCCTCGTCCAGGGGGGCACCGTCCACGCAGATGCGATCGCGCATGGAGGCGAACTCAGGGCTGGTGTAGCGCCCGACCCGGAGGTTCCGTTCCCGCAGCAGCGCCTCGACCATCCTGGCCGTGCTCGACTTGCCGTTGGTGCCGGCGATGTGGATCACAGGAAACGCCGCCTGCGGCTGGCCCAGAAGGTCGACCAGGCCGACCATCCGATCCAGGGTCGGGTCGATGTCCCATTCGACACCGCGCGCACGGATCGCGGCCTCGACTGTGTGGATGTCCTGCGCTGCTGTCACCGAGCCAGTTTAATGCCGCCCCAACCGCCCTCCCCTGCGGCCGTGTCTCCCCGGCCTCCCGGTGAAGAATCATCAGACAGCAATGCCGCTACCGCACTTGGCGCCGGTGCGGCGAGGAGCACCACCCGCGTAAACGGCGCCGAATAACGGCGAGCACCTCGGCGACCTGCTCCTTCTGTTTGGCGCTCTGAGCAGTTATCGATGATCATCAGCCCCCTACGCATACGTCGCGTGCTCGGAGGTCGCCGCTGATGGACCGCGTAGACTCGCGCGGTGAGCTCTGACAGTGCCTTCTTCGCGGACTGGCGGTCGCGTCCCGACGCCTCGCGTCGAAGTCTGGAGCGAGCGCGACACCTGCTCCGCCTGATCGGCCTTTCTGGCGCCGGCATGCCCGTTCTCACGGTGGTCGGCTCGAAAGGAAAGGGCACGGCGGCGACCTACGCGTCCGCTTTCCTGGCCGCGTCGGGCTCCCGCGTTGTCATGGTCACCAGTCCCGGCCTCCGGTCCAACCGGGAACGGATCAGGTTGGACGGAGCCGCGATCTCCGCCGCGGAACTCACCTCACTCGGGGATCGAATCGGTCACGGCCTCCAGCGGTTGCCTGGGCGGGACCGCCTCCCTGGCTATCTGGCCCCCGCGGGGCTGTTCACTATCGCCGGTGTGCTGTTCGCGGAGCAGGTCGAAGCCGATTACCTCGTGCTGGAAGCCGGAATGGGTGGCGGGTCGGATGAGGTATCGATCTTTCCCCCGATGGTGGTGGCGATCGCGGAGATCTTCGCCGAGCATGTGGGCGTGCTCGGCGACACGCCCGTGGAAATCGCTCAGGAGAAGGCCTCCGTCGTGTCCAGTCAGACCAAGGCGGTCGTGTCGCTACCCCAGCAGCCCTCGGTGCGGGAAGCCATCGAGATGGTCGTCCGGCAAAAGGCGAACCTGAAACTCGACGTCCTCGCCGCGGGTGCCCTTTCGGCGGAGTTGCTGCCCCCCTCGTACGGCAGATGGAATGCCGAACTCGGCTGCGCGGCGGCGAGCACGATGGTGTCGCTCCTGGGCAGGGAATCCCCAGCTCCGGGGGATCTCCAGCGGGTGCTCGAATCCGTGCGACTGCCTGGGCGACTGTCCCACCATGTCGTCCCGGACAGCGAAACGGAGGTCTATATTGACTCAGCCATCAGCCGTGTGGGAATCGCCACCGCTTTGACAATGGCGCACCAGCGCTGGGACACCATCGACCACGTTCTGCTGTGCCTGCCCGACCACAAGGACGTGGAGGGAGCCATCATCGAACTCGCCGACTATCCGGTCACATTTGTACGGCTCTCCGACGCGCATTTCAGTTTCACCAAGGCGCTCCCCGACGAATGGCCGATCGTCGACGAGGAAGAGATCACTCCGACGTTCTTGAGCGGGTTGGGTAAACGTGTGCTCAGCCTGGGAACGGTGTTCTTCTCGGGCATGATGCTGAACGTCTTGAACGCCCCGACGGAACGTCTCTTTGTTCCTTGACAGGGAACTCGGGTGATTTCCTCGGGTGATTCCTGGGCCGAAAACACGAAGGGCCCCAACCATTCGGCTGAGGCCCTTCGATAAAGATTGTCCGGCGGCGTCCTACTCTCCCACACCGTCCCCGGTGCAGTACCATCGGCGCTGGAGGGCTTAACTTCCGGGTTCGGAATGTAACCGGGTGTTTCCCCACTGCTAAAACCACCGAAACACTATGAAACAAACAACCAACACACACATGCACGCGTATCTGCTTGTTGTCTCAGAATCACACAGTGGACGCGAGCAAAACATCGCTACAAAAAGTTCGCGCAGCCTCGAAGACACAACACCTTCAAGACGCAGCACAACCCACTCGCAGCAAAAGACTGCTTTATGGTCAAGTCCTCGGCCTATTAGTACCGGTCAGCTCCACACGTTACCGCGCTTCCACACCCGGCCTATCAACCCGGTCATCTACCGGGAGCCTTACCCCCTCACAGGGTGGGAGACCTCATCT